>SUUV01000010.1 GCA_015062345.1 Alphaproteobacteria bacterium | reverse complement strand
ACAAAATTTAAGTATCAGAAGAAATTATCGCAAAAAATTAATCCAAAGTGTGGCAAGACAAATCTGCCGTATCAGTATCGAAGAAAAAATCAGCTTGGAAAAACTGGCCGAAATGGCAAATGTATCTGAGCTGAAACTCAAACGATGGCTTATCGGTAAGGGCGAAATGCATCTGGATAGTTTATGTAAAATCTGTTTGAGGTTTAATAAACGGCTTATTATCAGTATTAAAGATATTCAGGATTTGTAACCCCTTTTTTTAAGAATATAACGAGCAAAATCAAAAGCTTTCAGATTAATAATAATCGGAAAATATTTGTTTTTTATCCTCATACTTTGAAACCGCCCCTAACTGTCACTCCGGCACTTGATGCTGAAGTCCAGGTTAAATTAAATAGCTAAATTATTCCCTGGATACCGGTGTCTATTCCAAGCTAAAGCTTGGGCACCGGTATGACCGCGGGGTGAATATGCACTACATTAATTTTAAAAAATATTTGTTTTTAGCCTCATACTTTGCAACATACCTCCTAACTGTCACTCCGGCACTTGATGCCGGAGTCCAGGTGGTAATATAGCTACTTTTATCCCTGGATACCGGTGTCTATTCCAAGCTAAAGCTTGGGCATCGGTATGACAGTAAAGAAGAACATACCGTCACCTCATTTTTGATTTAAATTCACAATTAGACTCTTTTTACTTGCAAAAAAAAAAAACGGTTTATGATGCGTATTGAAAGGTGATTTTTTGCCTTTCAAATGTACTTAAACTTAATTTTTGTAAAGGATTTAAAATTATGAGAAAATATTTTCTTTTGAGCGCTGTGGCACTCCTCACTGCAACAAATGTAAATGCTGCTAGTAACGAATCAGCTAATGTACAAGTAATTGGCAATATTGTAGCCACTTCTTTTTTTTCGTGTAGCGAATTAAATTTCGGTAATATATATCTTCGAGCAGATGATAATACCGGATATTTTGGTGCCGGTACCGCAGATACAGAAGGATACACAACAGGAAGTGTTGCTAACATAACAGATTATAATCCTGCCTTATGTAACGGTATCGACGCTGATTTAACTAATGATTATACACTGATTGCGCCTGAAACAATTGAGTTAAGCGGAGTTGAATCAGATGTCGATGGTTTTGCTTATCTTAGCTCTATCCGTTTATTCGAGAATAAATTACATGGAACATTAAATATTCCTGCAGGTTTAAGCGAAGGTGGTGAAATTAGCGGTTCTTTTTCTATAGTTATTATTCAATAATACATTTCACGATTTTATCAACAGTTCAAAGCCTTAGGTTTTGGGCTGTTTTTTTATATTAAAAAAAAATAAAAAATTATATTGCTTTTACTTCATTGTTGATGTATTAATGTTTTTGTGACTACTTATGGTAGAATAATTTTATTGGAGATTTATTTATGACAAAGCTTACTAATCGTGTAATTTCGGTGTTTGATAAAAAAACCAGCATGCGTCTGGCCGCACCGGAATGGACTGCCGTTGATGACATTTGTAAAAAAGAACACATCAAACGAAAAAAGCTTTTTGAACTGATTGCCGCTAACAAAGACCCAAAACTCGGGTTTACCTGTTCGGTGCGTCTTTTTGCCATTACTTATATGCACGAAATTATCTTAAAAAACGGTTATTATCAAAATTCGACACCGGCAAATTCTGATTATGAAAACATTTTTAACACAATTGCCAATATGAACTAAGCTTATATGTTGAAATGCTTGCTTTGAAAGTATAGTTATAAAGCAAAAGGAGATTTTTTATGTTAAAATTGATTGCTTTTATAACTTTACTTTCAACCAATTTGTATGCTCAAGCGCCAACCGTTGTTTATGGAGAATCAGAACTTCCGGACGGCAACATTGACAGTTATTTAATAAAGCAACCCTACAATGCTCCCAACCCTCTTGGAGACCCCATTGTCAGCATACCGCAAGAACAAAACAACACAAAAACTAAAACATCAGACTCTTTATCCGAGCAAACAGATTCATCATCAAAAGATTTAACCGTAAACCAAACTGCCGAACAAAATCCGCCGCCGTTTGCGGTAAGTCCCGAAACAATGCAAAACAAAATAGAAAATACTTTATATCAGGGCGGAAATCGCATTTATGATGTGCAATCATATCCGCTTGAGGATATAAATAAAATCACCGAGCCGAACATAAACCCGACAATTACGACATATCCGGAATATTAAACTCTTTCATATTCAAAAAATACGGGCTTTCTGCCTTCTCGTATGGCTTTTTGCTGATATTTGGTCTTTACCCAATCTGAAGGTTCGTTGCGCCAATCAGCCGAGGTTTTGGCAGTCCACTTAAAATCAGGGCAGTTATTCATCGTCCTTAAAGTCCACGATTTATAAACTTTATGGTCGGTAGCAATGCGCAAAATTCCGCCTTTTTTGATAATTCTGGCCAATGCTTTTAAGTTATCTTCATTAACGAATCGGCGAGATGCGTGCCTTTTTTTCGGCCAAGGATCCGGAAACAACAAAAACACTCTGTCAACAAAACCATCGGGAATTTTATCAAACAACAATCTGGCATCGTCATCAAAAACTCGGATATTATCCTCTCGATTGTCGAGCAACTTTATCTTATCGGGCAAATCTTTGCCGTCTTTAATGCCGGTGATAAGAGTTAACAAATTGGCCACACCGTTTTTAAACACTTCTATTCCGATAAAGCCGATATCAGGATAATTTAAAGCTTGACCGGCTAAATGTACACCATCACCAAAACCTATTTCCAGATTTATTTTTTCAACCGGTTTACCAAACATTGTTTTTTTATCAAAAACCGTACTTTCATCAATTTTGATTACCGGTAAAAAAGATTCTAACAATGTGCTTTTGGTTTTTCTGATAACTCGCCCTTTACGACGACCAAAAAATTTCGGTTGATTGTTTTCTTGCATAAAAAATTCCCCATAAAAAAGTTTACAGAGAATATGTTTAGCCTAATTTTATCTGTTTTTCAAGTGTTATTCATCGGCAAGCTTAGAACTTGTTTTTGATAAATTTATAATCAAATCAAAAACCTGTTTGGCAAGAGCTCTGTTTGTGATACGATAATATGCACGAACAAGCTCCATTGTTTCTTGCTTTTTCATAGGGTCTAACTCAAGCTCATCAACTTCTTCATTGAGCATTAAATAGCCTTCGCCGTCCGGCATGGTTTGCATCATCGGGCTTTGATATTCAATATCTTTGTCCATATCTTCAAAGAAAAAGTCCATCGACACTTTCAAAACCTTGCTGATATCCCACAAACGGCTTGCCCCTACCCGATTGCAACCTTTTTCATATTTTTGAATCTGTTGAAATGTTAACCCCAATTTGCGAGCCATAAATTGTTGACTGTAACCAAGCAATGTACGACGAAGCCTGATTCTGTTGCCGACATGTACATCTACCGGATTGGGTGCTCCGCTTGTAGAGCGGGAAAACGGAAATAAATCAATATCTGAGTTCATAGTTCAAGTCCTTTCTATAACATTGTATATACCATATAACATTATATTGCCTTGGTGTCAACTGGTATTTTGTATTTTCTATAATATACAACCCTGCGTTGTATAAGTAAAAACAATAAAATCAACAGGATAGCTGAAAAAAATATTTTTTTACCGCCATTTGCATAAGTTGTGTATAAGGTTTTTTGCTCGGGCAATTTAATATCCGAATACGCCTTTTTATGCAAAGGAATTTGGTTTAAAATTCTTCCCAAAGGGTCAATAACCGCACTTATACCCGAATTTGCACTTCTTACAATTGTTATACCTTCTTCCACGGCTCTTAGTCTTGTGGCAACAAGATGCTGATATGGCCCTGAGCTTTTACCGTACCACCCGTCATTGGTTAAAACCACAAGCCACTCAGGTTTGTTTTTTCGGTTTATTACTTCATCGGGAAATATAATTTCATAACAAATCAGAGCTCCGAAAGGCTGATAATTTTCCAATGTGATGTTCTTAAATTTTTCACCGGTGGCAAATTCGGCAACACTGTTGGCAATCGGCCGAATCCAATAGGGCAAATATTTTCTGAACGGGATATATTCGCCAAACGGCACCAGATGATTTTTATCATAAAAATTGACTACATTTGATTTATCATCAATAACATACATTGAGTTATACGGTCGATATACACCGCCCGTGACATCAAAACGCACAACACCGGTCAAAAGATAACCGTTTGTCGGAACGGCTTTTTTTATGACTTCCTGATATTCGTAATTGTGCTTGATATCAAAAGGCAAAGCGGTTTCGCCCCAAACCACAAAATCGACATTGTTTAAGCCGTTTTGCGCACTTAAATTTACATATTCAAAAAAGTTATCTTCAAGGGCTTTTCTGTTCCATTTCATATTTTGCGGAATGCTTGGTTGAACAAGGCGTACGACAATGTCCGAATCGGTGTTTTGATAACCGTTTATTCTCCACATTCCGAACATAACCGTAAAACTGATAAGCAGACATAAAACGGCAACAGCGCTTTTTTTTCTGCCATTTAAAAAAGCATAAAAGCAACCGGTCACAATCAGAGCTAAAAAGCTTAAACCGTATGTACCCGATATTGATGCCATTTGAAGTATGGTATCGCTAAAGGCAAAAGCCGTACCGAGCAAATTCCATGGAAATCCGGTAAAGATAAAACTTCTTACCCATTCAAGCAAAACCCATACGCAAGCAAAAGCAAAAATCTTGCTCCATACAGAGCAATGTTTAAAATATTGCCACACCGCAAAGGAAGGTATCATAAAAAGACCGAAAAAACCGCCGATACAAAAAAGAGCAATCGGATAAAGCCACCCGAATGACACAATATCAACAAGCAGAGCATTTCCTATCCAATAAAATCCGCTGATAAAATATGCAAAACCGAACCAATATGAAAATGCACAGATTTTTTTATACGAATCGAGATTGTCGGCAATTTTAAATGCCAAACAAAACGATGCAACAAACAAATAAAAAGCATATGTCGGGGCAAAAGCAAGCGCCGATAAAAACCCCAAAACAAGAGCTGTTTTTTTATAATTGCCAATTAATTTTGCTAACACACCATTTACCATCTTATTCCTGATACGGATTATCAATTCCTAGTTTATTTAACACGGCAATTTCAATTTGCTCCATTTCCAATCGGTCAGATTCTTCCATATGGTCATATCCCAAAATATGCAACAGTCCATGCGCCATCAAGTGGCAAAAATGATTTTTTAAGCTTATTTCTTGCTCATCTGCCTGTTGTTTCATAGTTTCAAAAGCCACAATGATATCACCTAACTCAACCGTTTCATCAAAGGCTAACATATCATCAAAATCATCACTGTCAATGTTGGCAAAAGACAAAACATTGGTCGGTTTATCTATGTTTCTAAATTCTAAATTGAGCTTGTGAACGGTTTTATCATCGCTTAAACACAAATTTACGACAAAATCTTTATTTAAGGATAAAAAATCAACATCAGGCAAAACTTCTTGCAAAACGGCCTTTTTTACATCTTCGACAAGAGCGGAAATTGCGCTAATTTCCGCCGTCCATCGCAAATCTTCAATATTAAAGAAAACATCAAAACTATTCATCTCGCATCTTCTTGGTTTTTTCTTCATATGCTTTAACAATTTTTGCAACCAAGCCATGACGAACAACATCATTGGCACCAAAAGTTACCGAGCTGATATTGTTGATGTTCTTTAATGTATCCAGAGCATCTCTTAAGCCCGAAATTGTTCCTCTTGGTAAGTCTACTTGGCTTAAATCGCCGTTTACCACCATGCGTGAATTTTCACCCAAACGAGTTAAAAACATTTTCATTTGCATCGGAGTTGTATTTTGTGCTTCATCTAAAATGACAAACGCATTTGAAAGTGTACGCCCACGCATAAAAGCAAGCGGAGCAATTTCAATTTCACCCAATGCAAGCTTTTTATCCACCACATCGGCGGGTAACATTTCATATAAGGCATCATACAAAGGTCTTAAATAGGGATCGACTTTTTCTTTTAAATCTCCGGGTAAAAAGCCCAAATTTTCACCGGCTTCAACCGCCGGACGAGAAAGTATGATTTTATCAATTGCACCTTCAAGCATCATGGAAACCGCCAATGCAACCGCTAAATATGTTTTACCCGTACCTGCAGGTCCCAATCCGAAAACAAGCTCATTTTTAAGCATTTCCTGAATATATTTTGCTTGTGTTGCCGAACGAGGATATATATATCGTTTTTTGGTTTTTAAGACAATTTCATTTAGGTTTTGTGCCTCATTTTCATCATTGGTGCCCGAGCATATTCTGACAGCCGCCTTAACTTCTTGTTCTCCGACTTCAATATTTTTGCTGACTTTTTCATACAAAATATTGATTGCGTTTTTTGCATCTTCAATGTCTTTCGGGTTTCCTTTTAAGCTAACCTGATTGCCGAAACACAAAATTTCGACATTGAGCATTTTTTCAATTAAACGCAAATTCGAATCGGAAACTCCGACAAGCTTTTGCACCAATTGATTGTTAAAAAGTTCCATATTAAGTTCTGCCATATTATACCACCTTTCCACATAATGAGTTTGTTGTTGCGCTCTCAACCCGAACGCGTACAATTTTGTTTAAAAGAGAGTTATCGGCTTTTGCATGTAAATTTTGCATATATGGAGTGCGGCCGATAAGTTGTCCTTTGTGACGCCCGTTTTGTTCAAACAGAACATCAAATTCTTTGCCCACGCAAGACATATTAAACTTGGTTTGATAATCAAACAACAAATTTTGCAATATATCCAATCGTTGTTTTTTAACTTTTTCTTCCACCTGATTTACCATTACGGCTGCAGGTGTTCCGGCTCGCCTGCTATATTTGAACGAAAATGCCTGAATATATTGTACCTGATTTACCAAGCTTACGGTTTGCTCAAAATCTTCATCGGTTTCACCGGGGAATCCGACAATAAAATCTGATGACATTCTTAAATCAGGATTTGCCATCATCAATTTTTCCACCTTTTCAAGATATTGTTCTCTGGTGTGTCTTCTGTTCATAGCTTTTAATATTTTGTTTGAACCCGACTGCACCGGTAAATGCAAATAAGGCATAAGTTGTTTTAAGTTGTGATGACATTTAATTAAATCATCATCAACATCTGCCGGATACGATGTTGTATAGCGAAGCCTTTTTAAGCCGTTGAGTTCGGCAATTTTGTTTAACAGATAAGCAAAATTGCGTTCTTTGCCCGATTTATCTTCTCCGTGATAAGAGTTTACATTTTGCCCCAACAGATTAATTTCCAAAGTGCCGGTTTTAATTAAGTGTCTTGCTTCTTCAAGAACTTCTTCCACCGGACGAGAATATTCGGCACCTCTGGTATAAGGCACCACGCAATATGTACAAAAGTTGTTGCAACCTTCTTGTACCGCCAAAAAAGAACAACCGCCTTCGGCTCGATTTTGCGGCAAAAAATCAAACTTTGCTTCGGCCGGAAAATCGGTATCAATTAAGGTTTGACCCTTTTGACGACTGATTTTGGCTAAAATTTCGGGCAAACGATGATATGTTAAAGGACCTAAAGCAAAATCGACATATGGAGCTCTTTTTGCAATTTGTTCATCTTCGGCTTGTACCACACAACCTGTTACCCCGATTATGGTATCTTTGTTTAAGCTTGCTCGTTCTTGTTTGATAAGATAGGCTCGGCCTAAATCAGAAAACACTTTTTCGGCTGCTTTTTCTCTGATATGGCAGGTATTAAACAAAACCAAATCAGCCTCCGATTGCACCGAAGTTTCTTCAAAACCCAAGTTTTCAAGCATAATGGCCATACGATGCGAATCGTACACATTCATTTGACAACCGAAAGTTTTAATAAAAAATTTCTTACTCATATTTTTTCTTTTATTTTTCTTTAGTTTAACTTTATCTATTATGCTATGACATTGATTAATTTTTTTCAAACATTTTTTATTTTGTTCTACCATCTTTTTTGTTGAATACGGTAAGTTTTTCGGATAATATGTCGTTATTGATGTTATCGGAGTAAAGATATGACTTATACTGAAACCTTAGAAACAAACAATTTTGTAGCAAATTTATCTAAAGAACAAAAAATTGTCTTTTTAAAAGCTTTGTGTTATCTGGCAAACATTGACGGTAATCGTGACGAACAAGAAATTAAATATATTGTTGATGCCGCCAAGACTTACAAAATTGAAAATTTTGAAGACATTTTTAAAGAAACTTCTCAAGAAGAAATTTTATCCGAGCTTAAAACTCTTAACAATCGCAGAGCTTGTTTAGAGCTTATAAAAGAATTGTGTTTATTGGGACATTCCGACAGTGATTTAACCGACGATGAAACACTCTTTATCGGTCATGCCGGTCTTGCCATGGGAATTGAGTTAGAAAAAATTGAACAAATCAGCAACTGGGTTGTTGATAAAATTATTTGGCTTGAACAGGGAAAAATCATCTTTGAAGACTAAAGGAGAATTATATGCAAGAATATGAAGAAAATTTTGATTCTTATGCAACAAAAAGCCAAACAGATATTATCAAATATTCGTTAAAAGAAGCTTACGGAAATTTAAGCGAAAAAGAATTAAGAGAGCTGACCAGAGAAGCCGTTTTTGCCCCGCAAAATCGGGTTGTCAGCATTAACGGACGGCAAACCAATGCTTCTGATTTAAGGTATGAATTGGCAAATTCAATTGAACAATCTTGTTCATCTAAAATGTCGGCAAGCGAAACTTTACAACTTGAAATTGCCGGCAATATAGAAAATATTAACAGCGGAACAAATTCCGTGGAAGAATATTTTGCTTGGTTGGAAAGTACAACCGACATATTAAAAAATATGAACGATGGTTTTGTATCCGAAGATGATTTAAGTGTGCGAAACAAATTTTTGGAAACTACGGACCAACGAGAAGCCGAGTTGATGTTGTGTTTATCTTTGCTTGACGGTTGCAGGCACCCAAAAGCTGATGAAACGGCAAGAAACTTGCGTTATAAATTGCAAAAGCTCAGAGAAATGCGCAGTGCCGTAAAATTATCAACCCGCAATCAAAGCGATGTTGAAATCAGTCGGACCGAATATGAAAGAGCAATTCCGTATTATAAAGCTTTTAAAGCTTTGCAAAAGCTTCCGTTCGGGTATGATATCGCAAAGCAACAAAAAATTAATTTAAGCATTGACCACGATGATGATGAAGATTTGGACGAAGACTATAATTTTTATGATTTATTGCTTGAAGATGTGTTAAACGAAATGAAAAAAGAAGACGATACATACATTGCTTCACGAGAATATCAGCTTGCGTATGATATCGCACAAGAAAGAAATTTGTTACTTTCTGATGAAATTTCTGAGAAAATGAAAAAATTATCTGGACGAAAGAATTCATTTAGGTTAAAGTACGAATCACTTGATACAGATTGTAATGGTTTTTAATTATATTTAGGAGAAAAAATTATGGGTATGTTGCTTGTTCCTTTTTTTGATGTGATAGCTTTGATTGTAGACCTTTATTTTAAGGTAGTTGTGGTTGAAGTTGTTATTTTCTGGTTGTTACATTTTAAGATTATCAGTGTGAACAATAAATATGCAACCAAATTTATGGACATTTTGAAAAAAGCGACTGAACCGGTTTACCAAAAAATCAGAGCAAAAGTTCCTCCTTTTGCCGACTTTGATGCCGCACCGTTTATTTTGCTTTTGGCATTGTTCTTTGTGGCTCGTTTGGTTGCCGTGTTAAAAGAAATGGTAATGTAAGGTTTGATGTTTTTTACAAACACTCAAAAGGGTTATGTTTTAAGAGTTAGGTTAACGCCTAACTCTTCTTGTTGTAAAATATTGGGCACAACCGTTGATGCCAATGAAGATGTGTTTTTAAAAATATCGGTAGTTTCTGTTCCGGAAAAAGGAAAAGCAAACAAAGAGCTGATAAGTTTCTTGGCAAAAAAACTTAAAATCGCCAAGTCTGATTTTGAAATTGTAAGCGGTGAGCTTGACAAGTGGAAAAAAATCAGGATAATTTCGGATAAACTTAAAGATGATGATTTGTTAAATCTGGCGGAGAATAAATAATGACAGCTAATATATTAAACGGTAAAGAGTTGGCTTTAAGCATAAGACAAAACCTGAAACAACAAGTTGATGCTTTAACGAACAAGCCTTGTTTGGCTGTTGTCTTGGCCGGTGATAATGAGGCAAGCAAAATTTATGTTAAAAACAAATTAAAAGCCGCCGAAGAAATCGGCATTGAAACATCGTTATTTTTATTTGATAATGATGTTACGCAAGCAGAACTTGAAAACCTTGTTGCAAGGTTAAATGAAGATAAAAAAATAAACGGAATTATGTTACAACTTCCGTTGCCTGATAAAATTGATGAAAAAGCAATATTAAATATGATAAGTCCCGAAAAAGATGTGGACGGTTTTCACCCGTACAATATCGGGCTTTTACAAAATAATTCCGACAATGCCGTTATTGCAGCAACACCAAAGGGCATAATTCGTTTGCTCGAAAATGCAAATGTAGATTTTGAAGGCAAAAATGCTCTTGTTATCGGCCGTTCACAAATTGTCGGCAAGCCTGTTGCGATGCTTCTATTAAATAAAAATTGTACCGTAACCGTTGCTCACTCAAAAACCAAAAACTTGGAAAATTTGGTGGCTCAGGCCGACATTTTGGTTTCGGCTTGCGGATGCCCGAAATTGATTAAAGGCTCATGGATAAAACAAGACGCCATAATTGTTGATGTGGGCATAAACCGCATAGACGGTAAACTCTGTGGCGATGTTGATTTTGACTCTGCCAAAGAAAAAGCCAAACTTATCACTCCCGTACCGGGTGGTGTCGGACCTATGACAATCGCTATGCTTTTAGAAAACACTTTTTTGGCTTACAAAAAACAAAACAAGCTGTAGTTTATCCGCTAGTTGCATATGCTCATTTTATAACCTCATTTAATATCTTTGCCAATTTAGCGGTAAACGATAAAAACGAATATTGCTCAACAAACACTTTTTTTGCTTTTTTTCCCAAGCTCAAAAGTTGATTTTTGTTTTCTATCATTTGCTCCATTTTTGCCGCAAGAGCATTTTCATCGTCAATCGGCACAAGTAAAAAATCAAATTCTTGCGACATAACTTCTTTGGGACCATCGCATCGGGTGGCTATAACCGGTGTTGAATATGCAAAGGCCTCCAAAACCGAAAGCGGCATCACATCAGAACGAGAAGATAAAACAAAAACATCTGTCATATCAAAAAATTGTTGTTTATCATCAACCCACCCCGTTAAACTGACTTCGTTCTCCAGATTTAATTTTTTGATTTGGCGCATTAAGTTTTTTTCTTCTTCTCCGGTGCCTGCCAATACAAACTTAAATTTACGGCCATGTGTTTTTAATATATGCAGGGCATTTAAAAGTATGTCATAGCCTTTAATTTTATGCAACCTGCCCATTGCCCCGAAAGTTAAAGGCGAATGCAATGTATTGTTTTTATCGCAACCGATATCCAAAATTGTATTAGCCAATACACAAGATTTTTGTTTGATAAAATCAGGTTGTCTTTGCAAATGTATGTCGGTTAAAAATATGAGTTTGTCACATTTATTTTTTATGTTACAATTTTTGCTGTGCATTACGCCCACAATTTTATATTTTGGCTTTATCAACCATCTTAAAAAAGAATTTGACATCAGGCTTATGGCTCTTTTTCCGTGACAAACCACAATATCCATTTTGTTTTTTTGCATAAATTGTATGAATTTATATGTGTTCCACAATCGGAAAATATTGAGATTTTCACATATTTTAACAACAATATTTTCCTTTTGTAAATCTGCAATATAAGGGCTGTTTTTTTGCATAATTGAGATAACATTATGCCCCATGTTCTTCATTGCCAAAGCATAAATTGCAGACATTTGTTGCAAACCGCCTTTTCCTTTTGAAAGCATAACATTACATATTTTCATTATGCTCTCCCTTATACTCATGATGTTCAAGGTGTTCATCAAAAAAAGTACCGATTATATAACTTTCCAAGCCGACACAAACAATCATCAGCAAAAACAAAACCAGATTGTAAACTCTTTGATATTGTAAGCTTAACATAAAATTATTAGCAATTAACGACACCAGCAAAATGTTAAAAATCGTCGGATAAACATAAACCGTCCACAGTTTTACGGGCTTTGGAAGATTATATTCTTCGGTATCTTCAATTTTAACCGAGATGGAAAAAATTATCCAAAAAAATGTAAGTGCAAGCAACCCCCACAAATTAAAATACTTAATATCATCAAATATGGCAAAGGCATAATTTAAAAAAATCAGGCTTAAAATCAAAAAAATCATATAGCCGGAAAATGCCGAAATAAACATTATACATTCGGTAATAAAATTATTTTTTTGTATCATTGCAGTCCTTTCGATTCAAAACCCGCACCTTGTAACCAAAAAAGTTACAAGGTGTGAGTTTTTACAATTAGTGCTTAAAAATTATATTTTGCATTTAAGAGTCCGGTATGGTCTTGATAATCTTTTTTGAATTTTCCTTCATAACCGAGTGAAAAATTAAAATTATCATTAATTTGTGCCGTTACGGCAGTGCCAAATTCCACACCGAATTTTTTCAAACTTTCACCGTTAACGGTATAAGCCGAACCGTTGGCAAGTGTTACAACCGAACTTGCATCATCATTTATCATGTCATAAGTTGCCGCAACTCTAACTTCCGGAGTGATATATGCTTGGTTATTAAGCTTAATTGTCTTATTGATTTTTGCTCCGATAATACCGGTTAAAATGTCGTTATTGCTGCTTGAAACATTTTGTTTTGCAGTGTCGGTATAAGAATCTTGCTCTATGTGAACATATCTCAAGCCGGTTTCGGGAGTGAAGCCAAAGCCGCCGACTTGCATATCATATCCGCTTAACAATTGCAAACCGTATGTTTGCGCATCATAATCAGCATTTACTACAACCGTTGAAACATTTTTATTTTCGGCATAATCTGACATACCGTATGTAGCAATGGCATTTAAATACCAATTTGACGGTTTATATTCGGCATATAAAAATGCAGTATGAGTATCAACATCAGTTGAACGATATAAACCGTCAATTTCGGTTTGACTATATGCATAACCGATACCGACTTTTGTATTTTCAGCCACATTCTTTTCCACACCAAAAGCCACACCTTTGGTCTGAGAATCGAATGTATCTTTTAATTCTGATTTATTAAACAATCCTTGAGCCCACATCGCACCGGTTGAATCTGTTGCATCACCTGATGACAAACCCCGATAAGAAGGGCTTGCGCTTAATCTGGTCTTAACAGCACCAAACACTTGGTTTAAGTTTTCGGTTACCGTCTGAACAACGGCCGGTGTAGCATCGGGAGCAATTGCCGTTAAAGCCTCGATATATTCTTTATCTTGGCCATTTTGTGACAAGTCGTTTAACTTGTCGGCAACTGCTTTGGTTATTCCGCTTAAACTTGAAGATAATACACTGTCCCAAGCTTTGGCCGTTAACACATTGGCGCTTGAACCGCCGGTATCACCTGCTACATCAGAGGCGGTATTTTCATATGTTATGGTATAATTTTTACCGTCTTGAGTGGATACTTTATATCTTGCATTTGAAATTTCATTGGTAAACTTGTTGTCGATATTTTCGGTATTAAACAATGTAACATTGGCAGTGTCACCAATTTCCATTGTCTTGCTGACGGTCAATGCAAGTTTTGAGCTTTTTTGTGCGGTTATGCCATTTGCCGAAAGAGAACCGTTACCTTCATCGGTTACGGACAATTTTAAGGTTGAACCTGATGCAAAATTAACTTTTCCGTCAACCACGGCATTGTTTAAACCGATATCCATAACACCGCCTTTGCTCATATTGACATCACCGACAATTTTTGCCGAATCGGACTTAAACCCGATTGTACCTCCGACCGCTAAACCGGCCTTTAATGTTCCGTCAAGATTAATTGTTCCGCCGGTGTTTAATGATGTTTGTTTTGCTGCAATTTCAAGAGTGGCATCTTTGGCAACATTAATGACGGCCTTGTCAACAGTAACCTTTTTTTCATAAGCCGAAATTTCATTTAGGCCTGAATTTATATTAATTGTTCCGCTTTTAATATTAACATTTCCTTGTTCGGAAATTATTTTACCCTCACTTAAATCATATTGCCCGCCGTTTATGATTATATCATCAACACCAACGCCGATATAAGATTTTGTAAGCTTTGTTTTAGAATTTTCAAAATTAATATTATTCATTGCCCAAAGACCATAGCCCCAACCTTCTTCATCAAGTTCAGATGTATTAACGGTTAAATCGGTATTTTTTATGGTCATATTACCGGTTGACTCCAAATCAGAATCTGTAAGTGTTACATTTGCACCTGTTAAGTTCACATCGGCAACTACAAAACCATAAGTATTATCAATTCCCGATTCCAGCATACTGTCTTTTGCCGTCAATTTTCCATTAACGGTAATTCCTTGTACGCCTTTAATATCAGATGTATTTACCTCAAGTTCACCACTTTGATCTACCTTAATTGATTGGTACAAATACGACTGTTCCCAATCTCCTTGGTCTGTAACGGTTTGCTTGTCGTTTACAATAAGTGTTTGTGTTGCTTGAGAATATGCATCAGTAGTTATAAGGACTGCCACTAATGCTGTTGTCATTAATAAAGTTTTTTTCATATGATTGTCGTCCTTTTTCTTTAGTTACAATTAAAAGAAAACCACCTTCAAAGAGATGGTCAGGGAGTTCATCAATCATATAGTCTTAAATGATTCCTTTAGTCTTTAGATTCATATTTATAATATGGCTCCTGAACATACACTAAAAGCTCCCCAACCATATTACTATAATCGGGGATATATTTGCTGTTACCGCATTATGCAAGTAACAGATTAATGATGCTATACCCTAGCACCAAAGACTATAAAAGCTGATGAAAGCCCGTACCACTATGGTACTGAATACAAATTTTTGCTTGTATCTGTTTATGAGATTAGAGTAAATTTTTTTTAAAAGCAAGAAAAAAATCCAAAGTTTACTTTTTGCATAAACTCTCAAACTCATCTTGTTTGCGGTCAAACATTTGTTTGTTTTCACCGTTTAATCCGCCGATTTTTCGGGCAATGGTATATTGCGGTAAAAGTTTTTTGATTTGTTCAATCGGTTTGTTCCAAGCATTCGGTTTAATTCTGATTTTTTTGCCTTGTCCGGCCGAAACTCTTGAAGTGATTTCTGCGGTGTCGGCATCTTCAAATTCGGTTAATGTCAGTCTTAAATTGTCAAGTCCGCCCGGAATTAAAAACTCAATAAACTCACCGCTGTTGATATAGTTTCTTAATTCAAAAATTGCATCATCGCCTTGCCACTCAACAATGGAGCCGGCAAAAAGCCATTCACCCAAAGTTCGGGTATATTCATAATTTTGGCTGATGTTGGTTAATTTGCCATCGTGAAAACCCAAACAATATCCTCTGGTTTGAAGTGTGTTCAAATCAGGCATATATTTTGTATAATCCCAATTTTGAGGATTTTTATAATAGTCATCAATAGCCTGACGATATGCTCTTGCAACCGTACCGGCATAATATTCGGTTTTGTTGCGACCTTCAATTTTAAGCGAATCTATACCGATATCCAAAATCTGGTTTAATCGGGGCATTAAGCACATATCTTTAGAGTTTAGCATATATCCGCCGTGTTCATCTTCTACAACTTCATAATATTCATCAGGGCGAAAATCTTCTTGCAGAAAATATTCAAATAAATCTTTGTTATGTTCGTTAATTTCCAAATCTTTAATTGTGCCGTCTTTTAATTTGAGATGCAATTTATAATGCCAACGACAACAATGTGCACATTTTCCTTTATTGGCGCTTCTGTCGGCTAAATAGTTGGAGATTAAACATCTTCCGGAATATGACATACACATTGCACCATGAACAAATGTTTCAAGCAAAATATCGGGGCAATCTTTTCTGATTTCTTGCAATTCGGCAAAGGTCACTTCTCGACCCAATACACAAAGTTTTGCGCCCATAGATTGCCAAAACTTAACCGTTTGTGAAGAACATACATTGGCCTGAGTAGAAACGAATCGATTTAATTCGGGAGCATTTTCTTTTAAATAATAAAATACACCGGGGTCGGATATCAAAACACCGTCGGGTTTCAAATCACGCAGGGTTTGAACAAATTGCGGCAATTTATCGGCTTCTTCGTTGTGAACATAAAGATTTAAGGTAAGATATATTTTTTTGCCGTGGTCGTGAACAAATTTTATGCCCTCATGTAAATCTTCAAGCGAAATTTTAGATTGTGTACGCAAGCTCATATCGGGAGTTCCTGCATAAACCGCATCTGCTCCGTACATAATGGCGGTTTTTAATTTGACAAGCGAGCCAGCAGGAAGCAAAAGTTCTGATTTTGACATATCTTATTCCTTTATGTTAACATCTGTTGTATATGCTTTTAACTTACCCAAGGGGGTTGAGTCAATCTCAATTTTTGCCACAAACGGCATTTGTTCATGCTTTGCTATCCAAAAATAAATTTCTCGTTCGGCTGTGGTGTTAAAAAGCAAATCATCATCTTGAGTATCGGTGCGTTTAATTATCATCGAGCATTTTAAGGCTTTTCCTTTGTAGGCAACATCTTTATCGGCAAAGTCGGTCAAACCTTCATCTGTTATGCTTATCTGATAAGTTTTTTTGCCGTCAAACACTGTTTGTTTTGTATCACAAAAGCGGTTTTCTTTTAGTTGTTTGGTAAGATACGCAAAAACCGATTGCAAATCGTTAAAATCAAAAATCTGATTTTTTACATCAATTTTAACAACTTTTTCCTTGTTGTCTTTGCTGCTTTTTCGCTCATATAAAGTGCCGAATTTATCAAAAACAAGTTCTTTTGTGCGGGTATGCGAACTGCTTTTTGAGGTATATTGATAACTTTGAGTTATAAATTTGTTATCAACAATTTTTCCTTTGGTTGAATATAAAGCATCAAAATAATACAGTTTGCCAAACAAGCCGGCAGTTTTAACCGCAGAAGAAAAAGCATACGAGTTTTCATCAATTTCATATTGCATTGTGGCTCTTGCCGCATCAAAAATCCCAATATTGACATTTAGGTTTTGTTCTAAAGTTTTAGAGTTGACCGGAAGTGTCCACAACAACAAAAAACTCAACAAACAAGAAAATTTTTTCATCATTTTTATGCTTTCTTTAATGTTTTGGCGATATATTTATTTTTTAAGATAACAAGATTTTTACAACAAAGGAAACAATATTGCAAACAAAAAAAGTTTTAGTCTTAAAAGGCGGTTTTTCCGCCGAAAGAGATGTCAGTTTGGTAAGCGGATCGGGAGTTGCCAAAGCCTTAAAAAATTGCGGTTTTAAAGTTATAGAACATGATTTGACCTCTGTTGAAGATTTTTTTGAGTGCTTAAAAAAAGAAAAACCCGATGTGGTTTTTAATGCATTGCACGGCAATTGGGGGGAAGACGGAGCAATACAAGGTTTTCTCGATTTGTTGCAAATTCCTTATACGCATTCAAATATGGAAAGCTCTTTACTTGGTATGAACAAACACATTACCAAGCAAATTTGCCAAGAAAACAATATTAAGGTTGCAAAATCAGAGGTGATGAGTTTTGAACAATTTAAGCAATCAAAAAGCAAAATTTTGTATCCTTATGTGGTAAAACCGACAAATGACGGTTCCAGTGTCGGAGTTTTCATTGTCAAAAACGATGAAGATAAAAACAAAGTTTTTTATGCCGATAACAATCGAGAAATTCTGGTTGAAGAATTTATATCAGGAAAAGAAATTACGGTTGCGGTTATTGACGACAAACCGATTGCGGTTACCGAGCTTAAGCCCGTAAACGAATTTTATGATTATCAGGCAAAATATACCGATGGCGCAACCATGCATATATTGCCGGCAGATATTGAAGAAAAAGCCTACAAAACCGCCTTGGAATATGCTTTAAAAATCCACAAAGCCTTAAAATGCAACACGGTTTCCCGTTCCGATTTCAGATATAATCCAAAAGACGGAGTGGTGTTTTTGGAAATTAATACCAACCCCGGAATGACACCGTTATCGCTTGTTCCCGAACAAGCAAAATATGTCGGCATTTCCTATGAAGATTTATGCAAAAAATTGGTGGAGAATGCAAAATGTCGCAAAATAAAATAATTGTTATTGCAGGGCCTACGGCCTCCGGAAAATCGGCATTGGCCATTGATGTTGCATTGTCCGTTAACGGTGTGATAATAAATTCGGATTCTATGCAAGTATACAAGCATATGCCCATAATTACCGCTTGTCCAAACAAGCAAGATAAGTCGGTTGTTGAACACCGATTGTTTGAAATATATGAACCTGATGTAAAAGGTAATGTGGTCGATTGGCTTAATTTGGCAACAGAAGAAATAAAATCGGTGTGGCAAGAAAACAAAATTCCGCTTATAGTCGGCGGTACCGGTTTATATATCGACAATTTAATAAACGGGACAACTCCGATACCCGAAACACCGCCCGAATTCAGAAAAAAAATTGCTTTGCTCTTAAAAGAAAAAGGCACCGTGTATTTACACAATGAGCTTAAAAAAGTTGATAAAGAATCGGCTTTGAAAATCAGCCCCAATGATACTACCAGACTGTCAAGAGCGTTAGAAGTTTTTGAGCATACAAAAATACCTCTTTCGGTTTGGCATAAAAAACCGATGATAAAAAAATTGCCTGAGGCCGAATTTTTTGTTATCAAAATCTGCCCTCCGACCGAAGAACTTGATGCCAAGTGCTATTTGCGTTTTGATAAAATGATTGAGCTGGGCGCTTTAGATGAAATAAGGTTTTTAGAAAGCCTGAATTTAGATGAAAAACTTCCTTCAATGCGGGCTTTGGGTGTGCCGGAGTTGTTAGAGTTTATAAGAGGTAATTCTTCACTTGAAACTGCCGTTCAAAACGCCAAACTTCATACCAGACAATATGCCAAAAGACAACGAACTTGGTTTAAAAACAAACTAAAAGCTGATTTTGAACTTTTACAATGTTATACCGGCAATTTTGATGAAGTTAAACAAGCTTTGGAAAAATTTTAGCTTTTAAAACACAAAATCAAAGGGCGGAGTTTTATGCTCCGCCTCATCATTATTATCTTATTATTATAATGATGATTTTATGTACGGCCAAAATAAAACCGACTTCAATTTTACTTTTTGTTCAACTTCAATTTTACTTTTTGTTCAGTTTGACAATTAAAAATGTATCAATAAAGTCGGATTTTTAAGCCAGATTATTGATGTTTTCATAAAACCTGCTGATATATCCTGATAACGAGAGGTTTCTTCAATGCTGAATCCGCATTGTTTTCTGATATCAGAGATACTTTGGGCAATAAGATAATTTTTAATATCCGGATTGGTAACCGTGTTCATAACGCTACCTCTTTTCGTGCAAATTGACTGGTTTATGATTTTCGTACAACTCTTAATTGCGTAAATTTATAAAATATTATTTCACTAAAAAGGAGGCTAAAAAGCCTCCTTTTGATGTTAAAATTCAAGAGATAATCTAATTCTTGCTGTCCAATCACGATTTCTAGCAACTAGATAACCATCGTAAAACTCCCAAGATGAATATCCTTCATACTCATTGGACGACCAATACCAAATATCACCTAAAATACTGGTAGCTACATTTTTCTCTGCTAACGCAGTTAATGTTGCATTAACTATCGTTAGTGTTGTTCCTGTAGTAATGTAAAGTCCATCAGTGAGTGTTAATGTATCCATATCTGATCCGTGAAGTAATGCTAATTCACCTATTGCCGGTAAGTACCAGTTTCCGGCACCAACTATGGAATGCGTCTTATTTACATTTGGTGGATAAAAACTAACAGCAGCTTTTGCGGCAAGAGGTGTACAATATGTATTGTAACCTTCTGGATAATCATCATATCCACCATTTATACAATCATCCATTTGAGTAGTTGATTTTGCAAATTTATCAGTATTTTCTTTTCCTCTAAAGACATCAAGATTACCATTTTTTAATGCTGTAAGCATTTTTTCATCTGTGTCATAATTTGTTACTCCACTTACATCAGTCTGATACAATCCAAAATAAAAACTCTCATCTGTATTATTATAAGGATTTTCAGGATTAAAAACAATATCACCAAAATCATAAGTTAGATTTTTTAAATTAATAACCCTTCCATGTTCTGAACGAGATTTATCTGTGGTTTCCATCCAAGGCAATCCGCCTTTAGTATCAGAAAGTGCATATACAACTCCTACAGCGGTTTTTGAACTATCATATTTTTCGATACTTGAGCAAGAGCCGTCAGAATAGAAGACATCACCAATTGCACAACCTGTTTCATCAACTTGCCAATAAATTTTATATTTTACCGTATCACCATTTGTACAGAATTCGCAAATAGCATCGCTTGGACAAGATGTTAAAGTGTAACCGTCACAATTTGAATCATCTGTTTCACATTTAAGTCTTTCACAATCTTTGACACAGTCATTTTCACGAGCGTCGCACATGCTTTCGTAATCAAAGATACAATTATCATAAACTTCATCACTATATTCACCACAAGGTTTAAGCGAATAAAGCGGGCTATAGCAAAAAGCACTAGCCTCAAGACAATTATATTCACAAGTATCATAATTTCCAAGCAAATGACATGTTATATTATTACCGTAAGAGTCTGTAATATCAATTGGACAAGTACCATCGCTTAAATCATCATAACCTTCTTCATCACAATGTTGTTCAAGTGATAAACATTCATTTTGATAGATAGACGGATAATATCCCGCTTTACAACCAGAGGTTTCAAAACAACCGAGAGAATTTTGAGAACAAACAGAATTGGCATTTTGGGTTTCACAATCTGACTGGTCGGCATATTCACATTGCGAGGTTGCCTCAATACACACTTTAGCGCTTGCATCAAACGGGCATGCAAGAAAATCACCTTCACAAGAGGTTTCTTTGTATCCCAAATCGGCACAAGCCGAATTTGATAAACTTGAGCATGTATCCTTATAATCCCAATATCCGGTTGCGCAGTGGCAATCATTGCCGCAAATACCGGTTTGGGCAAGGTTTGTTACAGATCCCGAATCACAAACAACATGCTCGGAATTTCCTTTATAATCATAACTCGAATCTGTACAACCATTCAAACAATTCGGTTTGCCGGACATATGGGTATAACCGCAAGTGCAACTCGGCACAGACCATGTTCTACACTTATAATATGTGGTGTTAGAGGGCTTGTTTTGACACGATGAGCCCGAATAATAGCAACAATCACTACTGCGGTCTTCCCAATAATCAGTCGAAAGTGACGGACAAACACATTGAGAATAGTATGTGCCGGTAGAATCTGTACATACAGTGCCTTGAGATGATGCATTAGCACCGCATTTGAAATATTTTGATGTATCACAACGACATTCTTTATAAAGGCCACCGCACGACAAACCATAACCGATTTTACCTTCGGCAGCACAATCTTTGTTAAAATCGGGGTGACATACACATTGACCTTTTTCACAAGTAGAATATTCTATATTTGATTCACTTTTACCGGTGCAAACCGTTCCTTGACATATTTTGCCTTCAGCTGCGGAACAATATTCCCAATAATCTTCATTGGTACAACACTCTTGTGGAGAATATAAGGACAAACCTTTTTCCTGACACGAAGTTGCATTTTGCTTTGGAACTTCACATTCAGTATAGCCTACACAATTGGAGACATCGTAATTAGTATTGCCTACAATGCATTTACCACTACCCAAAAAACATACTCTGGCTTCCGAAACCGTGCTTAAAACCAACATCAATCCCAGAATAAACAAAGGCAACCTAATCTTACACATAATATCCCCCATAGGCAAAATAAATTTATTTGGGAATATTTTACCTAAAAAACCCCGTCTTGTCAACAGGGCTTTTTATAATGTAACATTTATGTAACACTGTTATTTGCTTTTTTGCCTCAAATCGGCAATCAAATCAGCGACACCGTTTTTAGATTTTTTGATATAAGCAGTATATTCGTTTCGGGCAGTTATGGCCAAGCTTACATTCTCAATGATGATATCTACAACTTTTAATGTTCCGTTTGTGTCTTTTACTCGCCAAATGACTTTTGCCGGTGCACCTTGTTTCATCGGAACGGTGGTATTTACAAAAATCTGATTTTTGGAATTTGACGGCGAAGTGCCGTTAAATACAAACTGCTTACCCTTAAACTCATCAAATCGTTTTGACCATGTTTTTATATTCATCTGACGATAAACATCTATAAATTCGGTGCGTTCGCTTTCTTTTGCTGTGTTCCAATAACGACCTAAAACAAATTTGCCGATAAAATCCAAATCAAGATATTCATTAAACAGTTTTTCAAACCGTTTGTCTTTTTCTTCTTGTGAAACATTTGCATTTATAATTTGCTCAATGCCTTGCGTGGTTACTTTTTTGATAAAATTTTCAGCTTTTACCGATTCCGATTGAGCATAACAAGGCAGTGCACAAAGCATAAAAGCACCAAATATAACAGCATATATTTTTTTCATTTTTTATATCCTTTCTTTAACCTTATTTTTTAAAAATCCGCCTCAAAATCAAAATCATAATTCGGGACATTATCACCATTGTTATCAGCCTGAGAGCACAAACTTACAAATTTTTTCCGGTTTTGCAAAAAAGCTGATTTTGTAGCTTCATAATAATCAACCGAACCTTCTTCCAAACTATCCAAAAGTTCCATATTTTCGGCTCTCAAATTGAGATATTTTAATCCGGTAGCGCCCCAAACAACGGCATTTGATTTTTCATTATCCGAATTGGCAAGCGACCAATATAAAGGGCTTGTATAAGAATCTGCCACCCAACCGGTTAAATGTCTGGGTGTTGACGGACCTGCAACCGGCAAAACCACAAACGGGCCGTCGGGCACGCAATATTTTGCCATTGTGGCATCAAATGTGTTTTTCTTTTTTTCTAAGCCCCATGAAGTTGCAACATCAAATGTTCCCAACAAACCCAATGTGGAATTAATCACAAAACGGCCAATTGAAACACCGCTGTTTTTAACTTCACCCTGCAACAAATTGTTGACCATATTTTGCGGTTCTTCCAAATTGTTAAAAAATGAGCTCACCCGATTTCTGGTAAACTGATTGGTAACTTTTTTATATCCCTTTGCCACCGGTTTAATTATGTTTTTATCCAGTTGATAGTTAAATTCAAACATTGCTTTATTGTATGATTCAAGCATGCTTGTATCTTGATTGTGCACCGACGAGCAAGACGCAAGCGCCAAAACCGACATTAAAAGCAAACATTTTTTACACATAATCCTATCCTTTAGTTTTATTTTTATGCATTCTTTATCTAAATATAGCAATTTTCTTTAGTAAATCAATAAAAATATCTCTGATTTTGGTATGGTTTTTGTTACAAACAAGAAATTTTTTGTGTTTTGCATATTGATTGTTATTGGCATATTATTCGCCTTAGTTGAAAACTTTTAAAAAGGAAAACTTTAAAATGATTACTAAACCCGAAAAACCCATTAATTTGTTTGATTGTGCCGCTTCGCAAAAAATTATCGGCCAAGACAAGTTTTTAGATGCTTTTAAGAAAATTTTGGACCACGGTGCATATTGTCAAGGTCATGAAACCAGAGAATTGGATGAAAAACTTGCTCAATATTCCAAGACAAAATATTGTGCAACCTGCGGTTCGGGTACCGATGCCTTAACTTTGGCCTTAATGGCTTGGGATGTTAAACCCGGTGATGCCGTATTTGTTTCTTCATTTACATTTGTTGCTTCAGCTGAAGCTCCGGTTTTGCTCGGTGCAACTCCCGTGTTTATTGATTCAAAGCCTGATACATTCAATATGGACCCCGAAGACTTAAAACGAGCTATTGCTGAAGTTAAAGCCGAAGGCAAACTCAACTTAAAAGCCGTTATTCCGGTTGATATTTTCGGTTCTCCGTGTGAATATGATGAAATTATCAAAATTGCACATGACAACGGTATGAAAGTTTTGTCTGACTCTTGCCAATCTTACGGTTCGGTTTATCATGGCAAAAATGCCGGCTCAATTGCCGATATGAGCGCAACTTCTTTCTATCCGACAAAACCGTTAGGCGGATATGGTGACGGCGGTGCCGTGTTTATCAATTCCGATGCAGAAAATGAGCTTGTTAAATCGGCTCGTGTTCATGGTATGAGCCCATTGGACAGATACGACAATGTTCGTTTGGGTATGACAGGTCGTATGAACACTTTCCAAGCTGCCGTATTGTTACAAAAACTTACCGTTTTTGAACAAGAGCTCAAAGACAGATACACCATTGCATCTCGTTATGACAATGAATTGAGTTCATATTTCGGAAAACAAAGAATTTTGGATAACTGCAAATCTGCTTATGCTTTATATACCATCACTTGTGAAAATCGTGACGAATTGATGGCTTTCTTAAAAGAAGCAGGTATTCCTTGCGGTGCATACTATCCTCGTCCGGTAAATACTCAAACCGCATATGCAAAATGGAACACTCGTAAACTTCCGGTTTGTGAAAAATTATCAAAAACAGTTTTGAGTATTCCGATGCACCCGTACTTGGAAGCAGATGTTCAATCTTATATAATTGCCAAGATGAATGAATTTGCCTCCAAATATGAAGCAAAAGCTGCTTAAATTTTGATATCAACAAAAAAAAGCAACCCGACGGGTTGCTTTTTTTTGTTGTTCTAAACCGGAGCCAATCTGAAAGGTTCATTGAGCTTATACTCAATGTAAATACTTTTAAGCTCGGCAAGCATAATGTCCTCGTGCAAAAGCCTTTCGCCATCTTCACTCAAGACCTTATACTTTTCAATCCACATGGTGAAAAGCTCTCTGGAGTTGCGCTTGAGCATAAGCTTTTCTGCTTCGTATGACGGTTTTGAGGTCATACAGGTTATGAGCTTTTTGCATACCTCGTGTGTGCCGGATAAAAATGCCCAAACAACATTTTCTTCCCAGAATCCCCACATGTTATACGATTTTTTAAGGGCTTCGTCAGAAGCAGATATCATCAGCACTCTTTCTGATGTGACTTGCGGATAGGTAACGCAAACATATTCGGCTATCCAGTCTTGAGGTGCCGATTTGAAGAACTGTGCTTCTTCTTCGACGGTAACTTTACCGATGTCCATACCCTTGATAAAGCTTTCAAATTTAGTGTGGTCTTTCTCCTCGAGAATCGCCAGCAAATTTGTGTTGTTCATGATTTATATAATTTAATTAAACATAATTATTCTTTGATATTAATCTTTATACCAATTTTTTAAGTTCTTGTCAATAATTATTTGTCAAGTTATGTCAAAAAAAATTATATTTTCACAATTGATGTACTCATTGCATATATGGCAAAAATTGCAACAATTATGAGAATCCACGCCAATAAGCATTCTTTTTTGCCAAAAGCTTTAGCTTCGGGGTTGTTTTGCTTTCTTGCCCAGATATAAACAGGTATGCCCAAAGCCATAAAAATTACGGCCATCAGCAAATATTCCAATCCGGCGGCATAAATAAGCCATAAAGCATAGACTGAGCCGACAATTCCCGAAAACAGTGCGCTTGAACGCTTAACATACATATTTTGCGGATATTCGTGGTCTTCGCATATTTTCCACAAATAAGCACAGCTTGATAAATAGGCCGGCAATACCATCACTCCGGTGATGCTTAGCATTGTATTCCAAGCATTGTTGGAAAAATATACCAAAAGCATAAATATTTGCATCAATGCGCTTGTTATCCATAAAGAAACAGAAGGCGCCTGATTTGCGTTTTCTTTGGCAAATTCTTTGGGGAATGTTCCGTTTTTGGCGGCAGCTTGCGGAATTTGAGCGGTAACCATTGTCCAAGCAAGCCAACTTGACAATACCGAAATCAACAAACCGATATTCATAAGCCAAGCACCCCACTTACCAACGGCTTTTTCCAAAATTCCGGCTGTTGACGGATTAGGTACCATGGCAAGTTCGGCCTGACTCATATAACCGAACGGCAATAGGGATAACAATACATAAATGCTTAAACAACCGACAAAGCCGAGCAAAGTTGCCTTTCCGACCGATTGAACGGTTTTTGCATGCTGTGACATTACAACCGCACCTTCAATGCCGATAAAGGCCCACAAGGTAACAAGCATTGTGCTTTTGATTTGGGTTGCCAAGTCACCTAATTTTGCTTTGGTGGCAATGTTTTCGCCCCAAAAGTCAAACGAAAATTTATCCGAATTAAACAAAAAGGCCATTATCAAAATAAACAAAACCAAAGGAACAATTTTGCCGATTGTACCGATAAAGTTAACAATTGTGGCTTGTTTAATACCTTTTAAGACCAAAAAGTTAAAGCACCATATGAGGATAGAGCCTCCGATAATGGAATATAAGTTATTTCCGCCGGCAAAATATGGCGGGAAAAAGTAGTTTAAGGCGTCCATGGTGATAACCGCATAACCGACATTTCCACAAATTTGGCACAGCCAATATGACCAACCGATGGTAAATCCGACATAAGGGCCGAAACCTTGCCTGCTATACATATAAATACCGGCGGTTAAGTCCGGTCTGGCATTTGATAAAATACGAAATGTATTGGCTATAAAATAAACACCGAATCCGGTAATGAGCCATGCCAAAAGCACTGCACCGGCCGAAGCGCCTGAAGCCATATTTTGCGGCAAAGAATATATACCTCCGCCAATCATGGAGCTGACAACAATTGCGGCTAAGGCCATTACACCCAAACCGGCAGAGTTTTGTACCTCTGCCGTTTGAATGTCGGAAGATTTTTTCTTAAACATCATCACAATCCTTTCTAAAGTTTTACCGCCGGAGCATTTTCAAAGTTCAAAAATCCCAAACAGGTTAAACAATATCCGAACTGTTCGGTGATGTTTAAATAATTATGAAACATTTCAAAATCGCTGTGTTGTTCAACACCTCTGATTTCAAGTTCGTGTTTTAAAGACTTATTAAGCCACATTTTGGCATGACCTTGAGCAATTTCATCATCAATTTGAGTGTCAAAAAACTCAACATATTCGGCAGCCCAACCACCGATAAGTTCGCCGTTTTTATCTTTTCCCCAACAAATGCCTACACCGGTTGCAATGGCTTTGTGCTCATCTCTTGAGGCACCGTGTCCGGCCATTATCACTTCTAAAACCGCACCATGCTTAAATTGATTTACAACCTTATCGACACTTACAATGTTGCCATAAAGTTCTTTAGGCAAAACAGATGTATAAGGCACAACATTAAAGTTTTCGATTTTTGCTTGCATCAAGGCCGAATCGTAACAAAAAGTTTCAAAAGGTTGTGGCGGAATGCCGTCATTTGCTTGTCCCACACCGCCGGTCTGAAAGGCAAGTGTCGGATAACGAACACCATAAGTCATCTTTTTTCTCCTTAAAATTATGTTTAAAAAATACACAAGTTTTAAGTAATGGCAAAGACAGTGTTTTCAACAATTTTAGAACTAAATTTTTATACGCAGTCATCACCGTTAAAAGCATAATCGACAACCTGATTGTTTCTGATGGTAAAGGTTGTTTTGCAATAATAAACTTTTGGTATTTGCGAAATGCCATATTCAGAACCGGAAGCGGCTTGATAATTTAACTCGTCATCATAAGGGTGTCTGTCGGCATCAAATGGCGAGTTTGATACTTTTTCATATACATAAACATATGTGTTACCATCAATTCCGAAGATGCTATCGGGCTCACCCCACTGACTGACAAGACTTGATTGCGATTGCCCAATCCAAGGTCTTAAATTTAAGTTATAGTTTTGATTGCTTTTGCAAGCGCTTATGATTATCAGCACCGAAAATAAAATTTTTTTCATATATAACTCCTTGTTTTAAGCCAATTTTATATTGAATAATTTGCTTAACCGTTCAGAGTTGGTTTGATTGATTTTGATGTTAAATATTAATTTGTCATCTTGACAGTCTTTTTGCAAGACAATGGCATTATCATAAATCCACGATTGAAGTTTTCCGTCTGCAATATCAATTTCCAAGGTGTAAGTTTTGTAATCTGCCGATAAAATTTTATCAATATTTAAGAGCAATTCATCACAACCCTTACCGGTTATAGCAGACATAAATATAATCTCTTTTGTATTAAGGCCAAGTTTTTGTTCCAAAATATTTTTATCTTCAACCGCAAGCAAGTCAACCTTGTTTAATACTTCAATATAATTTTCTTTGTTTTCAATGTCTTTAAGGCCGATATTTTCCAAAACATCTAAAACATCTTTTCTTTGTACCAAAGTGTTTTCATTGGCAATATCTCTTACATGAACAACTATATCCGCCTCCAAAACTTCTTCCAAAGTTGAGCGAAAAGCCATAATCAGTTCGTGAGGTAAATCGGAAATAAAACCAACTGTATCAGAAAAAATAACTTCCCTGCCCGATGGTAACTCTATTTTGCGCAAAGTCGGATCTAATGTGGCAAACAGCATATCTTTAGCCAAGACATCGGCACCGGAAAGCTTGTTAAACAAGGTCGATTTTCCGGCATTTGTGTACCCGACCAAAGCAACTATCGGATACGGCACTTTTTTTCTGTTACCTCGTTGCAGATGTCGAGTGTTTTTAACTTTTTCAAGTTCTTTTTTGATTTTTACGATTTTATCGTCAATTATTCGCCTGTCGAGCTCAATTTGTTTTTCTCCGGGGCCACCTAAAAAACCGGCTCCGCCTCTTTGTCTTTCAAGGTGTGTCCAACTTCTGACAAGTCTGGAACGCTGATAAGTTAAATGCGCAAGCTCAACCTGAAGCTTTCCCTCACCGGTATTTGCTCTTTTACCGAAAATCTCCAAAATCAGGGCAGTTCGGTCAATTACTTTAATATTAAGCTCTTTTTCCAAATTTCGCTGCTGAATGGGAGTAAGCAATGTATCAACAATCATCAGCACAATTTGTTTTTCGGCAATTTCAGGCTTTATCTTTTCAATAAATCCTTTGGAAAAATATGTTGAAGGCTTTATATTTTTTACTTTTACAAGTTCGGAATGTACTATATCCAAATCTATCGCAAGCGCCAAACCTACCGCTTCAGATAAGCGACTGTTATCTGATATATCTCTTAAATTATCATTTGCCAAAGGACAAATAACGCAAGCAACTATGCTTTTTTCAGATATTATTTCTTGCAATGTTTATTCTTTATCAACATCAACCGTTGTGCTGGGCATAATGGTAGAAACGGCGTGTTTGTAAACAAGCTGAGTGTGTCCGTCGCGTCTTAACAGCAAAGATGTTTCATCAAAAGATGTGATAACACCCTGAAGTTTAACACCATTAATCAAAAAAACCGTAACGGCAATTTTATTTTCTTTAATATCATTTAAAAATTCATTTAAAGCATTTTTAGTCATTGTAATAATACCCTTTTGTAATTATTTTTATGGTATAGGATAAGCACAATTATATTTATATGTAAAGTGCTCATTTTTATCAAGGGGATAACTTTTACATCACAATCAAAAAACTACATATTTTTTGTTTTTTGTTTTTCGCAATCAAAATCCGCGCCCATATTGTTAGGATATGAACAACCGCAATTGTCATCTTCCGAGCAATCGCACTTATTGGCATAATCGTAAACACATTTTTGCTTATCCATAAAATTCTCCATTAAAAAAACCGGTGTAATACCGGTTTAAATAAGGATTAAAAACCAAAATTAAAGATATTTAACTTCCAAAATTTCAAAAGATTTTTTACCGCCGGGGGCCATATATTCGGCCACATCACCGACTTCTTTGCCGATAAGCGCTTTGGCCAAAGGTGAAGAAAGCGAAATAAGATTTTTTTCAATATCAGCTTCATAATCGCCGACAATTTGATATTCGGTTTCTTTGTCGGTAGATTCATCAACAACCAAAACGGTAGCACCAAAACGAATTACATCGCCTTTAACGCTTTGTGGGTCAATTACCTGTGCTCTGGATACAACAGCTTCCAGTTCCTGAATGCGGCCTTCAATAAAACTTTGCTTTTCTTTAGCTGCCGAATATTCGGCATTTTCGGATAAGTCACCATGTGAACGAGCTTCGGCAATGGCAGCAATGATGTTTGGTCTGTCAATACCTTTTAGATTTTTAAGTTCTTGCTCAAGTTGCAAGTATCCTTTTTTGGTTAAAGGAAATTTATCCATTTTTAATTCTCCTAATAAAACCCTCTCCTTTTTTATTAAAAAAAAGGCGGATTGTTTTTAAAAAGTTAGAAAAAATCAGACTGCGATAAGCCTTTATCACAGTCAGCGGTTAATTTATGTGCTCAATATAACAACTAAAAAAAATAAATCAAGAGTTTTCTTTCTTGTGTAAAAAAAATTAAAAAGTATATACAATCGTATTGGTTTTGCTAAACTTTAGAGGTAATTTTTTTATTAAATCGGAGAAAAACCATGAATAAAACTTTATTTGCATCTTTGATGCTTTCTGTTGCCGTTTTAAGCAATCCGGCAAGTGCATTGGACAGCACAGGTTGTGGCTTGGGCTCAATGGCTTGGCGTGGTCAAAGCGGAATTATCCCGCAAGTTGCGGCTGTAACCACAAACGGCATTTTCGGTAACCAAACATTCGGTATTACCTTTGGTACATCAGGTTGCGACCCGAACGGACGCGTTACCGGCGGTACTCAAAAGATGATTTTGGCTTTTGTTGAAAACAACATGGAACAGTTTGCAATTGATGCCGCTGCAGGTGAAGGTGAAACCTTAACAACATTAGCCGGTATTTTAAATATGGATGAACAAACAGTTGCTTTGAAAACATATCAAAACTTTGCTGTTTTGTTCCCTGATGAAAATGTTAATGCCGTTGATTTAACTTTAAAATTTTACGAAATTATGAAAGCTTAATTTTGGTTTTAATATAGGATAAGCACGGCTTAAACATAAGTCGTGCTTAAAATTTAAAATGCTTTATCGGTTGCTTGTTTTTTCTTTTTTGTTTTTTAGTTTCAATGCAAATGCCAATCTCTCGGATTTTGCATATTCGGACAAGTGGCTTAAAATTGTTCATTATCAGCCTAAATTTCTTGGCGGATACAAAGCAACAATCGGCTCAGATACATTCTATTTGAGTCCTTTAGGAAAAACAGACCCCAAAAAAGAATTAAAAGCAACAATTGAGATGTTTCAATCTGATGACAACAAAACAAAATGTTTGTTTCCGGCTCGTTATAAATTGTTAAAAAACAACGGTCTCATAGATTCTGATTTTCCCGAATGCACAGAATATGAAAGTTTTAAAACCGATTTGCAACCGTCGGGTATAACATTTTTGTTTACAGATGCTTATATGAACAACTCATCATCATTGTTCGGACACACTCTGTTAAGAATTGACACCAAGCGCAAAGGAACTCAGCTTTTGGCACATGGTATCAATTACGGCGCTTTTACCAAAGGCTATGAAGACAGTTTTTTATATGCCGTATACGGTTTAATCGGGGCATATCAAGGCGGTTTTACCGTTAAACCGTATTATGACATAATCAACACATATAACAACTTGGAAAATCGGGATATTTGGGAATATGGGCTGAATTTGTCGCAAGATGAACTTGACTTGTTTGTTGCTCACATTTGGGAAATCGGACAAACACTCACCCCATACTACTTTTTTACCCTAAATTGTTCTTATATGCTAATGGAAGCTCTTGATGCCGTTAAGCCCGAGCTCAATTTGGCCAAGCTCTTTAAGGTGCAAACCATACCGCTTGATACCATTAAGGCCGTAAATCAGCAAAAAGGCCTGATTAAACAAGTTAAATATCGGCCGTCACGAGAGAAAAAAATCAAGCATCGCATCAAACAAATGAACAAAAAACAATATCAGTCTTTGCTTAAAATCGTAAAACAAAATGAGTTTGATTTTGCCTTATTAAATGAAGAAGAAAAAGCAGATGTTTTGGAAACGGCATATCAGTATGTTCAATATCAACACATAGCCAAAGATTTAAAATTAACCGATTATCGCAAAAAAAGTTTTTCGATATTAAAACAGCGAAACAGCTTAAAAGTTAAGCCCGCATTTGATGAACTTGAAACAGGCATCAATCCGGTATCGGCACACAATTCGGCAATGATAAGTGTTAGTATCGGCGCTCAAAACGGTGATGTTTTTGAAGAAATTTCCATAAGGCCCGCATACCATTCGCTAATTGATAATAACAAAGGTTTTTTGCAAGGTGCCGAAATAAACTTTTTAGATACAAAATTCAGACATTATGATGATGACAACAAATATGTTTTGGAAAAATTAAACATCTTGGAACTTGCTTCATTTTCGCCTATTGATAAACTTTTTGCGGCACCGTCATATGATATAAAATTAAATATAGCCCGAACATTTAACCCCAAAACACAAGATAACGGATATGTTTTCAACACATCTGTCGCATCGGGTGCAACATTTGCTCTAAATCAAAATGTGTTAGCATATTTTTTAAGCTCCGTTGATGGTGCTTATGGCGGATTTTTAACCGACAATGCTTGGATAGGTCTTGGTTTAAAGGCCGGATTTATTGCTACATATGATAAACTCGGCATAAAAGCCGAAGTTAAAAAAACTTATGCATCGGCATCTGTCTGGTCAAACTTAAAATTTGAATTTGAGGCCGAGACATATTTGTCGCAAAATTGGGCTTTGGCAGCAAAATTTGAACATCAAATTAATAAGCAAAAAGATGTCAGCGAACACATTTTCGGTATAAAACACTATTTTTAGTAAAAATTATCCCTAGATTTATACGATTATATTTGACAAATCCAAAATAAATAGGCTATTTTGTAAATATAACAGCAATGGGAGAAAATATATGCTCGGAAGATATCGCTATACAGCCAGTACACTTACCCCCGGAGAAGAAATAGAGCTCGTGGGAAGGTTGCATTATTTTGCATTGATTATTCCTTTTGGCTTAACTTCCGCATCAGTGTTTGCTTGGTTTGCGGCAATGAGCTATTCCCGAACTTTAGAAAGATATAACAGCACCGTTTTGACCGTTGCCGTTTGGTTGCCGGTTGTGGCTTTGGTTATTTTCACCATAGCATCTTGGCTTAAAAGAAACTTAATTGAAATGGTATGCACCAATAAAAGAGTTGTAAAAAGAACAGGCATTATCAATGTTACTACCGAAGAACTCAACCGTGAAAGAATTGAATCGGTTGAAATCAGACAAAGCATTTTCGGTCGCTTGTTTAACTATGGTGACATATTGTTTTCGGGTACCGGAACATCAAAAGTTGTGTTTTCTTTTATCAATCAGCCTCGTTTGATGAAACAGGTGATTGATGAAGTTATCAGTCGTCCCAACTAATTTTAATTTGGAGAATCTACAATGAAAAGAACTTTTATATGTGCTCTTGCCATTGTTTTGGCAGGTTGTAGCGCAGATTTATCACAATATGCTCAAGTTGATGCCAATGCATCTTACAAAACAAAATTAAAAGCTTGTCTTATCAGTGAGGCTAACACAAAACTTCAAAACGGCACTTTGTTTAGCGCTAGTGTTGTGGCAACCGCCAAAGAATTGGCCGGTTCTTGTATCAAAAATCTGGCTTTACAATCGGCCGGTATTGAAACGGAAACTCAGACCATGGCGCAAAACATAATTCAAAATTTGAAAAATATGGCCAATAAATAGGTTGATAAATTCAGGCGCTTAAAATAAAGCGCTTGTTTTTTTGATAAAAATGTGCTTATGTGTAACTTGCCGTAAAGGTAAAAATTTTAACTTTAAACACGACAGAAACAGCGTTTCGGTGTAATATTAAAAAGGATATTTAAAATGAAAAAAGTTGATCTTTCAATTCAAAGATTTATTTTCCCGAACATCAACAATGAGGGTTGGCGATTTATCAGCATTTTTGCGGCCATAACAGCGTTATTGGCCATTGTATGGATGCCTTTGGGTGTTGTCGGATTGGTTTTAACAATTTGGTGTTATTATTTTTTCAGAGACCCTGAAAGAGTTACGCCTCAAATTAAAGATGTGGTAGTATCTCCTGCCGATGGTATTGTGCAGATGATTACAAGAGTTTCCGGTCCCGAAGAATTGGGCTTAAACACCAAAACTTACAATCGTGTAAGTATATTTATGAGTGTGTTCAATGTGCATGTAAACCGAGCTCCGGCCAAAGGAAAAATTACTAAACTTGCATATATCAAAGGAAAATTTTTCAATGCAACTCTTGATAAAGCCAGCAAAGACAATGAGCGCCAGTTGTTGGCTATGCGTACCGATTGCGGTAAAGAAATTGCTTTTGTGCAAATTGCCGGTTTGGTTGCGCGCCGAATTGTATGTTTTGCCAAAGAAGGACAAGAATATCAGGCCGGTGAGCGCTTTGGTCTCATTCGTTTCGGTTCTCGTTTAGATGTATATTTGCCTACCGATATCGAACCGCAAGTTTGTGTCGGTCAAACCATGGTAGCAGGCGAAACCGTTTTGGCCAACCTTACATCAAATGCTCCACGAGTTGAGGGAGAAGTAAAATAATGAAAAGAATAAATGTAAGGTTTAATGATAAGCTTAATGACAAGATTATCAAATCAAAAGAAAAAATTATGCTTTCAAAAGAAAAATTAAAAGAGGTGCCGTTTAGAAAAATTGCGCCCAATATGGTAACCATGATGGCATTATGCTCCGGTGTTACATCAATCAGATATGCCGTTCAGGAAGATTGGGTAAAAGCCGTTATTTGCATATTTTTAGCTGCTCTTTTTGACGGACTTGACGGCAGGGTTGCAAGGTTGTTAAAAGCATCATCAAAGTTTGGCGCAGAGCTTGATTCTCTTTCTGATTTTGTGAGTTTCGGTGTTGCTCCCGCAATTTTGATTTATCAATGGTCGTTGTTTGATTTTCCTCGCTTCGGTTGGTTGTTCTGCCTGATTTTTGCAATGGGAATGGCTATGCGTTTGGCTCGCTTTAATACCATGCTTGATGAAGATGATGTGCCTGAATATTGGTCGCACTATTTTGTCGGTGTTCCGGCACCGGCAGCCGCCGCCATTGCATTGATGCCGATTTTGATTACTTTTGATTTTCCGGCGACCGAAGTTGTGTTGCGCTCAAACTTGTTTTGCTCAATTTTGATGCCTGCCGTTGCCTTTTTAATGGTTAGCCGAATTCCGACCATATCATTAAAGAAAATGAAAGTGCATACTTCAATGTTTTTACCTTTGATGCTTTTGGTTGTGTTGTTTATCAACTTTATGCTTACACAACCATGGCTCACTTTGGGTGTATTAACAGGACTTTATGTTCTTTCAATTCCGCTTGGCGTGATAAAATTCTTTATCGATAAAAAGAAATATTCTTAAGAAATAAACCCCGCCTTTGAAATATAAGACGGGGTTTTCTGATACTAAAGATTAGTAAGTATGTGTAATAGTAAATGAACCTGTATAAGTGCCTGCTTTGACCTTAGCAGGAATAACCAAAGTAGTTAAAAACATCTCATTAACTTCTATATCATTTAGTTTTAACTGCATTTCGTCACCATTTTCACTAATCAATGGAATAGAACTTTTGTCTGCACGCATATAGTCATCAATACCACAGTAAATATATCCGCTGAAATCTCCGTCAGCATCCAGAGATATAATATCGTTGAATTTGAGATTGTGATTTGCCCACCAATCATTAGATTCTAATTCCATTTCCTCGTTATTTTGTTTAACAACGATGGTACCAAAATCTAAGTCATCACACTCAAGAGTACCTGCAACCTCAATTGTAGCCTTAGCTGTTACTTCTGCGTAATCGGTTGTTGCATTTGCAGATGTTGCAGCCAAGAGAGCAACAGCAGATAAAAGAAAATATTTTCTCATATGTTTTAATCCTTAAAAATAGTTAAACTTAATTTGAAAAGCTAAAAATCAGCCTTTCACATCACATCATAAACCGTTTTTTTTTTTTGCAAGTAAAAAGAGTCGTTTAAAAGATTTAAATCAAAAATGAGGTAAGAAAATAAACCAACAAATCAGTCGTCTTCGGGCAAAAAACAATTCTTAATTGTTTTTTATCCCTCAGCCCTAGGTACCCTAGTGTTCGACCCCTCTCCATCAGTTACAAAAAAACCACCTCAAAGGGTGGCTTTTTTTGTAACGGCTTCAGAGATAGGGATTCGTCTGGCTCGTAAGCTCTGCTTTGACAAGCAATCGCTAACTCGCTGCGGTCACTCCGATTTTTAGGTTTTGTTTCGCTTCGTTATCACTTGCTCACAAAACCAACAAATCTGTCGCCTTCGGGCAAAAAACAATTCTTAATTGTTTTTTATCCCTCAGCCCTAGGTACCCTAGTGTTCGACCCCTCTCCATCAGTTACAAAAAACCACCTCAAAGGGTGGCTTTTTTGTAACTGGCGGAGAGATAGGGATTCGAACCCTAGGTACGCTTTAACACGCACAATTGATTTCGAGTCAACCGCATTCGACCACTCTGCCATCTCTCCATATTTTTATACTAAATAAAATAAAAATTTTGATTATGCAAGCTTTTTTTACATATCCTCACCGATAAAATCGTGTTCCAAAATTTCACACACAATATCATAATCAAAACCCGCTCTTACAAGCACCCCCATATCTTTTTGCCGATTTTCTTTTCTGCTGATTTCATCTTTTCTGTAAGGCCCGATTCTTTTTTTCTTGGCAAATTTTAAGCCTAAATCTAACGGATTATATTCTTGCTCGGATAAAATATTATCAACCAAATCGGCATCAAGACCTTTTTGCCCTAATTTTATTTTAATATATCGTGCAGATTTTGAAGCATTTAAATATCCCCTGATTTTAATTTGAGCATATCTTTCATCATCAAGATATTTTAATCTTTCAAAATCGGATAAAATTTCTTCAACCCACGCATATGCCTCATTTTTATTAAATTCCGGATTATAAAAAGCATAATCGTTTATTCGTCGTTTTAAGACCTGTCTTAAATTTTCAACCGAAGATTCAAAGCGCTTTAAATAATATAAAGCAATGTTTTTTAACCTCTGCTTGGTTATTTTTTTTGGTGTTTTGGTTTTTATTGGTTTATTATCATATTCTGCCACTTGAAAAAACTTTCTTTTTATATTAGATTGCTCGTAACTGATAACCATTATACGAGGAATTTTAAAATTGAGTAATAAAAATTTTGATACTTGTGTATCATTTAGTCTTGCTAAAGGCGCCTTTGTCGGAAGAATTGTTCGTTTAGATAAAGTTTTGCAAGACATTTTGCAAAAACATCAATATCCGATAAATGTTTCAACCGCACTTTCCGAAACTTCTGCCTTGGCGGTTTTGTTGTCTGATGCTCTTAAATATAAGGGCTTGTTTACATTGCAATTACAAGGCAACGGCCCCGTTTCGGTTTTGGTGGCTGATGTAACTTCCGAGCACAAAATCAGAGCTTGTGCAAAATTTGATGAAGAACAACTCTGCAAAGCCAAAGCGTTAAGAAAAACCGAAGATATCATTGAACAAGTACCGCATTTGGTCGGCGGCGGACATATGGCCTTTACCGTTGACCAAGGCCCGAATACCGATTTATATCAAGGTGTAGTTGACTTACAAGGAAAAACACTATCGGAAATTGCTTTAAGATATTTTAAGCTTTCCGAACAAATTGACACTGCCTTAAAACTTTTTGTAAAAGCACCTCAAGGTGACAGTAAGTCATTTTTTGCCGCCGGCATTATGTTGCAAAAAGTTCCGTTAAAAGGAGGTAATGAAATTGATACCGATGAAAGTGCATACAATCAGATGTTTGATGATGCAAAAGCATTTATTTTAAGTTTGTCTGAAAATGAAATGTTTAATTCGGAGCTTTCATCTGAAGAAATTTTGTATCGTTTGTTCCATTCTTTAGATTTGGAAGTTACTAAAGAAACCGCATATCAATTTGGTTGTCGTTGCAGCAGAGAAAAATTGTTTTCAACATTAAACAGCTTTAAGCCTGAAGATATTAAAGATATGGTTGAAGACGGAAAAATATGTGCAACCTGCCATTTTTGTTCCGAAAAATATGTTTTTAATGAAGATGAGTTTGTTAAACATTAAAAAAACTTGCATATCATAAAAAAATGTATTAGAAAAATATCAAAATGAGTGTTTTTTTGATAAATGGAATTAAAACAATGACCAGACTTAATAAATTTTTCGGTATAATTGCCGTTTTGTTGCTTGTCGCTTGTGCAAGCAACAATGAAGTTGCCGAAGTTCGCCGTTTTAACGAGCCTCGCTTTGATACTTTTGCTCCGATTGAGTTAAATGTAAACAAAATTGAAGTTGTTTCCGAATTTACCCCGTCGTTTACTCGTCCGAATGTTGAACATCTGTTTCCGGTTTCAATTGAAAAAGCTGCTCGCATTTGGGCAAATGACAGATTGGAAGCTGTTGATTTTGCATCAAATCGTGTGGCAGAATTTATCATTAAAGATGCCAGTGTAACCGAAGAAGAAATTAAGGCTTCGCAACTGTTTTATAAAGACAGCTTAAAATATCGTGCCACATTGTCGGTAGTTTTAAAAATATCTTCCAATAACGGACAATCTTCGGCTCAGACCTCAATTGAGGCATGGCGAGAACTCACAATGCCGATTGATACCTCCATTGAAGATAAAGAAAAATATTGGAATGAAATGGTACAAAAACTGTTTGAAGAATTTAATGTGCGTATGGAACAAAACATTAATCAATACCTAAATATGTATGTTAAAAACAACAATACGGTTTATGAATATTAAACCTTGCAGTTTATTAACCCTTCCGAATTTTATGACGGAAGGGTTTTTTGTTATAAAATCGTATATATCAGATAAAAATGTGTTGAGAAAATATTAAGATGATTTATACTTAGGCGAGGTTTGATAATCGGGGTGTATAATGCAAAATCCTAAATTTATTCATTTGAGAGTTCATAGTGCCTATTCTTTATCATCGGGTACAATTCAGGTACCGGCATTGATGAAAAAACTGCAAGCACAAAATGTGCCTGCAATTGCCATGACCGATACGGCCAATATGTTTGGTGCAAAAGCTTTTTCAAAATATGCCGCCGATAACGGAATTAAGCCGATTTTGGGTTGCCAATTTTATTTAAGAAATACTGACAGCGATGATATCTTAAAATCTAAAGGCAAAGAACTCAAAAGAGATAAACTTGTTTTACTGGTGATGAATGAAACCGGATATACCAATATTTCAAAATTGATGAAAAGGTTTTATCTTGATAACACACAAAACGGTGATGACCCTCAACTTAAATATACCGATTTGGAAGAATTAAATGAAGGTTTAATTGCGCTTACTACCGGTACCGAAGGCCCCATCGGCAGACTGATTTTGGATAACAGAAATGATGAAGCGGAAGAACTGTTAAAAAAACTGCAAACAATTTTTAAAAATCGCCTTTATATGGAAATATCCAGAATTGGTACTGCTGAAGAAAACAAAACCGAAAATATTTTTATTGATATGGCATATAAACATAACATTCCGCTGGTTGCCACCAATGAGGCTTTTTTCTTTGATACTGATATGTATGAAGCTCATGATGCTTTGGTTTGTGTTGCTCAAGGTGAATATGTCGCCAATGATAACCGCAAGCATTTTTCGGTAAATAATCGCTTAAAAACCCAAGAAGAAATGCTCGAGCTGTTTCAAGATTTGCCCGAGGCCTTAGAAAACACCGTCAACATTGCCAAGCGCTGTAATTATTTATCGGAAAAAGTAAATCCGTTATTGCCGGTGTTTGAATGTCCGGGTGGCAAAACTCAAGATGAATATATTACCGAAGAAGCCTATAAAGGCCTGAAAGAACGCATGGAAAAACATGTGTATTTTGAGGGTATGACAGATGAGCAAAAACAAGAAATTGATAAAAAATATTTTGAACGCTTAGATTATGAGTTAAGTGTTATCAAACGCATGGGTTTCCCCGGATATTTTCTGATTGTGTCCGACTTTATAAGGTGGTCAAAAAATAACGGCGTTCCGGTCGGCCCCGGACGAGGCTCCGGTGCCGGTTCCATTGTGGCTTGGTCGTTAAAAATTACCGAGCTTGACCCGATAAAATTGGAGCTTTTGTTTGAAAGATTCTTAAATCCGGACAGAGTTAATATGCCCGACTTTGATGTGGACTTTTGTCAGGAAAACAGAGCCAAAACCATTGAATATGTACAAAATAAATATGGCTTTGAAAATGTGGCACAAATTATTACATACGGTAAGCTTCAATCAAAAGCCGTAATTCGTGATGTAGCACGGGTTTTGCAGATGCCATATGCACAAGCCGATAAAATTTCAAAGATGATTCCACCGCCGGTGCAAGGCAAAAATGTTACTTTGGCACAAGCGCTTGAGCAAGTTCCGGAGCTTGAACAAATGCGCTCAAGCGACCCGCAGGTTAATAAGCTTTTTGATATCGCCATGAAGTTGGAAGGTTTGTACAGGCACTCGGGTGTTCATGCTGCCGGTGTCGTAATCGGTGACAGACCGCTTGATTTGTTGGTGCCGTTATACAAAGACCCCAGAGCCGATATGCCGGTAACTCAATATGATATGAAATATGTAGAAGAAACCGGACTGATTAAGTTTGACTTTTTGGGCTTAAAGACTTTAACCGTCATTAAAAAAGCCGTTGATTGGATTAAAAAAATTCACGGAACGGATTTGGATATAGATTCGGTACCGCTTGATGACAAACCGACCTATGAAATGATGCAAAGAGGTGATACAACAGCGGTATTCCAGTTTGAATCTGCGGGTATGAAAGAAGTTCATAAACAAATAAAGCCCGACCGTTTTGAAGATTTAATTGCGATTGTGTCGTTATATCGACCGGGGCCGATGGATAACATTCCGACCTACATTAAAAGAAAGCACGGCGAAGAAGAAATTACATATTTGCATCCGAGCTTAGCTCCCATTTTAGATGAAACATACGGCATTATGGTATATCAGGAGCAAGTGATGAACATTGCACGAGCTTTGGGCGGATATACCATGGGTGAGGCCGACAAACTTCGTAAAGTGATGGGTAAAAAACTTCGTGATGAGATACCAAAGCAACGAGAAAAATTCACCAAAGGCGCCATTGCCAACGGAATTGAGGAAGATGTAGCCAAAAGCATATTTGACCAGATGGAAAAATTTGCCTCATACGGATTTAACAAATCGCACGCAGCCGCATATTCGCTGATTTCGTATCAAACCGCATATTTGAAGGCTCATTATCCGGTTGAATTCATGTGTGCGGTGATGGACTTGGATATTACAAATGTTGATAAGCTGACATTTTTTACCGCAGAATGCAAAGCTTCGGGAATTGAGGTTTTAGCTCCTGATATTAACAAATCGGAAGCCGAATTTAAGGTTGAAGACGGCAAAATCAGATATGCTTTGGGAGCCATTAAGGGTGTAAGTGCAGCTGCCATGTCAAACATTGTGCAGGAGCGTGAAAAGAACGGTGCTTTTAAAGATGTTTCGGATTTTTGCCATCGTATAGATTTTAAGGACATCAACCGCAAGCAACTTGAACAACTCATAAAATCGGGCGCTTTTGATTGTTTGGATAAAAACCGAGCCATGCTTTTTGCCAATATTGAAACCATTATCCGCAACATTTTTTCTGCAACCGAACTGAAAACCAGTGAACAAACCTCATTGTTCGGAAGCCAAGAATTGGTGGCAAAAATAAAATTTATGGCAGCACCAGATTGGCCGCAACTTGAACGCTTGCGCCATGAAGCATCGGCCATAGGTTTTTATCTGTCGGCGCATCCTTTGGATATGTACAAAGAAAGTGTGGCAAAATTGGGAGTAAAAAATTGCGCCGATATTATGCAAAACATTAAGGTCGGTGACAGCATTAAGGCCAATATTGCCGTTTGTGTTGAAAGTTATCAGAAAAAAATCAGTAAAAACGGCAACAAATATGCTTTTGTCGGTTTATCTGATGCAACCGCATCTTTTGAAGCCTTTTTGTTCTCGGAAGGCATTGCAAAATATGAGCATATTATCGAATCGCAAATGCCGGTTTTGGTAAAACTTACCATAGATAAACAAAATGAAGATTCAAACCCCAGAGTGATGATAAATTCGGTTAAACTTTTAGATGAAGCAATTGCCGAACAAGCTAAAGGTCTTATCATCAGCATAAATTCGGTTTCGGCAGTGGTTGAACTAAAAGAGTTGTTGAAAACCGACAAACGAGGCGCAAATAAGATATATCTTGTTCCCGAAGTTGAAAATTGGGAAGTCAGAATTGAACTTGATGGCGGATATGCTTTTGCTCAGTCTGACATAATCGGCAAAATCAGAGCCATATCCGGTATTACGGCTGTTAAGGAGATATAAGATGAACGATAATAAGAAAAAATATTCTGTTGTAAAATCTTTTATGAAACCGTTTTGGATTATCTTTGATAATGTTAAAACTTTTTTACTGCAAGGTGCTTGTTTTTCAACGATAATAGTTTTGCTCTCATATTTGACGGGGCAAAAATATTTGTGTTTTTTCAATCAGGAAGTAGCGCAAAATATGTATTGCCCAAACTCAAACATCTTTTACTTTCCGTATATCGTCTTAAAATTGACAGTTATAACAATTTTTATCAATCTGTGGTATGACAAGGTTTTCAAAAACATTGTCATTAATAAGCAATATTTTAAGCAATATAGTAAAAAATTTTTTGTAACATTTTTGTTGATGCTGGTGTTTTTAGGCTTAAATATGATGCCGGCAGTGTCCGCATTGTTGCTGTTTTTTAGGACACCAAATCCGATATGGCAAATTGAACAACTATATTTTACGATTGTCGGAATCGGATTTTTAATTCCTTTGTTTTTAACCAGATTTTACGGATTGTTTGCCCAAGCTCTTAATGGTGGTGACTGGAAACAATTTAAGGCTATATGGCATAAGACATCAGGTTATACTATGAAAATTGTGTTAACTGTTGCTTTTTTAAGCTTGTTTTCTTTGCTGTTTGTCGTCACCGTAACCGGATTTTTTAAGGGCTCAACAGTTTTACCCGCCGAAATATTTAATGCGTTGGCAGAGTTTTTCTTTGCCTTTGTAAGCTATTTTGTAATTGTTATGCTTATAAACTTTTTTGAAATACAAAAACAAGATTTTTTAGATTAAAAAATAGGTTATCATTGATAAGCTCAATGATAACCTATAAAATTAATATATAGCGGTAAAACCAACAGTTCCTGTATATGTTCCTGAAAATACATTTGGTTCAATAGTTAATGTTCCACCTATGAATAGGAGTCCATCTGATTGTGCGAATGTTATATCTTGTAAGGCTAAATCATCGGTGAGACTAAAAATTTCTTCATTCGGGATAATAGTTACAGAGTTCTCCATGGTAAGATTTGCAACTGAACATTCAGCTCGTGAATGTTCACCGGTTTGCTTTACATTATCTCCGTTTATATAAATATCATTTAGTTCATCAATGGTGATTGCAACAGAATCCGTGGCATTTGCAGCATATAATATAGTACCGAAATTTAATGGAGTACAAGTAATTTCATTATATCTTTCAATTTGAGCAGTTGCAGAAAAAGTTCCCAGAACAGCATCGGCATTTGCATTTGTTGCCATAAGCATTGCAACGGCTGATAAAAGAAAATATTTTCTCATTTTATTTAATCCTTAAAAATAGTTAAACTTAATTTGAAAGGTGCAAAAATGCCCTTTCACATCACATCATAAACCGTTTTTTTTTTTTGCAAGTAAAAAGAGTCGTTTAAAGAATTTAAATCAAAAATGAGGTGTTTTTATGCTTGCAAAATTTGATAAAATATTTAATATAAGCATTGTCGCCAAACGGCGATGGTGTCTGAAAAACATCATTAAAGCAAAGCTCCTTGCCAAGGGGAGTTTCCGATATAAGGCTTTTGTGCTCGAATAAGGAAGACTGCGCTTTAACAGTTTTTCAGCTCCCCGCTTTGATTTTTTTCAAGGCGGTTTTTGTTAACTTAAAAAAACAGGAGCTAAAAATATGGAAAAAACTAAACCAACCGAAAACTTTGAAAAAGAATATTCACAAAATTTAAGTATCAGAAGAAATTATCGCAAAAAATTAATCCAAAGTGTGGCAAGACAAA
>SUUV01000051.1 GCA_015062345.1 Alphaproteobacteria bacterium | reverse complement strand
TTTTTACTTGAAAAAAAAAAAACGGTTTAGAATAACAAACATACCCATATTTTTAAGGAGATTTGCTATGATTAAGATGTTTTTTGTTATGTTATTGATTTTCCCTTCAATTTCAGAGGCTACAACTTGCGTAAAAGACTATGCCGGCACCGCAAGTTGCGTTGAAAACGAAAACACCGCCGGTGATTGTGAAACTTTAGGTTATTTAACTAAAGATGTTTCAGGTTGTACCAATTACCTCTATTGCCCGTTTAACACCAATTATAAAAAATGTGTTGCAAGTGGCGAAATTGATTGTACTGAACTTGGTTTTACAACAACAGATAAATCAAGTTGGTGTACTGATATTGTAGAATGCCCAACCGATGCAAGTTATACTGCTTGCACAACACAAGAAGAACTAAACTGCGCCGAATTAGGATATACAAGCGAAAATAAAGCGGCTTGGTGTTCTAACATTATCACCTGCCCTAATAACAACACCCTAACCGCCTGTGTCGGTCAATGCGTTTATAATGATATTTGCGTTGATAAAATAGATGAAGCAACCGCATCTATGCCAAGTCAGTTTGCACAATTACAATTTGAAGATTGTACTGCTTGCGGTGAAACAGGACAAGTTGTTACCGGTTGGAAATGTAATGATGGGTATATTCGAGCCAATGATGTCTATATGGTAGTAGGATCTTTTGATTATTACAGTTGTGAAGGAGGAAAAAGACCGACATCATCTTCAGCGGCAGATTGTTGTATAAATTGTACTGTTAATGCGTTAGTCTCTGGTACTATCACATACATTGATGCTAACGGAAGTCATCAGGTAAAAACATGTAAGTAAATTCTCGAATTATTATGTTATCATAGCAAACTACAAAAGAGCTTTGGCTTTTAGGAGCTGAGGCTCTTTTTAAAATAAAAAAGCTCTTGCCAAAGGACAAAATTTGTGGCAAAATGCTTGGGCATTTAACAAAAAGGATATAAAAATGTCGGATACACAAAAAAAATCATATTCGGTAAAAGAAACGGTTGAAATGCCCAGACATCAAATTTCGGAAATCATTTCCGAGATGAGCCGTTACAGTTTAAACATCATTGAAAACGCATATCAAGATAAAAAAATTAATGATAACGAATATGCAACCTTAAAAATGTATTACAGTGACCCCGACAAAGTGTATCGTCACACATATCGTGCAATTTATGATTTGTTAAAACAGCCCGAAGCAACCCAAGCAATTGATTTGAGCACCGGCAAGGTTGAAAAAGATGAAAACGGTCGCCCGATTGATTATACCCTAAAAGCCGTCACTCCGTTCACCGACACCTCACTTATATACTATGATAAATATCACAATGCCATACGCATTATTTTCCCTAAGATGAAAGAGGCTTCAAGAGCAATTGAAAAATTGCTTTATGAATATGGCAAAGAATATAACGATGACTTAAAAAACATTGCTGATTTAGCTTTTGTTGATGAAGATTTTGAGGGTTTCAGAGATGCTTTTCAAGACATTAAGGGCACAACATCAAAACTTCATGACATTTTGCGTTTGACCGTAACCTGCAAATATAAAACCGGCGCCGAAAGAATGGCCAAAGTGTTTCAAAAAGACCGTACATTATACAAAGGCATAAGCACCGAAGAAGAAAAAAGAATTAAAGAAAGAGAGCCGTATTACATTGTTGAAAACGAAACCAGAAACCGTTTCAACGGCAAGCTTTCCGACAACAAAAAAATGTATTATGACATTAAAATAGTTTTGCATATACCTGATGAAAAAGGCAATGTACGAGAGGTTGAAGTTCAACTCAAAATACACACTCTTTATATGGCGGATATCCGGACACACAAACTTTATGAAGAAGTCAGAAAAATTGAAAAAGAAATTGAGGCCAAGCGCTCAGAACTTGATGCCCAAAAATTGGCTCAGATGAATGCAAAAAAAACCATATTGCTCAATCGCATCACTCAAATCAATAAAAATGCCATTCATCAATATAATATGATGGTGGTTGATAAAATCAGACGCATTGAAGATGACGGCTATATCCCGATTGGTGCCGAACCCGAGCACACCGACGGCACATATCAATATTGTCGTGAGTTTTTATATAACGAATATATGCCCGAATCATTAAATGATTTTGATGCCAAAGAATCTTTTAATCCTGATGACGAAACCAACAAAATGTGTTTTCTGCGTATGATTGGCAAATTAGACCCTACTTTTGATGAATTTTCGCCATCTGCATCTTTAGATGTCGAAGAAGCTTTTGACGGTTTGTCTCAGTCGGAACGGTCTCGTTTTGAAGGAATATACCAGACATCAAATCGCTACGGACAAATCATTCAAAACGCCATAAATCATAAGCGCATACAAGATAACGGCTTTGAATCGTTGATGATGAAAAATTTGTACCAAAGATAATTAAACTTGCTGTGCAAATAAACCATAAGCACTCTTGCAAAATGTAAAACAAACGGATATATTATAAGACATAATGTTAACCGAATTATTTGGAGTTTATCTATGTCTAACAAGCCGGAAGTTTGTATTTTGCCGGTTGCCGGTTTATCTACCCGCAACCTCCCTGCTACTAAAGTTTTACACAAAGGTTTTTTAACCCTCAATAACTTACCGATTATTCAATATGCCGTAAATGCCTGCCGAGAAATCGGGGTTAAGGAGATTGTTTTTATTTACAGTGACCAATCTTGCAAACATCTTTTTGAAAGATATTTTTCGCCATATCCTTGGCTTGAAGAACATCTTAAACAAAAATCAAAGTTTGATTTGTTAAAAGCCGTAAAAGACATTATCCCCGATGGTATGAAATTTTCGTTTGCCGAACAAAAAGCGCCTTTGGGCAACGGTCATGCCATTTTGATGGCCAAAGAAATTGTCGGTAAAAGAGATTTTATTGTGATGTGGCCTGATGATATATATATCAACTTTCACGGTGACGGTATCTTAAAACAACTTGTCGAAGTTTATGAGAAAACCGGCGGTATGGTTGAAAATATCATTGAATTTCCAAGAGAAGAAATGGTCAGATACGGTGCGCTTATCGGTGCTGTTCGTGATGGCAGAACTGTACGAGCGCAAGGCTTGGTTGAAAAACCCAAGTTAGAAGAAGTGCCGTCAAATTATGCCAGTATGGGACCTTATATTTTGCCAAATGTCATAATGGATATCTTACCCGAAGTTAAAAACGGCTCAAACGGTGAAATTAACCTCACTGATGCCTTAAATTTGGCTGCACAAAGAGGTGTGCCTTTAACCGGTGTATTGTGCCGAGGAGTAAGGTTTGACTGTGGCACCAATGATGAATTGGCTAGAGCAAACTTAAAACTCTCGTTGATGCTAAATCCGGAGTTAAGAGCTTATGCCAAAGAACTTTTGGACACCATTTTGGTATAAACTGATTTTATCTGAAAGTAACAAGGCCGATGAACATAAAACCACTGTCAATTTATATTCATTGGCCTTTTTGCAAAAGCAAATGCCCTTATTGTGATTTTTTCAAAAATGTTAAAAAAGACATTGACCAAACCGCCATTATAGACTCGTACATTGCCGAGCTTGAACATTATCATAGTTTGGTACCTGACAGAATTGTGCGTTCTGTTTTCTTTGGCGGCGGCACCCCTTCCCTTATCAAGCCTGAAAATATATCTCGTATAATTGAGCATATTTATAAGCTCTGGAAAACACAAACCGATGTTGAAATCAGCTTGGAAGCCAACCCGAATTCCGAATATGAAAATATGTTTAAATTCATTAAAAATGCCGGAATTAACAGGTTGTCCTTAGGTGTGCAAGCCTTAAACGATGCCGATTTAAGGTTTTTGGGACGCACACATAATTTGAATCAGGCTTTACACAGCATAGATGAAGTTTTGAAAAATTTTGCTAATCACTCAATAGATTTGATTTACGCAAGGCCCAACCAAAACTTTAATTGTTGGCAACAAGAGCTTGAACAAGCCGTAAACTTTGGTTTTAAGCATTTATCCTTATATCAATTAACCATAGAAGAAGGCACGGTCTTTGCCTTAAAGGGCATTAAGGCTCTTGATGAAGAATTGGCCGCAAAAATGTATTCTGATACCGTAACTTTTTTAGAAAATAACGGCTACCCGCAATATGAAGTTTCAAACTTTGCAAAAAGCGGATATCAATCGAGCCATAACAAATGTTATTGGTTGGGTGATGAATATATCGGCATTGGACAATCTGCTCACGGACGATTAAAAATAAACAATGAGCACTATGCCATTACCTATCCGCATAATATGGAAAAGCTAACCGCTAAAGAACGAGCCGAAGAATTGCTGATTATGGGATTGCGCTTAAGAGAAGGTATAAATAAAGACCATTTTAAACAAATTTGCGGTATTGTTTTTGATGATTTTATTAATCTTAAAAATAAAGAAAATCTGTTAAACTTAAATCTGATAAAAGAAACTCCCGATTGTGTTTATGCTACAAAAGAAGGTTTCTTGTTGTTAAACAAAATCATAGAAGATTTGTGTTGTTAAAACATCATTCAGCCGCAGGTGTTTGGTTTGAGCCCGTAATTGAAGAACAAAGGGCGATTCTGTGCTTGTTCATCAGATAGTAGTTTTTTGTTTTTGATGCTTTTAAGTTGTAAATGACAACCACATATCCTATCATAACCACCAAAGCAGCTCCCACCCACGCAATCGGTCCGGCATAAAAAATTCCCTTATAACCGATAATCTTTGCCAGATAAATGGCGGCAAACGAACGAACTGCGAGCTCCACACAACTTCCGATAAGCGGAATGAGCGGTTTGCCCATACCTTGCAATGTGTTGCGAAATACAAATATCATACCCAAGAAAAAATAAAAAAATGTGCTGATACGCAAATACTCTTTACCGATTTCAATAATCAACGGACTTTCATCTTTAATAAACACCGCAATCATAGAGCTTCCGACAAAGCGCACCAATAAAGATATACAAACGGCAATACTAAGCGAAATAAGAGCCGAAATTCTGACACCTTTTCTGATGCGGGCAAGTTTTCCGGCACCCCAGTTTTGCGCCGAATATGTAGCCAAAGCAATTCCCAAAGCCAACAAAGGCTGAGTTGCAAGTTGCTCAATTCTTAAAGCGGCGGTAAATGCCGCAATGACATCAGGTCCAAAGGAGTTGCACACACTTTGTATAATCATCAAACTCAACGATAAAACCGAAAACTGCAATGCCATCGGAATTGCAACCGCCAAATGCTCTTTCATAAAATCTTTATCATATTTCCAATCAGATTTTTTTAATCTCATAATTTCAAATTTTTTGTACATATAAAGCAAGCACAGAATCACCGCTATTGTTATGGCACTTACTGTTCCTAAGGCCGAGCCTACAACCCCAAGTTTGAAATAATAAATCAAGATAAAGTTAAACAACACATTCAAAACGGTAGAAAATATCAGAAAATATAAAGGTGTTTTACTGTCACCGACGGCTCTGATAAAACCGGATAACAAATTGTAGAACACAATCATCACCATACCGCCGGTCAAAACCGCCATAAAATTATACGAATCTTCCATGATAATTTCAGGCACATTCATCAATTTTAAGAAAGGATGCAAAAAAGTAAGCAAAAAGCTCATAATCAGCACACTCAAAACCGTGCTGGCATACACACAATGCGTCATAGATTTTCGCATCAAATCATAATCTTTTGCCCCAAATTTTTGTGCCGTAATAACCGTTAAACCACCGGTAAATCCAAAAGATATAAGCAAAAACACAAAGTATAACGGCGCAGTTGAGCCAAGGGCTGCCAAAGCATTAACACCAATTAAGCGACCGACAATTAAGATGTCTGAGATATTATACAGTTGTTGGAAGATATTTCCTATCAGCAACGGCAAACTAAACAACAAAATCAGCTTGGTCGGATTGCCTTGTGTCATATTTTTCATTTTATATTTTCCTTTCTCTACCGAATTGATGAAAATACACCTTAAAATTTAAAAGTAAACATTATTTTTTATTTATGTGAATACACAATTAAATCCGAACACCCTTTACACAATTAAATCCGAACAGGTAGACTTAAGTCAAAGGAGTTAAGTCTATGAAAAAGCGAGAAGAAATAGAGACA
>SUUV01000009.1 GCA_015062345.1 Alphaproteobacteria bacterium | reverse complement strand
CTCTTTTGTTTCTACCTGTTTTGGCGGTAATTTGCTTCGAACTCTGTTCATTGCTGTTTCACTTTTATAAAGTGGAGATTCACATAATTGTTCATATGAGAGGTCATCATCAATATAAAATCCGTATTTCTTCATTAAGGAATCATCGCAATAAATTTTCATACTTTCTTTCATCAGAGGTAACCCGACCAAAGATGTTAGTTGATTATCAGAGCAATAAAAATCTCCGCCAACCGTTTGAGGCGCGCCTTTTAACGATGTTAGTTTATTCTCTCTGCAACCAAAATCTCCGCCAACTTCTTTCGGAGCACCTTCTAACGATGTTAGTCGATTATAATTGCAATAAAAATCTCCGCCAACTCTTTGAGGAGCACCTTCTAACGATGTTAGTTGATTTTGAGAGCAATTAAAATATCCTTTTACCACAACTTCAGATAAATCAGGAAGTTCGGTTAAACCTTTGTTCCATAAATCCAAATTACCTTTAATAACAAAGCCTTTGGGCATATCATAAAGGTTATAGGTTATGCAACCTTGCGTGAATGGTAGATATTTTATATCTTTTATTTTTGCGGTTAGTTTACTTAATGCCATCTGTTTTTCCTTATTATCATATTTAGCTTATTCTCTTGTAGGTTTAGCGGAGTTGTCTTTAAGCCACTGGCTAAATTCGGCATTGGTCTTTTCAAATGCTTCTTGTTGTTTTGTTTTTGTTTCTGTCTTTTCTTGTTGCTTTGTTGAAACAGGTTTGGTTTCAATATTTTCTTGCGGTAATTTGCTTCGAACTCTGTTCATTGCTGATTCACTTTTATAAAGTGGAGATTCACATAATTGTGTATATGAAAAAACGCTACTAAGCCCATATTTGTTTCCTAAAGAATCATCACAACGAATATGCCCTTCTTTCATCTGAGGTAATCCGACCAACGATGTTAGTTGATTAGAATGGCAATAAAAATCTCCGCCAACTTCTTTAGGAGAACCTTCTAACGATGTTAGTTGATTAGAATGGCAATCAAAATATCCGCCAACTTTTTGAGGCGCGCCTTCTAACGATGTTAGTTGATTAGAATGGCAATAAAAATCTCCGCCAACTTCTTTAGGAGCACCTTCTAATGAGGTTAGTTGATTAGAATAGCAATAAAAACCTCTGCCAACTTCTTTCGGGGCACCTTCTAACGATGTTAGTTGATTGTTATCGCAAATAAAATTTCCACCAACTTCTTGAGGAGCACCTTTTAACGATGTTAGTTGATTGTCATCGCAATAAAAACCTTCTTTTACCACAACTTCAGATAAATCCGGAAGCTCGGTTAAATCTTTACCTCTTAAATTCAAATTACCTTTAATAACGAAGCCTTTTGGCATATCATAAAGGTTATAGGTTTTACCATCTTGCTTGAATGGTAAATATTTTATACCTTTTATTTTTGCTTTTAATCTATTAAATGCCATCGGTTTATCCTTATTATCATATTTAGCTTATTCTCTTGTAGGTTTAGCGGAGTTGTCTTTAAGCCACTGGCTAAATTCGGCATTGATTCTTTCAAATGCTTCTTGTTGCTTTGTTTTTGTTTCTGCCTTTTCTTGTTGTTTTGTTGAAACAGGTTTGGTTTCAATATTTTCTTGCGGTAATTTGCTTCGAACTCTGTTCATTGCTGTTTCACTTTTATAAACTGGAGATGCACATAATTGTTCATATGGAACACCATCATTGCAGGTATCTGAAAAACCATATTTATTTCCTAAGGAATCATCGCAATAAATTTTCATACTTTCTTTCATCAGAGGTAACCCGACCAACGAAGTTAGTTGATTATCAAAGCAAATAAAATATTCGCCAATTTCTTTAGGAGCGCCTTCTAACGATGTTAGTTGATTGCTATTGCAATAAAAATCTCCGTCAACTTTTTGTGGAGCACCTTCTAATGATGTTAGTTGATTATAAGAGCAATAAAAACCTCCTTTTACCACAACTTCAGATAAATCCGGAAGCTCGGTTAAACCTATATTGATTAAATCTAAATCACCTTCAATAACAAAGCCTTTGGGCATATCATAAAGGTTATAGGTTTCGCCATCTTGCTCGAACGGTAAATATTTTATACCTTTTCTTTTTGCGTTTAGCTCAATTAACATCATCGGTTTATCCTTATTATCATATTTAGCTTATTCTCTTGTAGGTTTAGCGGAGTTGTCTTTAAGCCACTGGCTAAATTCGGCATTGATTTTTTCAAATGCTTCTTCTTGCTGTTTTGTTTTTGTTTCTACCTTTTTGTGTTGTTTTTTTGAAGCCGGTTTGGTTTCAATCTTTTGCGGTAATTTATTTCGAACTCTGTTCATTGCTGTTTCACTTTTATAAAGTGGAGATGCGCATAATTGTTTATATGAAACACCTTCCTCATTATAATCAAAATTAAATCCGTATTTGTTTTCTAAGGATTTACCGCAATAAATTGTCCCACTTTCTATCATCAGAGGTAACCCGACCAACGATGTTAGTTGATTATTACGGCAAATAAAATATTCGCCAATTTCTTTAGGAGCACCTTTTAACGATCTTAGTTTATTATAAGAGCAATCAAATATTCCGTAAACTTTTTGAGGCACGCCTTCTAACGATGTTAGTTCATTAGATTGGCAAAGAAACTCTCCGCCAATTTCTTTAGGAGCGCCTTCTAACGATGTTAGTTTATTATAAGAGCACCTAAAACCATCACCAACCGTTTGAGGGGCTCCTTCTAATGATGTTAGTTGATTAGAATGGCAATCAAATATTCCACCAACCGTTTGAGGAGCTCCTTCTAATGATGTTAGTTGATTTCTATAGCAATAAAAATATCCGCCAACTTCTTTAGGAGCGCCTTTTAACGAGGTTAGTTTATTATCAGGGCAATCAAAATTTCCTTTTACCACAACTTCAGATAAATCCGGAAGCTCGGTTAAACCTATATAGCTTAAATCTAAATTGCCTTTAATAACAAAGCCTTTGGGCATATCATAAAGGTTATAGGTTTTACCATCTTGCTTGAATGGTAAATATTTTATACCTTTTCTTTTTGCTTTTAATCTTTCAAATGCCATCTTATTATCCTTATTATCATATTGTTATAGCAATGTTTAGCTTATTCTCTTGTAGGTTTAGCGGAGTTGTCTTTAAGCCACTGGCTAAATTCAGCATTGGTTCTTTCAAATGCTTCTTGTTGTTTTGTTTTTACCTTTTCTTGTTGTTTTGTTGAAGCCGGTTTGGTTTCAATATTTTTTTGCGGTAATTTATTTCGAACTCTGTTCATTGCTGTTTCACTTCTATAAAGTGGAGATTCACATAATTGTTCATATGAAACACCATACATCCAGGTATCTAAAAAACCATATTTATTTCCTAAGGAATCATCGCAATAAATTTTCTTACTTTCTTCCATCTGAGGTAACCCAACCAAAGATGTTAGTTTATTAGATTGGCAATGAAAACCTCCGCCAACAGTTTGAGGAGCACCTTCTAATGATGTTAGTTGATTTCTATAGCAATAAAACTCTTCGCCAACAGTTTGAGGAGCACCTTCTAATGATGTTAGTTGATTTCTATAGCAATAAAACTCTTCGCCAACTATTTGAGGAGCACCTTCTAACGATGTTAGTTTATTCTCACTGCAATCAAAATATCCACCAACTTCTTCTGGTGCGCCTTCTAACGATGTTAGTTGATTATAAGAGCAAATAAAATCTCCGCCAACTATTTGTGGGGCACCTTTTAATGATGTTAGTTTATTAGATTGGCAACGAAAACCTCCGCCAACTTCTTTAGGAGCACCTTTTAATGTTGTTAGCTGATTAAAAGAGCAACTAAAACCTCCTTTTACCACAACTTCAGATAAATCCGGAAGCTTGGTTAAACCTTTATTGATTAAATCTAAATTGCCTTTAATAACAAAGCCTTTGGGCATATCATAAAGGTTATAGATTTTGCCATCTTGCTCGAATGGTAAATATTTTGTACCTTTTCTTTTTGCTTTTAATCTATCAAATACCATCTGTTTTTCCTTATTATCATATCATACAATGGGTTCGGCTAATAAAATTATAATTCTTATTATTGCTATCTTAATTCTTTTCTATCGTTTTGTCAAATATTTTTTTGTCTTGATATTGCAAAAAACACTTGACTTAAATGTTTTTTTTTGTCACACTAAAGAAAAATATGATTACTTTTTTAGGAGTTTTAAAATATGTCTCAAAATGTTGCGTATATCGGTTCAAGAAACTATCCGCTACCATATGTTGATGAAGAAGGAAATCTTAAACTCTTGTCGAATGATTATACTTATATCAGTCTACCGGTTTTATTTGAAGGAAAACCTGAGGATATCCAAGCAAGAGTAACGGGGACGCTTTGGCGTCATTTACCGACACGTGGTCGCCTAAAAAGTTTTCTATCTGATTTGCGTCGAAGAAGCAAGAATATCGATTCAGATCAAGCTGTCAGTAATACCTTTAAACATCGCCGTCGTGCAAAATTAACACTTGGTATGCCTGGTTCCGGAAAGACGCATAAATCTAAAACTTTGGGTAAAATGGTGTCGCCTAAAGGAGCTATATATGTAAACTGTAAAGATATGGATTTGAAAAGTTTGATTGTGCAAACAGTTTTAGATACATCGAATATAGATGTTGAAAAAAATGCTATTGATGCGCGTATTAAGATGTACAATAAAGGTGATAAAACTGCCCTGTCAGAAGATGGGATTGCTTTGTTGAAGAAAATGTTTGAAGGTGCTCTGACGCAAGATGAAGAAGGTCGTATTTCTCTTGATTGGGCTGAGGCAAAAAACAGTGCAATGTTTTCTTCTTATGGCGGAGATAGAGAATTTGTCAGTCTTTTACAACAATTTTGTAAAAGAGAGAGTATAGAGTGCACAACAAATATTAACAATGTCGGGTTTGTAGAAAAGGACGGAAAATTAATAGAAGCTTTAGAAAGTGGTCGCCCGATTATTTTAGATGAAATTAATCGTGGTAAAAACCAAGACTTTTTACTGCCTTATCTTGATTTTTTAAATGGCGGATACGAATCAATGGATATTGAGGCTGCAAATGGACGAGTAATTCATTTAAGGAAGGAAGATATTCCGGATACATTTATGCTTGAAGCTATTGGTAACCCGGAAACCATTGAAATGGGTATTAAAGAAAAAATGAGTGAACCGCTAAAAGACAGATTTGATGTGGAATATACTGAAGATTATACTGCCAAAGATTTTACAGATATGTTCTGTTCTTATGCAACAGGTGTTCCGATTTCTGTTATCAGAGATTCTTTTGATATACAAACCGATAAGGAGCTTTCTGAAGTTTGTATGTTCTTGCGTACACTCGGCTTAACCAAAGAAGAAAAGAACGCTATTCCGGAAGATCAAAAGCTTTATTTGGCTAGAGCAGGGCAGTTTCTTGCTGCAGCTGAGATTGTCGGAAATTCTTTGTATGAGCTTTATCTATATAAAAAAGAATGTACTGACCTCACAAAATGCGAAGATCAGAAATTGAGACAGCATATTATGGACACATCGTTCAGTTTTCGTTTGATTGAAGATATTTTCAATCGTGTTAAAACATATGTTCCTCAAAACGGAGATAAATTAAGTAAAAATCCGTTTTTACAATATGAGTTTGCGGCACCGGTTGGACAGAATACTCTTGAAATGCGTATGGAAAATCAAGGTGAGGCTATTGAAAAATCCTTAAAAGAAGTGGTTAAAGAAATTTTCTGGACTGAAAGCGCTAATCCGACATTGGCTGAGCCGGTTCTGGGTTTTGCTAACAATATTTTGTCAAGAAACGGTGTTGGCGATGAAGAATATTTTGAGGCTAAATCGGTTGAGCAAAGAAGGCTTAAAGATTTGTTTACATTTACATCCAATAAGGGTGTAAGTGAAGAAGCTTTGCAGATTCAAAAAATTATATGCGACATAATTAAAGAAAGCCATCCGGAGGTAGCGGGTAGACCGAACGATGATTTGATAAATGCGGAATTTATAGAAAGCTATATGGCTGATATTCGAGAAAATCAATCGAAAGCACCTCCCGTTATCGGTAAAATTGCATCTGTTAATGTAAATAATAATTCAAACAACAAAACACCGTTTGTCGAGACAGCAGTTGTTGAAACTTTTGGTTTAATTTCCAGCCAACTTGCTACGGATGATATAAGTGAAGAATATGATGTCAAAAACTTGGTTAATGCAAAATCTTTTCTGGCAACCCTTACCATTAATACTCTTTCTGAAAACAACTTGGAAATGATTTGGCCTAAAATGTTTGCGGCATATGAACAATCTACGCAGAAAGATGTCACAAATGAAGTAATTGATATTTTATCCGGACAGTCAAAAGATGTTTTGTATAACTCGTTTGTGTTTAAGGATGAAAACGATCAAAAAGTTGCTCTTGATATTGTACAAATACCTGTAGGTGAGAAAAAAGAAACTTTGATTGTCGGAGAAGAAATTGATAAAGTAATGTCTGTTCGTCTGAAAAAGAAAGGTATTACTTATGTTGATAGAAATAATGCAAAAAGTGCAACAACAATTATCAATTGGATGGATAAATTAGACCGGTCAGCTTATGCTAATTTGGCACATGCTGTTAAGTTAAAGTTATCTTTGCCGAATGATACAAGAAGCGATATTTCTAAAGTGTTTATGAAATCGTTTGATGCAAGAAATGCCGGGAATATGGCACATGCGACAACTTACTTATCTTCGGAACTTTCTGCACAAGAATATGGACATTCTCAGAAGGTTGATCTTCAAACAGATGTTTTTCCAATAGTTGCCAATATGCTAAAATTGAAAGGAGGACAAAATGGGAATTGTTAAGCAAAAAGAAATTCTCAAACAAGTGATGCCTGACATTTTTTTAAAAAAGGTTTTGAGTTATCCGTATGAACATATTGGTTATTCTTATGTTTTTAATCTGGAAGATGCTTTAGATGTTGAGCAAATACAAGCTTGTAAAAAAGTTTTAATATGTGAGAGTGTTGATGCATTAAGAGCAAGTATGGAATCTGATGAGACAGTTAATTTATATATTTCAAAAAATTTGATTAATAGAGTGTTGTTAGAGGAAATCTTAACGGCATCTTCTCAAAGTAAAAATATTTTATGGGGAATTGTATAAATATGGCAACGACAGACTACAAATCTGCATATGAAATATTAAAACACCCATTCTCAGGTTTAAGACGGCGGGTGGCAGATAAGTTTTTTGCTCAAAACTTGCTTTTGGCTGATTTTATGGAAATCAACAAAGCATTGCTTGAAGAAGCGCAACAAAATAGCAAAATTTCAGTGGCAGATTTAAGTTTGGAAATTAAAAAGGCGTACAATTTTTTAAAACATGGTGAAATAAAAGAAATTCCTGATATTTCAGATTCCCCCAGACAGTTAATTTGGGGTATGGCGCTTGCTTGCAGTGTGTCTGATCCTGAAGTTAGAAAAAATTGGCCGTCCAACCTCGGTTCATGCCCGATACACAAATTAAAAGTTTGGAATGATATTAAAAACAGCACAACCGCTAATATGGAGTTGCGAAGACATGCTTTCATGATTAGAAAGATGTCCTTTTTGCCGGATGAAGAAAACATTGCTATGCGATGGGGTGCGTGCGATTATCCTGATGTAGGTTTTTACTTTGATAAAGAAAATAATCGAATTAATCTTGATATGCTTTGGGGGCTTGTTGGTGGTTTTGAACACTCCAGAGCAATTCAACTTCATGAAATAGGGCATGCTTACGGCACTCTTTCTTTTGGAAAAAAGATGGAAGCATTAAGAAAAGAGTTTGATGAATTAAACAAAAAAGCTCGTGAAAGAAAAATAACTAAAGAGGAGTATCAGCGCTTAAGAGAAGTTGCACGCGAACACCAATGCAGATTTATGATGTTTGATGAGGCTGAAAACAGCTATGCTAATAAGTTTGCGGCAAATGCTTCAAGAATTATTAAACAAGACACAGGTTACGATTTAAACGCGGTAGAAACACAACTTTTTACAGTTGGTGAAAATTTAGAAAAAAACAAGAACGGCATTGTTGAAGTTGAAGATACACCGGCTAATCGGGCACAAAACTTAAAGCATGCTATCAGGTTGTCTTTTTTTGTGAATAATGGTATTGTGAAAGATGAGCCGGAACAATGGCGTAAACTTGGTGTAAATATTGACTGGATAGAATATCGCACACCTGAAAATCAAAAAGTTAGCGGTATGGAAGCTTTCAAGAAACTTCGTGATATGACTTCTTCTTTGGAAGATTTACAAGTCAAAGAACGGGATTACTATAAATCTGATGAAGATGTATACAAACTTGCATATGACTTTGCGGAAAAGCGAGCAGATATCATTGATGATATTTTTGATTTGTATGCTATGCAATATTTTGAAGCAAATCTTCGAGAAAATGAACAAGAAGGCCAAGAACAACAAAACGGTAAAGAAAACAATCATCAAAGCAATATGCAACAAAATAACCAACAAAGTTCTCCAAATAATATGTCACAACAAGATGGCAACGCTATCCAAAATTCGCAAGGTGGCGAAAAAAGTGAAGATGATAGTCAGAAAAATGAAAATAATGAGTCTGGCAGAGGTGAACAAGAAGGTGGAAAATCTGGTAATTCGGAAGGTATAGAAGAACAAGAAGACGGAAAAGGCGGTGAGTCTGAAGACACCGATGAACAAGAAGGTGGAAAATCTGGTAATTCGGAAGATACAGAAGAAAAAGAAGACGGAAAAGGCAGTGAGTCTGAAGACACCGATGAACAAGAAGGTGGAAAATCTGGTAATTCGGAAGATACAGAAGAAAAAGAAGACGGAAAAGGCGGTGAGTCTGAAGACACCGATGAACAAGAAAATGGAAAATCTGGTAATTCGGAAGATACAGAAGAAAAAGAAGACGGAAAAGGCGGTGAGTCTGAAGACACCGATGAACAAGAAAATGGAAAATCTGGTAATTCGGAAGATACAGAAGAAAAAGAAGGCGGAAAAGGCGGTGAGTCTGAAGACACCGATGAACAAGAAAATGGAAAATCTGGTAATTCGGAAGATACAGAAGAAAAAGAAGGCGGAAAAGGCGGTGAGTCTGAGGACACCGATGAACAAGAAGGTGGAAAATCTGGTAATTCGGAAGATACAGAAGAAAAAGGAGCTGATGAAAATAATGAGTCAGAAGATGTAGACGAGCAAGAAGATTTTGAAAATCTCTTTAAGAAGATGCCTGATGCTGATAAAAATATGCCACCATTAAAGGATATGCCTGCATCTCCTGAAGAAGTATATAAGAAAAAAATTGATAAATTAATGAAAAACACACAGCAAGAAGACGAGGAAAACGAGGGCTTTCAAAATGTGATGGAAATTATCAGACAAACATCTGATACCAGAAAACAAAATATGGAATCATCAAAAAGGTCATTTTCTTTATCAGAGGAAGCTGTGCCATTTTCAATGCCGAAAACATTGATGCCGGAGAATGAATATTCAAAAATTATAGATGAAAACTTTGATTTGATTGAGAAACTAAAATCTAAATTTATTGATTTGCAAAATGAATATTATGACGAAACAGATGGTGTTGAAGTTCGTTCAGTTGTTCCTGAATCGGGCAATTTAAAAGTAGATTTACCGTCATATATTGAAAGATTAAAAAAGCAAATCAAAGGTGATGAATTACAAGAAGACGATTTTAGAAACTTTATTGTAAATGATGTAGGTAAAGACCAAGTAAAAGCACCGATTGATATTGCTATTTTGATTGATAACTCCGGTTCAATGAGCTCTGCCGGAACGGATCAATTTGCAATTGAACTGGCTTGCTCTCTATTCCAAGCCACAAGAGATAATCCGGCATTTAATGTTTATGTAGCTATGATGCACACTCCTACAACCTGGATTGCAAAACCTGGTGATAATAGTATTGAAATCTCGCAGCGTTTAGCAACAGTTTATCATTCCGAATTTTACGGAGATGATAAAATTGGCGATAATATTCCGGCTGTTTTGAATGAAATTCGAAATCGAGATGTTAAAAACAAACGCGAAGGATTTGTAAACTTTTTCATGATTACCGATGGTAATCATACAGATGGTGAAAATTCTTTTAGAATGGTTGAAAAAATTATAGATCAATCTGCCCCTGTCACATTCAATTGGCTTTTAACGAATAACATAGTTAATAGTTGGTCACATGATATTATAGAAAGACACAAAACGGGTATGGGCGGTCAAAGAATTGAATATGAAGATAATGTTAAGCATCGCAATATGCTCGAAAAGATTATGAACCTGATTGAAAAGCGTGTGGAAGATGCAAAGAAAATCGAAGCTATGCGTGTGACAGATAAGCAATCAAATATATCGCTTGCTTTGGATGTCTTGGAACAAAAAACAGGTGGTCGCAGATATTAATAAATTTATTACTGACTATCAATTTCGAATATTGTTTCAAGTGAGTTCATTTGCTATTTCAATCGAACTGTTGCTGTTAAATCAGCATATTTGGTTTCGGTGTTTGTGGTGCTTATTTTAAATTCCTTTACAAAGACTAAGTTTAAATGTACTTGAAAGGTGCAAAAATTTACCTTTCAAGACGCATCATAAACCGTTTTTTTTGTAAGTAAAAAGAGTCTAAATGTGGATTTAAATCAAAAATGAGGTAAGAAAAAACAAATTGCTTGATTAAGCTTTTGATGATTAGATAGTGTTTAAAACAAAAAAAGCGCTTTAATGCGCTGTGTTATTAAAATGGCGGGAGCGACGAGGCTCGAACTCGCGACCCCATGCGTGACAGGCATGTATTCTAACCAACTGAACTACGCCCCCATCAATTTAACAAACACTTTATATATAATAAAATTTATAAATGCAAGTGTTTTTTTTAAGTTTTTTGATTTTTTTTGCCTTTTTGTTATAAACCTTTGTAAATAAGTTATATTTAGCATTGCTTTTGTATAACTTTATTATCTACTTGAAAAAAAAATACTCTTGTTGCATTGTTAAAAGAACGAATTTTTTAGGGATTTTAAAAATGAATTTTGCTAAAAAAAGAAAAAAAGCTCAACGAATCAGGCAAGAAAGAGCACTTTTGTTGGTATATGCTCTGGCTGTTACTGCTGCTTTGATTATTTCTGTTTATAACAATAACAATGTTGAAGCATCTACTCCGTATGATGTTGAAGTTGAAAAGATTGTGCCGGAAGAATTTATCGATATGGAGGCTGATTTTGCAACAGACAATTTAAAAGACGATGAAATTCTTGATGATGTACCTCTTGTTGATGAAGCACAAACCTTAATGCTTGAAAATGATGAACCCAAATCTTTACAAACTCCTGCACAAGAAGTTGTGGCATCAAATTCAAAGCATATAAATCATGATGTGATTACGGTTGCAAAGGGTGACAGTTTTATCGGTATATTGACCGGATTGGGCTTGGATTATGCAAAAGCAACCGATATTTATACGGCTTATAAAAAAGTATTTGATGCAAAAAACATTAAAGTCGGACAAAGCATTTTTATAACTTCTGCTGTTGACAATGTTTATAATGAGCTGGTTTCGATTGATAAAATTGTTATTGAGCCGATAAGCGGGACTCGTTACATTGTTGAGCAAAACGATGACGGAAAATATGAAGCGAGAATCGAGCAAGATGATTTAAAAACCGATATAAAATCTGTAAGCGGTATAATTAAAGGCAATGTATCAAGCGCAATGCAAAATGCCGGTGTTCCGTTAACAATTGTGGGTAATTTTATCAATATTTTTTCTTTTAGTGTTGATTTTAGGCGAGATGTTAAAGCGGGAGATACATTTGAAGTTCGCTACGAACAAGAGCTTGCTCCTAACGGCAAAGTTGTAAAATATGGCGACATAATTTATGCTTCGTTAAAGCTTGGAAAAGAAAAAACAGAGCTTTATCGTTTTGAAGATTCTAAAGGCAATGTTGACTACTATGATGAAAAAGGTTTGGCTTTGAAAAAAACTTTGGATAAAAAGCCTTTAGCATTCAAAAATGCTCGTATTTCTTCACGATTCGGTCGTCGTTTACATCCGATTTTCAAAGATTATCGCAATCATCACGGTGTTGACTATGCAGCTCCTATGGGTACAAAAGTTTATGCCAGTGGTGATGGTGTAGTTACGCAGGCAAAATGGGTTGGCGGATATGGTTATTTTGTAAAAATCAGGCATAATTCGGAATATACTACCGGATATGCTCACTTAAAATCTTTTGCCAAAGGGATTCGCCCCGGTGTTAGGGTTAAACAAGGACAAGTCATTGCTTATGTCGGAAATACAGGTCGTTCAACCGGACCTCATCTTCATTTTGAAGTTATAAAAAACGGTCAAAAAGTTGACCCGTTAAAAATTCGAGCTGCTACCGGTGAAAATTTGAGCGGAGCTAAGTTAGCTGAGTTTAAAAAAGTTGTGGCCCAAATTAAACAAATGTCAGTTTCTGAACAAGAAGTTGCAAAAACTGATAAAATCGGTGAAATTATTGATGGCTTGGAAGAAGATAAGCAAATATAAAATTTTATTTGATAATGTTTTTATTTTGTTGACACCCTGATAAAGGGTGTTATTTTTGTTAATAGAAAATAAACTTTATTTAGGAGAAAAAAAATGGAATTGAAAGGCTCAAAAACAGAACAAAATCTGAAAGAAGCTTTTGCCGGCGAATCTATGGCTCGCAATAAATATACATATTATGCCTCAAAGGCTAAAAAAGAAGGTTATAACATTATTGCCGATAAGTTTTTACAAACTGCCGAAAACGAAAAAGAACACGCAAAACTTTGGTTTAAGCTTTTGCATGACGGTCAAGTACCTTCTACAATTGAAAATTTAAAAGATGCTGCTGCAGGTGAAAATTATGAGTGGACAGATATGTATGACCGTATGGCTAAAGAAGCTAAAGAAGAAGGTTTTAACAAAATTGCATACCTGTTTGAAGAAGTTGCAAAAATTGAAAAAAGTCATGAAGAAAGATATCAGGCTTTGTTAGATGCTCTTTGCGAAGGCCGAATTTTTGAACGCCCGACCAAAGTTATTTGGGAATGTGGCAATTGCGGACACAGAATCGAAAGTCCGAAGGCACCGTTAAAATGTCCTGTATGTGACCACCCGCAAGCTTATTTCTTTGAATTGCAAGAAAAGTTTTAATTTTTTGTAATGTTCACATATGAGCTTTACCGATATGGTAAGGCTCTTTTTTTATAATTCAGTGATAATATTAAAACAATTATCAAAGTGACAATGTAGATATTAAAACACTACATCAGGCTAAAATAGTTTACCGAATGTAAAACCTATATGTTTTGTTTGTAAATGCTTGCCAGTATGTTTTGTCCTAATGTATTCAGATGCACCCCATCGGTATAAATATCGGATAAATTCAGTAAGCAAAAAATTGCATAAGCATCTATAAATTGAACTTTATGCTTGTTGCACAGGTTAGCCAGACTTTGGTTGAAAATTTCAATATCAGAGTAAAAAACCCATTTATCTTTATCAAGCCAAGCTTGATTTGGGAAAAGTTTTTCTTGTGCCGGTAACACCGATTGAACAACAATTTTAGATGCTTTATCTTGAGCTGATAATAAAATTTGTTCGTATTGACTGATGAACTCGGCAATTGCAAATGGATTACATTGAGGCGCATCTGATAGTAAGTTGTTGATACCTACCGCCAAAAACAAAATATCATAACGGTTATTGTCTTGTTTGATTTTGCGCAATACATCTTCGGTTTTTTCGCCGTTTTGCGCAAGCTTTAAGGCTTTGTTGCCGGAATAAAGCTCGTCAAACCAACTTTGGTTATTGTTGCCATAACCAAATGCAATACTGTCGCCATATATGCCAAATTTGTAATTCATAAGTTTTGTCCTGATTGTGTTATGCTTAATGATAAAATATAGTTTCTTAAAAAAACGATAAATTATTTTAAGGAAAAAATATTTGATTGTATTTAACTGCTTTGGCTCTAAAACTTGGTGCAATAATTTGTTTTGAGCGGTTAATACAGATAAAACAGTATTTCAGGCTTGATTTTAACGGCAAATATGATAAAAAATTAAATCTGATATTTTAGGAAGTAATATTATGGAAAAAGATAAATCAAAAATTGGCGATAATATCAATGGCTTAATGCAACTAACCGGTTATGCTGTCTAAACAAGACCACAAAAGCTAAAATTGTCCGGAAAATTTTGCCGAGCTTGCTATAATTTTTGAGTGTGAAAAATCGTAAAATGTCAGGTGAGTGAAAAATAAAAAATATTTATGTAAAATGAAATAAATTACCGGAGAAATGTTATGAATTTACTAAAGCTTTGTTGGCTTAAAATAAAACATCATATGCCTAATATTAAAAAATATATTTTAATGCTTGTCAAAATATATGCTATAGGTATGCCCATTTTATGTATTGTGTTTAATATGGTAGTTAGTCCGGAGTTTAGAACAATTGAGTATAAGATAAGCTCTTGGTTATTTAGAATGTCTATGTTTTCGTTTCCTATATTAATAGGATTTTTAATTTATAAAATACTAATTCCAAAAAGTAAAATTGGTATTTTATCTGAAATCATAAGACTTGTGGTAGCATTTCCTCTTATGTTTATTTTACTTTCTTTAATGTTATTTTGTTTTGTGGGCAGTTATGCTGATGGAAGTTATGATGAGTGTATGGAATGGTGTGTTACAAAAGATTTATCCAATTACAATGATTGTGCACTTAGCACTTGTGATTTTCCTATATAGCATAAAATGATAATGCCAATTAGATTTGCAAGGGTTTATCTGAAGTTAAGGCTAAAGATATGAAGATAAAATCTTGCGTAGCGACGCAAAAAGTCGCCATTAAAGACGACTTTTGAACTCTGGCTGGCAGAAATATACAGGGACAGAAGAAAAATCAGCTCAAATTTACACTGTACTTATTAATCATTACAACGAAATATTGGCAATGAAAGACCAAGTTAAATTGATAAAAAGTTTACTCGATGCTTGAAATTATTTTCGATATGAAAATACAAGGCTATTTTTCCAGTTTTACGCCGTTAATTAATATTAATTTATCATTTCCGGCGGCAATTTCTTTTAAACGGCTAGTAAAACCACTCTTGGAGAATAGCCCGTAAGTAATGTCGTTTCCGGAAAAATCTTTAGTCTTGCACTTTTCTTGTAATTTTGCGAAAACCCCTACATCAACCGGTTTGTCATCTTTGTAATATTTGCATTCCGCTGCAAAAATACGCTAATTGCTTTCATCTACGGCAATCAAATCAATTTCTTCGTTTTTACCCCAATATGAACCGATACGTGATGGCACAAAATCAAGCAGCAAAAAATAATAAATTTTTATAGCTAAAAGCACCTCTTATCACATCTTGCAAAGAGGTGTTTTTTATTACATGCCTTACAGAGAACTCACGATTTATCGGGACTAAATGCAAAGGTATCGTTAGATACCATCTCCACGCCGACGAGCGTGGTCAAAACGCAGGTTCGTATCCTTAATAGAACCCGAGTTTACTCGGAGATATCTATCGCATCATTATGTTAATTCACTAAAAGCACCTATCATCATTACCGATAATTAGAATCGATATAATTGTTAAAATAAAAACACCACTTCACTTTTGATTGAAAATTACATACTACATTTTGAACTTGCAAAAAACTGTTTAGAATGCAAAACATATTATGTTATAGATTTTTTAATAAGAAATTTCAAACATATCAATCTATAATATGAAGTTTTTTGTTACAGAACAAATTATTTCGCGACTTCTTTTTTGGCTTTATACATTGCGATGGCTTTTTGCACCTTATTTAGTTTTTTGGTAACCATTATTTCAGGTGATTTACCTTTTTTTTGAGTTTCTTGTCTTAACTTTTCTCCTTTTTCAGCTTGCCTTTGAGCAACTTTTTTAATTGCTAAATACTTTATCGTGTCATCATTACCATCTTTATCATAATGCTTAAAATCAACCCGTCCATCATTATATTTGCGAGTAACCGAAAAAATTTTATCACCGGCAGCATAATATTTATATTTTGTTTCTGATAGTTCCCCACCATCTACAGCAAAATGTTTTTGAGTATTAACGGTTTGATTTTCCTGATTATAGTAAGTTGCTTCATTAACCACACCTTTAAAACAAGGATCCATATAATATTTAAAACTGCACAATCTGCCTTTTCCGTCATAAATATCTCGTGTATTAATAATACCGTTTATTTTGTTTGTGACTTCCGTTAAAACATTGTCGGTATATACGTACCATTTTTCATTTTTTCCGGTCGCATCACGTTCATAAACCAGATTACCATCCTCATAAGAACGCGTTTCTTTGTTATATATATTTTTTTCTACCCTATCTCCGTTTTTATCACCCAATATAAAATGTCCTTGTTCATCATAACTGTATGGTTGTTTATTGCCTGTTTTGTTTTCAATAATATATCCTTCCATATTTAAACCGGTGCGCTCGGTGATATATAACTCGCAATTCCTAAGATCAACACAATATTCGTTTTGACTTGGATTCACATAAGTATTCCCACCATATATCTTTTTATCTGGATTTCCGAAAGAACGTACACTACCATCTTTATTTTTACAAATATATGTACCGTCTTTGTCGTATTCTGTTATTATATTTTCTGAGGAAAATAATATTTTTCCATCTAATCCAAAATCAAGGTTTCTAGACACATACCAGCTAGTAGCGTCAGATGCTTCAGAATATGTTAACTCTATAAACAAACCTCCATTATCCATATTTACACCACAAGTAAGTACACATCTATCAAAAAATTTATTACCATAGGCGTTTATCCGTAGATATTTTTCATTACCTGATTTTTTATATGTTATAAATTCTTCACCATTACCAAAATAATAACTGTTTTTTGAACTATCATGATGAACCAACAAATCACCCTTATCATTGAATAAAAATTCATCTTCACCAATTTTTGCATAGTTTGATTTTAATTTTCCATCTTCAAAAATTAGTTCATCCTTAGCAAAAACTGTTGTTTTATTTCCATCTTCATCGTAAGTAAATATAAGGCCATTTCGTCTTTTTTCTTTTTTAAGGCTATGCGAATCATTATTGTAATATTCTTGATATTCGCCTTCAACAATTCTTTCTTCCAACTGTCCATTTTCAAAAAAACTCACATAACCTCTGCTGCCATTAACATATCTTATTTTACCACTGCCATCATTATATCTACGAACTTCTTGTATTTGGCCGATATCTTCTATCGACAAAGTAATTTTTCCGTCTTCCGCATATTGTCTAAGAGCATAACTTGTCATTGCTTCTTTGAGACTATTGGACTCATTGTTATAAAATTTACGTATTAAACTGCTCTCCTTATCATCAATGCGTTCTACACGTCCGTTTTCATCATCATAATATGCAATAGATTCATAAATATTATATCTTTTCTGATAATTTAAACCATAGCTATCTTTTTCAATAAGATGCTTATTATGATAACGTTTTTTCACACAGCCATTTTCATGGTATGAGAATACACTGACATAAACATCTGAAACTTTGCCATCGCTATCTTTCTTATATTCATAAAATGTTTTTTGGTTAAAACCTTGAGTATTAGGTTCGCTCACAGGGGTTTTAGAAAAACCATAACAATGTAGCATAAAATCAGGATCTTTAAAATTACTATTGCCAACATATTTTTCATATTTTGCACGCAACAATCCATCATCATCGTACACTGTTATAACATTATCCTTATCAATATGTCGATCACGTTGACCTTTATGAAAAAAATCAGCACTACCATCAGGATATTTAACATATTTTTTATCATTATTTTCATAGTATGTCACAGTACCATCACGATTCTAAACCCATGTTTCAATACCCTTCTTATAAGTTGTCACCGTCTTATCTTTGGAAATCACAATCAATTCTTCAGAATCATGAGCTTTAAACCCTATTGAGCCGTCGGCATATTTAAATTCAAGACCGGACTTACCATCTCTGACAGATAATTCTTGAGATAAAATTTTTGGCATTTCATCAAACATTGCAATATCTCCTATCTAGGCAAAATCTTAATTATTACATACAGTATACCCCATCCCGATACGTTTTGTCAAATGCTTTTTAGAAAAAATTATATCACTCCTATTTATTCATTTGCTGAATTTTTTTAAACCAATCGAGTTCATCTTTAAGAACTTCTTGCCAATTTTAACCTTCATCATCTGAAAAAATACATTTTGTTTGATTAAAATGTTTGGGAAAGTTATCCAGATAAACAAATTCTCTTGTGGCAGTTTTACGCCCTTTGACTTTATTGTGTCAATTTCCATCTTCAAAATAACTATCAACCGAAAGTTTAAAATAATCTTTGTGATTATTAATAATTTTTCTTAACCTTTTTTCTTCTTTGGCACTGATATACACTCCATCATAACACAAGGTGTATTGCGCTTTCATATGCCGTATTTTTTTACTTCTATCAAAAGGATAAAACACAATCTGATAAAAAATACAAAAAAATAAAAAAAGTTCTCTTGTTTTTGTGAGTGAAGTTTTTTATCTGTCCGATGTTTTTAAAATATATTTGACGGGTATATCAAATTACCTGTTATTTCAACAAATTCAGCGTATTTGTCTTTTAAAATTTCTTCTTGCATAGTAAATTTTTTTATATTGTCTAAATTTTTAGGTAATTCAGCATCATAAACCAAAACTATCTCATGACCTTTTTTACCATTAAATTCGAAGATGTTTTCAACAGTTTTGCTATATTTGATATTTATCGGTTCAAAACCTAATTCTTCCATAAACTCTCTTTTTATGGTTTTTTCACCTTTTTCACAAAACTCTATACCTCCACCTAGTAAACGGTAAAAAGTTTGATTTTTGATATCATCATATCCTTTGATAGCAAGTACTTTGTTTTCTTTTTTTATTACAGCAACGGCCAAAGGTCTTATCTTTTCTTGTCGAGGCTTTGTTTTTATCCATACTCTTTTTTTTTCTTTATCCTCAAGTAGAGTAGGGGAAGTTTCTACACCACCATATTCACACATAACTTTTTTCATTGTTTTGTATGATGCAATATTTAGGGCATTGCAGGTAACTAAAATTTCGTCAAGCTTTAATACCTCTAAGGCATATTTACAACAAAGCTTCAGTCCTTTTTGGGCAAGTCCTTTTCCTCGTGATGATGGAATTATATAATAATCAACATTTCCGCCTTCTTTTTTTAAGTTTTCGGTCAGACTATGACGAAGATTAAATATACCGACAAATTTTTCATCTTCTATCATCCATAAACATGTTGATTTCACCCAGCCTTCTTTCAAACCTATACCTAATTGATTATTTTCGCAATCAAGCTTATAATCGCTAAAATTCGTAAAAGTTAATCCTATTTTTATCCCCATTGTATCATATGGAGTAGGAAACTTTTTAAATTCTTCAAGCGCATCTTGAAAAGATGGCCAGTATTTTTCCTCGGGCAATATAAGTTTTAGCATTTTAAGGTTCTTTATGTAAACTAACTAAGTAACAGGCTATATTAATAATTTTACATTTTCAAGCATAAATTCACTTAAGGTTGATTTCAATGTAAGAGTAAAGTTTTTCGCATATAAAAACAAATTTAACAAAAGTAACAGATAGGTTAACAGAATTAAAAATTCAAAAACAACTTAATATGTTAGAAAAAGAGCTAAAACAAAAAGAAGAAACTCTTTTCTTTGAACAAATGAAGATAGATACAGAAGCTGAGGAACAAATACGAATCTTACAAGGTTTAGATGGTATAACTATTAAAACAACACAATTATTCAAAGTTTATGTTGAGTAAAAATTTCCCAATTAAATTACATCAATGTCATAAAATGAATATCAAATTTAGCAGATAATAGAATAGGTAACTAAAAAGGCTTGAATTTACCAAGTTGTTGAAAAATAACAAAACTCAATCAAACTAGTCCGTGTAAATGCCCGAAATGAGCTGTTTTTAAAACATCTCACACGGACCAACTCAAATGCTTGATTTATAAAGAAAAAAGGATGATTTCTCATCCTCTGTTAAATGTGGCCGGAGAGGACGTGCAGTTTTTGAGTAATTTATTGTTGGTTGTATGTTATATCAATCAAAATTATGTTGTGCTGTTTTTTTTATAAATCTCCGCAAGTTGGTTTTGTTTATTTTGTGCTTGCTTGATAGCCAAAAATATGTTATATTGATAGAGTGTATAGTAATTATAAATTCCTTTGTTTCTAAACGGAGTGAGGTTGAAAGTTATCGGTTGATATTGTGCTATTTAGATTAGTGATTATTTGAAGGAATAGGAAATGCGTGATATAAGCATAAAAATTAGTTATTCAGAAAAATATAGAAAATTCGATGATTGGCGTCATAGTGATGCCAGAGCTAGTGTTAAGTTCGGAAAAGTATTTAATTCTGTTGATGTTATCTTTGATGATTATGTAAATGCTCCTGATGAGCATATTTATGATACAGGGGTGTTGATTAGAGTTACTAAAGGGGTGGTAAGAGAAGTGCAGGCAGAATATTTTGTAAGAGATAAAAAACCTTTCCATAAAAGAGGGAGTTTTTTGAATCGTATTGAAGATTTGTCTGATAAAGATATTGCAAAAATATCTCTAAAAGATTCAAGAATTGCAATTATAGTTGAGCAGGCAAAACGTCTGATTGTTGAAAATTTAATATCCCAAGATAAGGAAAAGGTTTCTAAAAGAGGTAATTATAAAATGTTTCAAAAAGAGCGGGATTGATTAGTTTTAGAGGAGATATCTATTTAAACCTCTGCAAAAATTCGCAGAGGTTTATTTTTATGCTCAAAAAGGCTGAAATTTGCTAAGCTATTGAAAAATATAAAAAGCGAGTTCGAAGATGTTGTAAAACAAGCTATAAAAATATATTCATCTTCGAACCAGCTTAAATGCTTGAAAATAAAAGAAAATTTTGCATTTAAAAAAGCAGGCATTTATGTCCTGCTTTTAAAATACAAACAATTGTCATTCTGTTGGAAAGATAATGTTTTTTTCTTGTCCTGGTTTAAAACCAAAAACAACATAAACATCGGTTTCATTTTCTCCCCAATCAATCACTTTTTTTCCGTTAGTTAATGAATAATGACCATCAATGCGTCCATGCCAATCATTATAGGTACTGCATGTCCAACAATCAGTAATACGAAAGTCAACATTTTTACCGAGATTGTTCAGAGCATCTATTTGTTCAATTTCGAGCAAGTCAAAAACCACATTGGGATTTAACTCTTTCATTTCTCTTAAAAAATGGTATGCACATTCTTGGTTAATATGTTTTTTCCAAGGAATTGCAGAAACAAAAAAATGATGATCACTTTCAGGTAAATATCGTTTTGCAAAAACAGAACGAACTCCTAAATCAATAGCATAACGCATGTTTTGAGGAGAATTTTCTGAAATTAGATGCAAATCTGCATCAACAAAATTAATTTTTTTCATATTTACAATATTTTTTAATAATACAATCTAATTATATTTTAGCCTAAACTTTTATAGTGAAAAATTTTGAATGAGTCAATAAATTTGTGTTCTCATATTTACAATATTTTTTAATAATACAATCTAATTATATTTTGACTTAAATTTTTATAGTGAAAAATTTTGAATGAGTCAATAAATTTGTGTTCTCATTATTTGGAAATAAAATGATTGCAAATTAACTAAGTTATTGAAAAATATAAAAAGCAAGTTCGAAGATGCTATAAAACAAGCCTTCAAAATATATTCATCTTCGAACCGGCTTAAATGCTTGTAAAATAACAAAAAAGTCGCCATTTCTGACGACTTTTGAACTCTGACCGGAAACGATGTACGGTTTTCGAGGTAGATTATTATTTTTTTTAATCATGGGTTTGTTGTAGTTTGCAAGCTTCTAAATATTCATTAGGTCCTTCAATCTTGGTATCAAATCTTTCAATAAACTTCCAATTACCATTATCTAATGTAAAACGGAAACATTCACAATGTTTAATTTCTCCAATTTCTTGTCCGCATGCCCAACACAAAGCTCTAGTAACTCCCCCATGTGATGCAATAGCAATATTTGTATGTTCGTCATTTGCTAAAATATCATCAAGACAAGATTTTATACGATTAAAATTATCATTTATTTTTTGTTGCATGGTATCTTCATTTGAATACCAAAAACCAAAAGTGGTTTCGAGTAATCTATCATCAACAATAATATCAATATTAGGATTATTAACAGCAATTTTTGCAGTATCTACGGCTCGCTTAAGAGGACTGGAGTAAATAACCTCAATGTTTTTATCAGCTAAAAACTGCTTTAATTTGTCTGCCTGAGCAAGACCGGTTTTATTTAATGTAGATTCAAAATCTATACCGTTTCGTTGTCCATGTCTAAAAAAATAAAAATTCTTTTTCATTATTTTCCTATGAAGTTGTTTATTCATATCAGAATTGTATTAGATGTTTCTGTATTTTTCAATGATTAAAAATATAAAAAAGCAAGTTCGAAGATGTTGTAAAACAAGCTATCAAAATATATTCATCTTCGAACTGGCTTCAGTGCTTGAAAATAAAAGAAAAAGTCGCCATTTGGCGCACGCAAAGCACAGCGCCCCTATCGGGTTATCACGTTTGAGCAAACAAATTTCGTTTGCTCAAATCCTGACGACTTTTGAACTCTGGCTGGAGTGAGCTTGCGATACACGGACTAGGTTATAATGATTTTTTTTTGATATTTTAAAGGATTCTTTAGGTTTATCTATTGATATTTTAAAATTAAAATCCTAGCTATATTAAAGAAGATTGTTATTACCGGAACTAATAGATGACTGAAAGAAACAAGTTAAATATATACTATATAAAACCTTCCAAAACAATAACTGATGTATTTAAGGATGATCCAGAGAATTATAAAAAATTTCGATTTGAGGAGGGAATTCTTTATTATAAGCCTAAACATATTCGTGAGCCAGACTGGGTACAGGGATTTTTTAAACAAAGCTTAATGATTTCATATACAGACGAAGGAGGAGTTGAGCATAAAAGTAATATTTTTAATACCGCATCATCTCAAGCAGTATTTATAAGGGAATTTGAAGATTTAAATGGAAAACATATGTTTGCAATACCATTTGGGACAGGAATTCATATGTTAAAAAGTGATTCATATATGCCTAATTTTGGTTTAAAGTGCGTACTTAATCTAATATCGGAAGATACTAGTCTTAGAAAATTATCTAAGTATGATATATCTTCTTCTCCGAAACAAACTAGCCAACAATTATCTAAAAAAGGATCTCAGATAGATTTTAATCTTGATTATCAGACTGATATATTAACTGGTATTACAGGAAGTCTTAATGAAAAAAATGAACGGGATAGAACTTTTATTAATTTGATTGGAAAAACTATAACAGGAACAAATAAATTCTCTGTATCAGCTAAGGCTGATATTAAGAATATTGATAAGATATTAAAATTAGTTAAAGCTGCCTACAATTCTAGTAAATATAAAAAGAAAGGCTTTGGGTGGATTGATAATGTTTCTTATATTAAAAATGATAGTATGCTTCTAGAAAAATTAAATGCAGAGCTAGATATTCAGTTACAAAAAATCTCTGATGAAAATGAGAAAATATGGTTAGCTGTACCAGAGATGATTAAATGGGAAGAAATAACGGGTTTTTATTTTGGTAGAGATAAGAAAAAATTAGTTGATGATCTTAATCTTATTCAATATAAAAATTATTTAGAAAGTAAAGATAAACCATTTAATATTAATACATTGAAACAGAATCATATATATGCTAAGGATGCCCAAAAAGATGAACCTTTATATACTTGGGATGCTTTTCAGTGTTTAAATGCAGAAATTGAGCTAAGCAATGGTTATCAAAAAAGAACTTTTATGTTAATTGATAAAAATTGGTATGAGGTTAATAAAGATTTTAAATCTGATACGGACAAGAAGTTTAATGATTATTTTAACAATACTTCTGATATACAATTTATAGAATGCAATTTTCCAAGTGAAGATAATTATAATAAAGAAATGGCCAAACAGAAGAATCTCATTTGTATGGATAAAAACGTAATATCATATGGTGGCGGTAATAGCAAAATTGAAGTTTGTGATTTATTAGATGAAATTGGTAAAAAAATAATCCATGTAAAAAAGTATTCAGGATCTAGTGTTTTAAGTCATTTATTTTCTCAAGGATTAGTTTCTATGCAGTTATTAATTAAGGACAAAAAGTTTCTGAGAAATGCAGAAAAAAGAATTAGTGAAGTTAAGGGTGATAATTTTGTTTTTAATAATGCAAGAGATTATGATTTGGTATACGCTATTATTACAAAATCAGGTTACAATACGATAAATATGCCATTTTTTAGTAAAGTAAATCTAAATAGTGTTTGTGATAGATTGTGTCAGGAAATGAATGTAAAAGTGTATTTTGATGTTATAAAAAATATATATAAGAAAAATAAAGCAAATTAAAACTCAACTAAAACACCCTAAAAACTATCTAAAGTTGACAGTTAACGATGTAAAAATTTTTTACACTTTAACACATTCAAAGTCATCTAAATGTTGAATAACGACGGTTGTCCATTCGGTATAATTATTGCTGTTGATCAGCCAGTTAAATGGTGCGTTTATGGTATATTCCAATTTTGAACCATTAAGTTGGCAATTTGAAATAAGTAATTGTAATAACTCGTTTCTTCTGGTCGGAGTTGCCATATCAAACAACTTAGAGATATTATTTGCCAAAGCCATAACCTGCACAACTCTTTTCTTCATATCAGCATCAATATTTTTGTATTTTTCAGCTGTCTGTTCAAGTTCAGCACGTTGATTGGTAATCTGTTTATGTTTTTCTTCATAGGTTTCTTTTGGTAATCTTCCTTCTAAATAAAAATCAAGCAAAGCATCTTCTTTTGTTTTTAATTCAATATAGGCTTAAATTTGTCTGCTAATTGACTTTGTATTTAATAATCATTGGGCTTGAATTGTAGTATTCCAAGCCCTTAATAAAAGAAACTTCGCTATTGTGAAGTATTATAATGGTAGTCATTAGGTGGTTGAAGTTTAGAAAATAACAATTTTCCGAAAATTAGACATAAAAATATTTGATTTTTATAATAAAATGTGTTACAGTGTGTTTCAATAGTAAAAGTAATTATGTAAATCATTAAAATATTATGAATTATGGAAATTCCAATTTTTTTTATTTTTGTCGGGATAATATCCTTTTTTATTGCTGGAAGCATTTTGGGCTATTTTGGCGCGAGTGCTTACCTTGATAAACTTAAACCATCTCTTTGGGATTGTATTAAAAGTTCCCTTTTAGGTGGATTGATTTTCAGTGGGCTTTTCCTTTTCTTGGGAAGTATTGTGTCTTATCAAGAGTTTGAAAGCTCCAATTTAGTAATAAAAATAATTATGGTTATCTTGGCTATATTCTCATTTTTACTCGGATGGTTAAAGGGAATCAATACCAATAAGAATTTTTTCAAGGAAGAGAGATTGAAAAATATTTGGCCATAACATTTTTATACTATCAGTTTTAAAAAAAATGACTTTAACCCCTCACAATTTTATTGTTGTGAGGGGTTTATTGTAAATATAAAACCACCGGCCTAGCCGGTGGTTTTATATTTACAACAAAAAAGTCGCCATTTCTGACGACTTTTGAACTCTGGCTGCGGATTCACTACGGGATGGGAACCCCTGAAAACCCATAGAAATGCTATAGTTTCGTGTAAAGATCAACTAAAGTACGCTATAACTCGTTTTGGTTTATCCTGATGCTGTTTTTGTTGTAGTTTATGCTATATTTCCTACTCGTATTATACCCTATGCTTCTTCCCTATACGTAAAGGCTCAGGGGGGATTGGAGCTGGGAGATGCCTTATGGGACACTGGGGATATATGGGTATATGTAGTTATTTATTCTTATTATATATACTGTTACTTCACCTGATCCTGTTACTTCTGTTTCTTTATATGTAGTGATTGAATATGGTAACAATGGTAACAGTAGTAACACTTAAAAATGTATAATATTAATTTTTTTATTCTTTTTTAATAATGGAACTGATGGAGTTTTTTGTTACTTTTTCCTTCTAATCCCTCTTAATCTCTAGAAAAACTTTTATGAAAAAATCTTCTAACCTATTGTATTAATTAGATATATATCTTTTTTTATTTTATATATATAGAAAAAAATAACACATATATCATTTAAAATACAGAATCAAAAAAAATCCAGAACTAACCCAAGAAAGATCCAGAAGAACCATAGGAACCAATCATTTATTTTTTAGATTATATAAAAAGTTACTGTTACCAGCGTTACCAATGTTACCACTTCTCTATGTCAATATTAGTATAGCTTATGTAAACATTAAAATTCGTTACGATTAATGTACAATTAATGTTATTTTTGATGATTAATTGACAACTGTATGGTATATCTATATGTAATGTTAACAGATTTATAAAAGGAATATAAAACTATGATTTTTCACTACGCAAGAGTAAGTACAAATGATCATAATAACAAAAAAAGAGGCATATAAAACACATCTTCAAAATTTTATTTATCTAGTATGTACTCAATACTCATCTGCTAACATAATCGTGAGGACTCTGTTGGTTTTGGTTATATCAGCAGGATCCTCAGAAGCATATTCGTATTCTTTATCATAATAGTCTATTTTCCAAAATATTTGTTTATTATGATATTTAAAATTTCCAAAATCTCTTTCATTATATGAGTCATTTGAGCTATTAAAATCATTAAAATTAGAAACTTTTGAAAGAATATCCGTTATTTCTTCTTGAGGTAACGATCTGATGCCAGTGGTAAGTACAACCTGACCACCTTGAAAAGTCGAACGGAATCTGTCATTTAAATATCTGATAAGTGTAGTACTTCCCATTGTTTATCCTAATTTGCATATAACGGAACTATCTCTGTAACTACGGCACATCCACGTTTCTTTTCTATATCACAGGCTTCAAAAGCAGATCTAGTGACCAGTAGATTTGCGGTAACAATATGCCGTTGACTTTAATTTGATACATAACGCTATCTCCTTTATTCATATTGGTTTCTAGGAGAATTTTAGCATCTTTCATATATATAGAACAGCAAAAATCTTACGATTAATTTTTGTATGAATTAAATCGTTATTTGGTGGTTAGAAAATACAATTATAATCAAGTCAAATCTTTTTTGCTCCACATAAACCCTTCGACGCCAATAAATTACCTGTTGTGCGTGAGTTACCACCCAATGAAACAAATCCGACGAAGTGTTCAAACTGGCACAAATTATACTCTCGTTTCCATATTGGATAAACTGATTATAAAGATCTTTGATTTTTTCATCTTTCAACTTTTTCCGCTGTCCAAGTAAGTTTACACAAGATATAGATCCCGTGCCATTGGAAAAATTGCTTGAAATTATGTTCATTACGTCCTGAATGTTCATTGTTATAAATCTATATCCATAAAAACATTTTCTCTATGTATAATAGAACTCAGAGTTGGTGACAAACTAAGTGCTGTTTACCTTTATATGGTCATCGGTGATAATTCATATAAAATAAAATCTTAGCTACGAATAAATAGAAAGCGTAAAATTTATTTAACAAAAACTTAAAATATTAAAAATTGTAAAATACATTTAACAAAAATCTTGACTCTTTTGATTTTGTTAATTATAATTAGCATTAAAGGAGATTAAAATGGCAGTAGAAACATTGTTAGATAGACCTGAATATATACGTCAACTGAAATCTTGGCAAGGTCAAAATGATTTAATTAAAATAGTGACTGGAGTTCGTCGTTGTGGAAAATCAAAGTTGTTTGAGCTGTTTCAAAGACAATTACAACTTGATAAAATCGCCGATGACAGTCAAATCGTTAGTATAAACCTTGAAGATCTTATACAAACTCGAAAAATAGGATTAACCGAAGATACAGAACATTTCCTGGTTGGTTATGAAAAGCTGCTTGACTACATTCTTGAACGATTAAATCCGCAAAAAATAAACTTTGTGTTTATTGATGAAGTCCAGTTATTGAGAGATTGGCAGAAGGTCGCTAATGCGTTACGTTTGCAAAAGAATGTCGATGTATATTTAACTGGATCCAATGCGTATATGTTCTCTTCCGATTTAGCTAATTCTTTAGGTGGTCGTTATGTTGAAATAAAAATGCAACCGTTATCGTTTCTGGAATATTACATGGCATATCGACTTATGGCAGGAGACACCTTGAGAACTCGTCAAGATTTCTTGAAGTTTGGTGATTTCCAAGCCGCTTATGAACATTACATCCGTGAAAGTGGTTTTCCGCAGACGTTGAAAATGTTATATGACCGTCAACATATCAGCGACTATTTGCGTGATACAGTTTATTTGAATACTGTCCAAAAGGATATTGTAAAACGCTTTAATATAGCCGATACAAACAAGTTGGACGCTGTGGTTAAATATATGTTTGATAATATCGGGAATGAAACCTCTGTCCGTAGTATTGAACGTGGTTTGAACGCTGGTGGTCATAAAATATCCGTACCAACGATAGACAGGATTATTGAAGGTTTGCTCGATAGTTTCCTGATGTATAAATGCGATCGTTACGATATTAAAGGCAAGCAGTATCTTGACAGCAACTCAAAGTATTATGTGGCTGATATAGGTTTGCGTACGGCTATGCTGGGTATAAAAGATATGGATGCTGGTCATATTCTTGAAAATGTGGTGTACCTTGAGTTAATACACCGAGGTTATGAGGTTTCAGTTGGTAAAATTCATAAGGGTAGCAAGTTGGTTGAAGTTGATTTTGTGGCTAAAAAAAGCGGTGGTATTGTTGAATATTACCAAGTTGCATTGAACGTGTTAGGATCTGAACTTTTAGAACGTGAACTTGCCCCACTTGAAGCCATCGACGACAATTATCCGAAGTTTTTATTAACGATGGATTATGGATCTGGCGAAAATAATGGCATAAAGCGCTTAAATGTGCTTGATTGGCTATTGGGACAAGTATAATTAACAAATAACCATTGCATCTTATTTTGTATTGACATATGCTTTGTAGATAAGGAGAAATAACGATATGACTGAATTGGAACGTCTTGAAGAAATTAAAGATTTACGCAAAATATGGCCACACGAAGCTCTTGATTTTACCCCGTGGTTAGCATTTGATGAAAATATTGGAATTTTATCTAATGCAATAGGTTTGGAAATTACCGTAGAAGAAACGGAATCATCAGTAGGTAATTTTAATTCCGACATTTATGCCGTAGAAAGTGGCACGGATAGGAGAATTATAATTGAAAACCAACTGGCTGACACTGATCACGATCATCTTGGTAAAATTATTACTTATGCCTCTGGTAAATCTGCGGATGCTGTGGTTTGGGTAGTTAAGCGTGCGAGGGATGAGCATCGTTCAGCTATCGAATGGTTAAATAATCATACCGACCTTAAGATTGGTTTCTTTTTGTGTGAAATAAAGCTGTATAAAATAGGTAATTCAAAACCAGCAGTTAAATTTGAAGTTATTGAAAAGCCAAATGATTGGAGTAACAAAATAAGAAAAGAAGCCATTTCAACCCCAAGTCATCAATTTAGATATGAGTATTGGACACAATTTAATGAGTATGCGGAAAATAATGCTTTATTCATAAAAAATTTCCATTTAAGAAAAGCTTCAACAAACCATTGGATGGATTTTAGTATAGGTAAATCCGACTGTCACTTAGCTATCTCCATTATTCAAAAAAGGAATGCTATTGATTTGGAGTTTTATATAAATGACGATAAAACATTATTTGATAAATTTTATAATCATAAGACGGCAATAGAGACTGAAACGGGATTAGAATTTGATTGGAGAAAATTACCAGATAATAAAGCTAGTCGTATTATCGTCGAAAAGAATGTTGATTTAAACAACAGAACTGAATGGAATAGTCAATTTGATTGGATAATGGATAGTTTGATAAAAATGAAAAAATCCTTCAAAAAGTATATGGAATAACATAAGAGAAAGTATTGCCTGATATGGAAAATAAAAATTGTATGAATTGCGGTTTCTTGTGTAAACTAAGATATTCAGCTTATTCTGAATTATCAGAAGATGAAAGAGAAAAGGTACAACAAAATAACTCAAACATAATAAATAAAGTTGAAGGATATAGTGTTGTAGATACTCAACGAGTGGCTTGCTATAAGTCGCAGTTGCCAACGCAAGGAGATTTTGGGCCGTGGAAACAAGGCGTTATAACCACTCCTACATCTGAACTATGTCAAAAACAATGCGCTTTTTATTTTCCTTACGAACAAGCAAAAGGCCTAACATTGCCTGCAATTGAGGATAAATACAATCAATCACAAAATGCCGCTGGTCTTTCTATTTCTAAAAAAGCTTTAATTGTAGCAAGCATAAGTATGGTTGTCTCAATTCTTGCGTTTTTAGTTTCAATTTTCAAATAGATAATGTATTTTGCCTTCGATTTAATCGGTTTTAAGTGCAGATGGTCGAAAATATGTGTAACTCGTAAAATCTCTGCGACGTGGTTGTATGGTTAAAAAATTGGTAACTAAGCTCAATTATTGCTTGCTTTTCAGAGTGTTTAGGATAGAATCGGGGCATAATTAATATAACAGAGGAACTATAATGCCGATATTGAATTGGTTAGGGCGAGATGATGCCTTAAAGACTGCGACGAACACACCATACCGCTTATTGGAAGAAGTGCCAGAGCTTGGTTATGGTGATAAAACCAAAGAAAATATGATAATTCAAGGTGATAATCTTGAAGCGTTAAAGGCATTATTACCATTTTATGCAGGTCAAGTAAAGTGTATTTACATAGATCCACCGTACAATTCTTGTAAAGCTGAGGATATTTTATATGACGATAATATTGAACATTCTCAATGGTTGTCTATTATGTATCCAAGACTTGAGTTGTTATATGAGTTTTTAAGAGAAGATGGCACTATTTTTGTTCAGTTAGATGATGATGAGATAGCTTATATGAAAATTATACTTGATGAAATATTTGGTAGAAATAATTTTATAAATCAAGTGAGCGTAAAAATGAAACAATCTTCTGGAGCAAGTGGTGGAGGAGAAGATAAACGATTAAAGAAAAATATTGAATATATATTGATATATGCCAAAAATATGAATGCGTTTACATCCTTTAATCCATTAACAGAAGAACAAGATTTGTTTGAACTAATTGAAGAAATGAGAGAGGACGGTAAAAGTTGGAAATATACAAGAGTTATGGTTTCTTTAGGTAACAGAGAATTTTTTAAAGAAATTCAAGATGGAACAGGCAAGCCAATAAAAATATATAAACATTCAAATGTTATAATGAAAAACATTTCAGATTTAATGAAAGAAGAAAATCTTTCCGAAGAAGACTGTTATATTAAATATTTTGATAGGATTTTTAGAGATACAAATGCTCAGTCCTCAATAAGAACAAGAGTACAAGAGGCAAATGAAGGATATGAATTCGTAAGTATAGACTACTATCCGATTTCAGGGAAAAATAAAGATAAACTAACCACTTTATATTATAAAGGGCTTAAGTGTGATTTATTAGCTTGGTTATCTGATGTAGCAATAAAAAAGAAAAACAGCATTGTAAAATTAGAAAAATTAGGGACATATTGGGATGGTTTTCCACTAAATAATTTGACAAAAGAAGGAAATGTAAGATTTCCCAATGGGAAAAAACCTGAATCATTAATTAACAGAGTTTTAGAATTAGCAACTAATAAAGACGATTTAGTCCTTGATTCTTTTTTAGGTTCAGGAACAACGGCTGCCGTAGCGCATAAGATGGGGCGCAGATATATTGGTGTAGAAATGGGTAATCACGCTATAACACATTGTGTACCTCGTTTGAAAGCTGTTATTGATGGTGAACGAAGTGGTATTTCAAAATCTGTTAATTGGCAAGGTGGTGGAGGTTTTCGGTTTTATAAACTAGGCGAACAAATTTTTGATGCTGATGGTTGTATTAACGAAAATATTAGTTTTGAAAACTTATCTGCTCATATATGGTTTACAGAAACAAAAACACCATTTAACAAACCAACAGAAAAATCAACATATCTTGGAACTTGCGACAATGTTTCATACGCATTGCTTTATAATGGTATTTTGAGAGATAAACGAGTTGATGGCGGTAATGTCTTAACCAACAAGACCTTAAACGTGATTTTAGACGATATGAAGCACCAACCATACGAAAAACTGGTAATTTATGGTGAAAGCTCTCGCATCTCTCCAGCACGCCTAAAAACCTTGCATATTGAATTTAAACAAACCCCTTACGACATCAAAGCGAGGTAAATGATGGGAATTATACAAGAAATTCAAGAAGATTTACTAAAAGACCACATAAAATTATCTATAACTCTTCGTAAGGCTTATATTCTAGCTGTTAAGTTAAATTTACCAGATTTAAAAGAGTGGTTAGATAAAGAAACTCAAGGGTATGATAGTGATGATGAATTTCCTTTATACCGAAAAATTCAAGGATATTGTAAAGCTTTAAATCCTTTATATGGTTGGAATGTGGTTAATTTTCATACCAAGCAAGCAGAACAAGAATTATCTGTATTTTACTATAGTAGGACCATATTTGAAGTAGAAGATATATTAAGTACGACAAACTTTAATGAGTTTCAAACACCTTTGACATCAGATTTAATTTCAAAATATGGGATTGCCAATTGTAATAGCTTGGTAATTGTTTATCCTAGAAGAAAATTACTAAATATTATTAGTGGAGCAAAAAGTTTTTTAATGGCATATGTCGCTAAACTTAGTGATATTGGTATTGTTGGAAATGATAGTGAGTTTACAAAGGAAGAAAAAAATAAAGCACAAACAATAATTAATCAAACAATAAATGTTTCTGGAGGCAATTTTATGAATCAAGTTGCAACGGAAGATTCTAAACAAATTCAAAATAATGGCTTGGATGTAGAGCAAGTAAAAGATATTTATGAACTGATAGTAGAAAATATAAATAAATTTAATTTAGCAGAGGCAAAATGTGATCTACTAAAATCAGAATTAACTGTTTTAAGAACTGAATTAGATAAAGATACACACAATCCATCATTAATACAGCAAAGCTTAAATTCAATAAAAAATATTATTGAAGGTGCAACAGGAAGTGTTGTGGGACAAGCAATTATGTATTCTTTGAGATTATTGGGGTGCTAAATAATGAAACCATTTAATGAATATTATGGTATTAAAAAGAAAAATAATGAAGCTGTATTAACAGCTTATGAAAAGAAAGTTGTATCTGCATTAAAAAATCATAATGTTAGAGATCAAGACATTACTTATATTCTAAATATAGGCAGAAAAACAACGTTAAATCACGCAAGAATTGGTGCTGTAAAAAAATCAGATCCTATGTTAACAGATGAAGAATTAAAGCAATTTGAACAAAAGCAGATGGCGTGGGATTTTCAAACAGGGTTAAATCCTATAGAAAATGATATCGATTGCCTTTTGATAAAATCAAAAAATGCAATGATACAATCTGTAACATCATTTAATTCACCTGCAAATAATTTTTCGATGGAAAGTTTTTTGATTTTAGCAAACGTTGCTTGGTTGTATTTATTTCAAGCATTTTGTTTAAAATACGGAATTAATTATACTAATACTGATAGAACAACACAAGCATTATCGTATATGATAGAAAGTAATAAAGCGTTTCTAACAAAGGCTAATATCAAAGATGCTATTATCAAGAATATAGAATTTATAATCAAACTGAGAGATTTTGTATCACACGATGGGCTACAAAGGATGCCTTCTTCTGTTATTACGAAGTTACAAGCGAATTGTATAAATTATAATAATGTAATAAAACAAATGTTTGATGATAGAAATGGTTTGGATAATATATTCTCTATAGCACTTCAATTTGCTTCTATTTCTTTATCACAAAGCAAATCTATAATTAAAAATTCAACATCAAAAAATATTTTAAATTTTGTTTCTGAGTTCGAAAAAAATATTAATGATGACATATTAGATAGTGAAGAATATCAATTTACCGTAACTTATATAGCCATTAACGAAGGCAACAAAAATCAAGCTGATATAGTTAGATTTATAGTTCCTGGTAGTGAAGGTTATGAAGAGAAAAAAGAAATTTTAATCAAAGAAATTTCAGAAGATGCCAGATATAAATATATGTTTAATGATATAAAAGAAAAATCTCATAAGACAAAGAATCAAATATTAGATTTCATAAAGAAAAAGAAATTTAGAGATTTGAAAAAAGGTATATCCAATAACAAACAAATGATGAAGCCTTATATTTTTGGGAAAACAACACAATGGAAATATACGGAAGAATTTTTACAATTATGTATTAATGAAATTGCTTAAGGTAGAATGATATGCAACTGAAAAACTATCAAAATAATACACTTAATGTTTTACGTAAGTTCTTTGAACAAGCTCGTATCTGCGGTCATAAACAAGCCTTTGAAAATATTGTTTCAGAGCCAGAAATAAGTTATCGTTTGGGTAAATTAAAAAGTTCTTATACGGTATGGTCGACAATACCGAATACACCAAGGGTTTGCTTAAAAGTTCCGACTGGTGGTGGTAAAACAATTATAGCAGCCCACGCTCTTAAAATAGTTAGTGAAATGTGGATGGAGCGTGAATTTCCGATAGTTTTATGGTTTACGCCATCTGATACGATACGTGGGCAAACTGCAGAAGCTTTGAAAAATCCAAGACATCCGTATAGAGAAGTATTAGACGAGCAATTCGGAGGGCACGTTAAGGTTTTTGATATTGATGAAAAGTTTAATATTCGTCCAGCTGATATAGAGCAAAACTTATGTATTGTCGTATCAACCATTCAATCATTTACTAAGAAAGATACAGCAAAATATAATGTTTATAAGCATAATGAAAACTTAGAGCCACACTTTACGCATATTACAGCTCAAGAAGGTATGGAAAGAGATGAAAAAGGTCAGTTGAAGTATTCTTTTGCAAACCTATTGTATGCTCAAAGACCTATAATGATTGTGGATGAAGCGCATAATGTGGTTACAAATTTAAATGCGGAAATGCAAGGGCGTATTAATCCTTCGGCAATTATTGAATTAACAGCAACACCAAGGTTGCAAAATAACACGCTTTATAATGTGTATGCAACGGAACTTAAAGAAGAAGAAATGATAAAACTTCCGATTGCATTAACTGAGCATAATAATTGGGAATTGGCTGTTACCGAAGCTATTGCAAAACGAGATGAACTAGAAAAAGCCGCAGGACACGAAAAAGAATATCTGCGCCCGATTTTGTTGTTTCAAGCCCAAGATGTTAAGGGCGAAATAACGGTCGAAAAGTTAAAGGATAATTTAATAAACGTACAACAAATTCCCGAAGAACAAATTGCTATTGCAACTGGTGACCAAAAAGAGCTTGATGGCGTTAATGTATTTGATAGAAATTGTCCGATACGTTACATAATCACGGTACAAGCACTAAAAGAAGGTTGGGACTGCTCTTTTGCTTATGTGTTGTGTTCCTTAGCCAACGTACAAAGCGATACAGCCGTTGAACAGTTGCTCGGTCGTGTTATGCGTATGCCTTATGCAAAAAATCGTTCCATATCATCATTAAACAAGGCTTATGCTTATGTATTGTCGCCAAAATTCGGTGTGGCTACTGATTGCATTGTTAAAAAGCTAGGTGATAAAGGTTTTTCTGATGATGAAGCTCTAAGTGTGGTCGAACAAAAGCCAATATCAAATGATTTATTTAGTAGTAATCCGCAACCGAATAAGGTTATACTAAAAACAGAAACAGTTATAAAGGCGCAAGATTTACCAACAACAGTTACGCTAACAAGAGAGACAGACGGAGCGCAAAGCATTACCTTTACTCCTCAAACTACGCAAGAAGATATTGAAAAGGTTAAACTTGTGCTGAATGATGATAATGCAAAGTTTGAACTGGAAAATAAATTTGCTAATTATAAGAAAGAGCAAGAAGAACCATCACCAGCTAAAAATGGTGAAAAATTCAAAGTTCCGCAAATGATGGTTGAATTGCAGGGCGAGCTTGAATTGGCTGACCCAGAGATTGTTTTTGAGTATTTTGATTGGGATTTAAATGATTATGCCCCATATCAACTTAGCGAAAATGAGTTTGCAATAACGAAGCAAGGCAATGGTTTTATGATTGATATTGATAACCATAGCTTAAAATATTCTCCGACAGGTGAAGACCAATATGAAATGGCATTTATGAGTGTTGATAATTGGACAGCCGAAAATTTAGTTAGATGGTTAGATAAACAACTCAGAGATTCTTATTTTTCCCAAGCTACAATGGTTAAATGGCTGTCCGATGTTGTCAACTACTTAATAGAGCATAGAGGGCTTAAATTGGCTGAATTAATGCTTGCTAAATATGCATTGGCAAACAAACTGAAAACAAAAATTCAAACAGCTTATGCAAATGCTCGCCAAAAATCATATCAAACATCATTATTTGCCCCTCAAGCACGTGTCGAACTGAATTTTGATAATGGTTTTGAGTTCTTCGATAATATGTATGAAAATGAAATTTGTTATAGAGGGAGATATAAATTTTCTAAACATTACTTAGGATCAAATAATGTTCCGAATTTTGATGGTGGTGTTGATGGCGAGGAGTTCCAATGCGCTAAAGCTCTTGACTCTAACCCAAGCGTTAAATATTGGATAAGAAACGTTGCAAGACACCCGAACTCGTTTTGGCTACCAACTTCGACAGATAAATTTTACCCCGATTTTGTGGCTATGTTAAACGATGGTCGTATTTTGGTTGTTGAATATAAGGGCAAGCATTTAATTGATAACGCTGATACACGGGAGAAAAAGCAAATTGGTGAGCTGTGGCAATCTAAATCAAACGGTAAAGGATTGTTTTTAATGGCAGAAAAAGTCAGAGATGGTATGACGACAGCAGAACAGATAAAAGAGGTTATTGGTAAATAAATATAAATAACTCTCATTTCTTTAGCCATTAGCCAAGAAATTCGCAGCCAAAGTCACCGAACTAATGCAATATTGAGAGAAACAGAAATGACAACAATACTTGATTTTTCAGAGATAAAAGCCAGAGATTTTTTATTAAAAGAAGACAGCTACTCTAATGTTGATTTGCCAGAGTATATAACTTTTCAAAAAATTTTGGATGATACATATGATTATTTGAAAAATCATAAATTATCTGACTGTTATAATAACAAAGACAGACCTGATAAATATGATGAAGTTAATTACAAAATCATAGCAAATAAAGATGGATTGTATGCCTGGAGACCTTTTCAATTGATTCATCCAGCATTGTATGTCGAGTTAGTTAAGCAAATAACTGAAAAAGATAATTGGAAGCTAATTTGTGACAGATTTAAAGAATTTCAGGAGAATGAAAAAATACAATGTGCAAGTATTCCTATTGTTTCCACTAATCCTAAAAAAACACAGAAATCTGAACAAATTACAACTTGGTGGAAAGATACAGAACAAGCTTCAATAAAGCAAGCTCTTGAATTTTCATATATTTATATAACAGATATAACCGATTGCTATGGCTCAATATATACTCATACGATTTGCTGGGCTTTACATGGTAAGGAATTTGCAAAAAGACCTGAAAATAGGAATAATCCCAAATTAATCGGTTGTTTGATAGATTTAAAATTAAGAGATATGGCATTTGGACAGACAAATGGTATTCCTCAAGGTTCAGTTTTAATGGATTTCATTGCTGAAATTGTCCTCGGTTATGCAGATTTATTGTTGTCAGAAAAATTAAAGGAAGAAAAAATCGAAAATTATCATATAATAAGATACAGAGATGATTATAGGATTTTTGTAAATAATCCGACCGAAGGTGATGCTATTACAAAATATTTAACGGAGATTTTAATTGAATTGGGCTTAAAACTAAACCCGACCAAAACATCATCTTCAAAAAACGTTATTTTGGAATCAATAAAAAAAGATAAACTTGATTTAATAACTTCTTTATTAGGGGAAAGATGTTTTAGTACCGAAGCAAGAAACACAAAATATAACAGTCAACGGCTTCTATCAAGAATATATAATTTAGCGGATAAATATATATCTTCTAGAACATTAAAAAGAATAATTATTAAATTTGGAAATAGATATTTTAACAACAAAGAAAAAAATACGAACTACAATAATCAAAGAATGCTGTTGCAAATATATGATTTTGCAAATAAGCACCCAAATTCTGGACAATTAAAGAGAATATTAACCAAATTTTACGAAAAAATGGAAGTTGACAGTAAGAAAGATGATGTGGGCGTATTATTAAGCATAGTCGTAAATTTGGCATATAATAATCCTTCAACATATAATTTTTGTGCAGCTATTATCAGTAAGATAATTGAATGTGTCCAGAATGATGAAGAGAAGATAAATTATATAAAGAAAATAATTAAAAAGTTTAAAAGTTTGCCAAATACAGGTTTTATGGATATATGGTTACAAAGAATTAGTTATAAAATATCTTCTGACGTTCAATATGAAGATAAATTGTGTAAACTAGTGAATCATCAAGAAACTCTTTTATGGAACTCAGATTGGTTGACTGGCAAATTAAAGCAAATAGCAGACAAATGCAAAATAATTAATGAAAACATTATAGAGCAAATGTCGCCAGTTATTACTCAAAAAGAAGTAGATGCGTTTCAACCTCAATATGATGCGTTTGATTGGGGCGATGATGTTACAGATGACTAAAATTATTAAAGTTATTCTTCCATATTTGCCTTAATAAATTTATGGGTTTTGTTTTGGTATGGGGAAAAGCGACAGATTCCACCGTGGGGAGTAGTGATTTTCTTTCCACAGAATTGGTAGAGCAGGGAGCTTAAAAATCCATAAAATTCACCAACTTATTGAAAAATAACAAAACTCAATCAAGCTAGTCCGTGTAAATGGTCGGGAGGAGCTGTTTTTGAAACATCTTACACGGACCAACTCAAATGCTTGATTTATAAAGAAAAAAGGACGATTTCTCGTCCTTTATACAGTTTGGCTGGGGTGGCTGGATTCGAACCAACGAATGTCGGCACCAAAAGCCGATGCCTTACCACTTGGCGACGCCCCAATTTCTTTTGGTAATGCTACTTATACAATATTTTTTTCTAAATGCAAGAACTTTTTTTATTTTTTTTTATTTTTTATCAGATTGTGTTTTATCCTTTTGATAGAAGTAAAAAAATACGGCATATGAAAGCGCAATGCATCTTGCGTTATGATGGTGTATATATCAGTATTAAAGAACAAAAAGGTTAACAGCAATCTTAATAATAAAAGTTATTATTTTTTAAAAAAAACACTTGACAAAAAACATCGGGGGGGGGTACACTGAATGTAATAATTAAGATTCTGCTTAGATAGGAGATATTGCGATGGGTACATATGTTACAGAAAAAAGTATGAAATATGGTGCAAGAAAAGTTAGTACTTATGATGATGTCAGTCATAAGCTTTTAGGTTATTGTTATATGGATGAACAGGGACAAAAACACGGAAAAGAAGTTGAATACGATTCTAAAGGTGAGGTGTCTGCCGAAAGAGAATATGAAAACGGAGTATGCAAAAAATCTAAAGAATATAATGTTCCGATGTCTTCGGTTATAGATTTTTTGCAAAGCAACTCTCTTGAGGGTGAATTATTTGAAAATTGCAAATTTTCCCATGTCAAAGAAGTTACTAAGGAAAACGGCCAATATACGCACATTAAAATTGATATTAATGCGCATTTAGATTACGATGGTGACATATATAAACGCACATATGATATGGAATTTAAGAACGGTAAGGAATATAACGGATATATGATGTTTGAAAATAATTATGGTAGGCCTACTCACAAATATCAGTATAAAAATGGTGTTCTTGACGGTGATATTTATACACAAGCTTTAGATGGTAAATATACAGATGGTAAGTTTAGTGGTAAAAAATATGTTGAAATAAACGATTCTCCATGTATGGATTTTATAAAAGAAAGTACATGGCAAGGTCGTGATGACGGATGGTGTCTAAACTATGATAAAAGTAAATGTTGGCAAGAGATTAAAGAAGATAAATTGATATCTGATGCTGCTGTTATACAAATGGATGATGTGTCCAGTTGGGCAAGTCGTGCCGCAGATTATAAAGATGTATTTAATGTATGTATTCCGGTTAATGGTACGGCAATAATCAGTGATTCATATGATTTTAGTTGTAAATTTGAAGTGAAAGACGGAAAAAGGAATGGGCTTTGGCAATATCAGAGTGCTACGGTATGTGAGATTGCTTATTTTAAAGATGATAAAGTGGAAGGAACGGCTATTAATTATTTTGATTACATTGGTGGTGCAAAGCAATCGGAAATATCATTTAAAAATGATGAATTAGATGGTGCTTATGTTGAATATTTTGCTCCAACCAAAAAACAAAAAGAAAATCAGTTTAACAAATTAATGGATAATTTAACAGACGATGTATCTCGTATTGAGGAAAAACTTCTTGAGCCTGTTACCGGTAACAAAAAAATTGAAGGCTTTTATAAAGACGGTCAAAAAAATGGTGTATGGAAATATTACAGTGAAGATGGTGAAGTTATAAATACCGAATTTTGGCGAGATGGTATAAATGAAACCCAAAAGTTTCATGCTCTTAAAAAGGTTGCCTCAAGGCATATAGATGATGATAAGCCAAAAACAAAAATCGGACAAGCAATTCAAAAAGGAGTTAAAGCTATTGAAATTGCACAAGAATTGGCAAAATCTAAAAAACAAAGAAATTAGCTTTTACAAAAATGCATATGATACAAAAAGCCCCGAAGATATTGTTTCTTCGGGGCTTTTTGTTATTTTGTGATTTTTATCACATGTTTATGCAGCTCTGGATGTCTTACAATTTTGACTGTGTCACCTTTTTTAAGGTCAAGTTCATCTGCTTGTTTTAAGGCTTTGTAACTATTCAATTTTAAGTAGCTGTCTTGCCCTTCTATGAAAAACACCGATTGTGCGCTGTCATAGTTGCTCAAAACCACTACTTCCGGTACCGGATTTGATTGAAGATGTAACTTCTTGTCGATGTTATATTGTGTGTAATTGAACACGAATATCAATACAAACACACAAATAAAAGCTTTACCGACCTGTAAACTACCTTCTTCTATGGAAAATTCCGCTAATATGCCAAGGCCAATCGGTATAAGAGACCAATTAACCGAAATCGGAAACATCCATAATATGACAGATGCCAACATGCACCACCCCCATAACTTTCGTGTGGTATAAACTTCGTCAGCGGTTGTGTCGTAATAAAAGAACATCATCAAAAAGATAATGATAACATTTACACCCGCAAACCAGACGACCATAAACCACTGTAAAAAAGTTGTGACCGGTGCAAAAAACATCAGCACAAAAGCTGCAACGGCAGCAACAAAGCACGAAATATCCCATGCTGCATCGAGTTTAGTTCTATCGTACATAAACTCGTCCCATAATTGTTTAAGTTTCATAATTAATGTATTTTTATTTATTATTGAATCTAATAACTTATTGACATAATAACTTATAGACATAAACACGACTAGCATATTTTTTTATTTTTGGCAAGTAAAAAAACACCCGCTTAACACTTTTTAAGCGGGTGAAATTGATTTTATACAAAACTTACTCAGCTTTTTTCTTATTATTAATTGGGAAAACCTGAACCCCCTCATAAGGCTCTTGAGTTTTTGTTTTTGCTTTTTTAGTTTCGGTTTTTGTTGTTGTGGTAACACTTTCCATCGGAGTTGTGGCTGTGGTTACGGTTGTTGCAACATCTGAAAATCTTTTTGGTTGAACTCTGGTTTTTGATGTCGGATCAGTTGCATTAATAACACTTGCGCTGGCTCCTGCGGCAGTTTGATTTACTTCAACATAAACCGGTTCGCCGTTAGGGTCTAATACCATTTGTACGGCTTTAGGGGCGGGGGTTTGCTCTTGCTTAAAGATTAAGTCAGGTGATAACGGGTATGCATCATTGGGAAGACGCATTAACATATATCCCGAATCGCCGCCAAAAGCAGGACCTGACAATCCGATAGAATAATATCCGCCGATATAACCATAGTCTAAGTCAATATAATCAATGGCGAATAAGGTTTTGATGGTTGTGTTGCCGATTGTGGTCATCTTGCATGAATATCCGGCATCTTCCATAACAATATTATTGGCATTTTTTACATATACTAACGATTTTGCCGGCTTACAGGTTGGAGTTTGTCCGTTATATGTGACATTGTAATTTAATATGACATCTAAAGACTGATTGCCGATTGAGGCGGAAACATCAGTAATTTTTACATTATCAATGTACATATTAGCCGGAGTCACACCAACGGTTACCGGTATGGTAAGATAATTTTGTGTACAAACATGGCTTGCGGCATCAGCTCGACAAAGCAAAGCTTTATCTTGTGAGTTATTATCCAATAAATGCAAAAGAGAGTTGTAAATATATTCTTTTGACATGGAAAGTTTTGCCGGTGCACATTGTTTCTGGCGACAAACGACAACCGATGACGGCAAATCAATCTGCGGTTGCCAATGCTCTGCTCTTTGAACACTGTTTGCATGAAACGGATTGGTACAAGATGCTGTCAAACCGGCACCGATTGCCAACAAATATAAGCTAAATTTTTTAATCACGGTCAATATCCTTACAATTGCGGAATACACTAAAATATATGCTACTATAAAACAATAATATGAAAGAAAAGTAAACAAAAAACATACTTGTAAATTTTTTATTACAAGTTTATACTTTGGTGCACAAGGGAGATTAATATGAAAATTTTGTTAGCTGTTTTATTGTTTTTTGCTTTTGATGCTGACGCCAAGGTGAAAGTTATTGACGGGGACAGTATTTTAATCGGCAAAAAAGATATTCGCCTTCTCGGAATCGATGCTCCAGAATATGACCAAACTTGTTTTGATGAAAACGGTTATGAATATGATTGCGGACAAGAATCGTATTTATTTTTAAGGCTTTTGGTGGAAAAAGGGTTAAATAATCAAGAAAAAGTCAAATGTAACAAGAAAGGTGTGGATAAATATAAACGAGATTTGAGCGAATGTTTTATCGGCAAGACTAACATTAATTTGGCGATGATTAAATCGGGATATGCCGTTACTTATCGTCATGACAGTTATGAAAAAGAAGAATATGAGGCAAAAACTCACAAAAAAGGTATATGGCAAGGCAAGTTTATGCGCCCCGAATTGTACCGTATTTTGAAAAAACATCAAAAAGAATCAAAAAAACTTGCAGAATAAGACAGATTCTTGTTGACACATTAAAAAAGTTATGTATATTGCAACTCAACTATTTATGTTTAAATTTTAAAAAGTTTAGGTGAAAAAAATGTACGCAGTAATTAAAACAGGCGGAAAACAATATAAAGTAGCAACAGGTGATGTTGTTAAAATTGAAAAAATCGCCGGTGAAGAAGGTAAAGAAGTAATTTTTAACGAAGTTTTGGCTTGCGGTGAAACTGTCGGTACTCCGTTGGTTGCCGGTGCAAGTGTTAAGGCGCTTGTATTAAAACAAGCAAAAGATGCTAAAGTTATTATCTTTAAGAAAAAAAGAAGACATAATTATCGTCGTAAAAACGGCCACAGACAACAGATTACATTAGTAAAAATTACTGATGTTTGCGGTAAATAAGATAAGGGAGTAAAACAGATGGCACATAAGAAGTCAGGCGGTAGCTCATCAAACGGACGCGATTCTATCGGTCGTCGTTTGGGTGTGAAAAAATTCGGCGGTGAAGCTGTAATCCCCGGAAACATCATTATCCGTCAACGCGGAACAAAATATCATCCGGGAACAAATGTTGATATGGGTAGAGACCATACAATTTTTGCGGTTGCAGAAGGCAAAGTTGAATTTAAGAAAAAAGATGACAGAGTCTTTGTTTCTGTAGTTACCGAATAGTTTGAAAAACAATTCAGGCGGAGGGGGTAAACTTTACCCCCTTTGTTTTTACTTAACAAAATATATATGGTAAAGCGATATGAAATTTTTAGATCAGGCAAAAATATTTGTAAAATCCGGTGACGGTGGCAGAGGTTGCGTATCGTTTCGCCGTGAAAAATATATTGAGTTTGGCGGTCCCAACGGTGGTGACGGCGGAAAAGGCGGAAGTGTGATTTTTGAGGCGGTGGAAAACTTAAATACGCTTATAGATTTTCGTTATCAGCAACACTTTAAGGCCCCTCGCGGTCAGCACGGTATGGGTTCGGAAATGGCAGGCGCCAAAGGTGAAGACCTGATTATTAAAGTTCCGGTCGGAACGGAAATTGTGGCCGATGACGGTCAGACCGTTTTGGCAGATATGGTTACCCCCGGTCAACGATTTTTGATAGCTAAAGGCGGTGACGGCGGCAGAGGCAACACAAGGTTTAAGACCTCAACCAACCAAGCTCCTCGTTATGCCGAACCGGGGTGGCCGGGAGAAGAAATGTGGGTTTGGCTCAAACTCAAGATTATTGCCGATGTCGGTTTAATTGGTTTGCCTAATGCCGGAAAATCGACATTTTTGACATCGGTTACCAGAGCAAGGCCAAAAATTGCCGATTATCCGTTTACTACCATGCATCCGCATTTAGGTGTTGCATGGGTTGATACCAGAGAAATTGTCATTGCCGACATTCCGGGGCTGATTGAAGGTGCTCATGAAGGTGTCGGTTTAGGCGACCGTTTCTTAAAACATGTGGAAAGATGTGCGGCTTTCTTACACCTGATTGATGGCACGGCCGAAGATGTTGTAACTCCTTATAAAACGATTCGCACGGAGTTAGAGCTTTATAAGGCTGATTTAGTCAACAAACCCGAAGTTGTAGCCTTAAACAAATGCGATAGTTTAACCGAAGATGAAGTTAAGCAAAAAATCAGGGCGCTTGAAAAGGCAAGCGGACACAAGGTTTATGCAATTTCGGCCATTGCAAAGCATGGTGTTGTTGATTGTTTACGAGATGTGGCGCAATTTGTAACTCGCAATTTAAGGAATACTCAAGAAGAAACAGAATCGGAAGTGAAAAAAACTTGGTCGCCGTTAGATTAAAAAAAAGGAGAATAAAAAGTGAAAAATGCAGAAGAACAAATTTTGGAAATTGTAAAAACAACCTTAGATGATAACAAAGCCGAAGATGTTGTTGTGATTGACCTTAAAGGTAAAACTTCAATTGCCGGATATATGGTGGTTGCAAGCGGAAATTCGCAAAGACATGTTGCCGCCATTGCCGAAAAGGTGTTTGAGAATTTGAAAAAATCCGGCTATAAGTCATCTATGGAAGGTGAAGAAAAAGCCGATTGGGTTTTAATTGATGCTTTTGATGTAATTGTGCATATCTTTAAGCCCGAAGTCAGAGAATTTTATAATATCGAAAAAATGTGGCAATCGGCTGCAAATTTAAGAAAAGAATAAAAAAAGGGAGCTTACATGCTCCCTTAAAATTTTGGTTAGTAAGTTTGAGCAAGAGTAAATGTTCCTTCATAAACACCTGCCGGTACATCTGATGGAATTGTAAGTTCAGTTTGAATTTCTTCAGAATCAGAATCTAAATATCCGCTAAGCGAAAGTTTATTTCCTCCAGCATTTTTTAATTCAGTGGAAAAGGTTATGTCACTGCCAAAGTCACCAGTATTTGGTGTACAAGATTCAGGAGAATAATCAAGAGAGATTAAATCATCACTTGCACTATCACCATTCTCAATTACAAATTCTTCATTATCTTGTTTTACAACAATAGTTCCAAAATCAATAACACCTCCATTATCACACTCAAAAGTGCCGGCAACTTGAATTGTAGCCTTAGCGGTTACTTCTGCATAGTCTGTGGTTGCGTTTGCGGTGGTTGTAGCCATTAAAGCTACAGCGCTTAAAAGAAAATATTTTCTCATAATTTTAATCCTTTACAAAAATTAAGTTTAAATGTACTTGAAAGGTGCAAAATTGCCCTTTCAAGTCACATCATAAACCGTTTTTTTTTTTTGCAA
>SUUV01000050.1 GCA_015062345.1 Alphaproteobacteria bacterium | reverse complement strand
ATTTTATTCAAGGCGGTTATTTTTTAACCGGTCGTGAGGGAAACTTCACGGCCATTTTTTTAACTTTAATTTTTTTTAGAAAGGTAGATAAATATGTCAAATAAAAATAAAGAAGCATTTGAACAAATGCGAAGATTAACTAAAGAGGCAAAAAAATTTTATGCTCATAACTACAATCCGGGGAGTTTGTATCCGCCAAGAGATACAAAATTTTTCTTAAATGAAGAATATATCCCGTTTGATTTTGAAACAGCCTATGATGACCCGCTGTATAAGGAATATCGTAGAGTGAGAATGTTACAAGACCCGTTTGAAGATGAAAAAGAAGAATATAATAAACAAGACCGAGAAGATAAAGATACAACAACAGATGAGAGTTCTTATGATAATATTAAGCCGGCAAAAGGTATAACAGATTATTTTATAGATAATTTAACCGACATAGCATATGGGGCGGATAGAGCCTTATCGGGAGCCACATTTGGCGGATATGATTGGTTAAAGAAAAAGAGTGGAATAGGGATAGATGAAGATAAATACCTAAAGCATAAGCAACAGACAGACGGAAGCGATATGGCCGCGAGAATTGGCGGGACGATAGCCGAAATCGGAGGAAACATAATGGGCGGAGGCGGAGCCTTGGTAAAAGGGTTAAGCCAAGCCGGATTAAGCGGGGCAAAGCTGGCAACAGCAAGCGGAGCCATTGGCGGAGGATTGTATGGCATAAGTTCATCAAACAGTTTAAGCGAAATACCATATAATGCGGCAGTCGGAAGTTTAAGCGGCGGAGCCTTAGGCGGATTGGGATATTTAGGATATCAAGGAGCAAACGGTTTTTATAACAATGCACTATTGCCAAAATATAATTTGTGGCAAATAGGACGAGGTTATGACCGCTTAATTAAAAATCCGTACCAAGGAAAGGGCAGTGATATAATTACCACGATGAAAAATCATAACGGTGAAAAAGTTTGGTTGCAAAGAGGTGAGGCTATTATGGGTGAAAATGGTCAACCTATTGTCAGTGGCGGACTATTAAAAAGTAGTACAGGAAGTAAACGAAATTATGGTTTAAATAAGATAATATATAAGCATGGTATGACTAAAGAAGAAGCCCAAATGATACCCTATAATATCAGAAAACAACCTGTTGAAATTTCTCCAAGGGGACAAGATATTTACGAAACATATATGGGACAAGACAAATTAAGAACAATAGCTTCTCCTGTAGGTAAATATAAAACAATAGCTTCTTTTTATAAAGATACAAGGTAAAAAAGACCCGATGAAAACCAGGTCTTACTCAATCCTCCATCCCGCTTATCGGGCCGGATAAAGATACTAAACAAGCGATTTCGATTTCATTCTTGTTAGTGAGTATAATCAGATGTAATATAATATAAAAACAATGTCAACATATTTATATTGTAACTCAACTAAAGATGAACAAAAAACACTTGTATCAATGTATCTTGTTGATAGATAGAAAAAGCCCCGAGAAACTCGGGGCTACTTCCAATCCTTTAAGTTATGGTCTGGCCACTTAAAGATACAAAACAGGCGATAACCTCATTTCTACACTGCCAGTGAAAGTAAGTGCAATGTAACATCAATATGATTAAAAGTCAATAGATGATTGAAAATTAATATAATTTGTTGTGTTTGTAGTCAGTGTGTTTGAAAAACCAACAATCGCTTTGAGCATTTGTTCAAGGCGGTTATTTTTTTAACCGGTCTTAAACGGAAATTGACAGCCTTTTAAGACCATTTTTTTAACTTTATTTTATACCAACGGATTACACAATTATGCCGGACAAAACATAAAAAAGATACAGCAGGTTGCCAGAGATGTGGTCTTTGGTGCTGCAGACACCGGTTTCCATACTAAACAACCTGCTGATATATATTATTTAGCAGATTTAAGAGGAAAAGTCAACCCTAACAATCGCTTTGAGCATTTGTTCAAGGCGGTTATTTTTTTAACCGGTCTTAAAAGGAAATTGACAGCCTTTTAAGGCCATTTTTTTAAACCTAATTTTTTTAGAAAGGAAAATAATATGTCAAAAATTGAAGATAAAATTTTGGGTAAAGAAAAATCCTTGCCCGCTCAACAACACAAAAAAGATATTTTTTCAACGGCTGTGGTTTGGACTGTCAGTCGTGAAGGTTGCGGTTCAAACCTTATCAACGGAAAAATGGCTTATGAAATGTTAAGTCCTGACGGAAAGAAAAAAGCTCTTAAAGGAAGTAAAAAAATTTCCGATAAAGGCTTTGTTTTTGAACGCAAAATTTAGTTAGGGGAGGTATGCTATGAAATCATATTTTGATATTATACGAGATATATCCAATTTAAGATGGTCAATAAATGACCCTGACCCTACATCTTTTGCGGAAGTTCAAAAATCGGTTAAATTGGCGGTTGCGCAAGCAAATTCTTATATTTGGTCATTAAGTGATTTTCCGTTCAAATTAAAAAAAGATGCACTTAACATCAGCAAAGGTCAAACAGCTGTCTTGGCGCCGAAAGGCAACTTATTGGAGGTTTGGATTGATGGGGCATCTTCATATTTAGAACAAATCAACCCTAAAGATGCTGATTTTTTAAATATGTCGGAACAAGGCAGACCTTCTAAATATTGGATTGAGTTTGGTGATAACGGTGCTCAGGTTCATCTTTTTCCAACCCCTGACAAACCTTATGTTGTTTTGATGCGTTATCTTACAAATTATAAGGCAAAATCTTCTGCCGGAGAATTAAAAATTAATTTATCCGAAATGGACGATGTCTTAAATTTGCCTAACGATAAAACAATTGAAGATTTATACTTGCATTGCTTAAATACCAAAGCAATGGAATATTTAATTGCTGATAAAAGCGATGAAAATTATGCTCCGTATCAAAAAGAATTTACAGAAGCATACAGAGCCTTGTTGCAATTGACCGGTATCGATATTCAACCACGCTTGGTGGTTTAAGGAGGCCTTATGAGAAATTTTTTTATTCAAAATTTTAGAGGAATACGCAAAACCAATCCGATTTGTGATGTCTATCGCACAGGTACCGTTTCGGCAATTTCATGCAAAAATGTTGAATTGAAAAACACGGAAGACAGTTCCAATGTTGGTGTTTTTACCGTTAAAGGTAACAAGTGCGTTAAAGACATAGGCAAAACCGTTATAGGACAGTTTGAAAGCATACAATCGGGTGTTTCATATTGGTTTATATATGCCGTTGATGATACTAAAGGCTATCTGTACCAATATGATATTTCATCTGACGAGCTAAATTTATTAGATGTTGAACTTTCAAAAAGTAATGTTTGCAATGCAATTACCATAGCTCAAGGTTATGATGATTGGTTTGTTTTTACAAACGGTGTGGACAATATGGTTGCAATTTGTATGACACAAGCTGCTATAGAAGATAAAATTAAGTCAATTAATGCCGTTGATGCCGAAAATCGGGAAATTAAAGGCTTAGGACTTGAAGTTCAAGACGGAAGACTGGTTACATTTTGCAAAAACCGTGTTCATTGGTCAGCGCAAGCCAACATTTTTGATTGGACCTCAAGTGATGAAAACTTATTAACGGCACCGGCTTATCAGGAATTTGACCGTGATGTAACGGCAATTGCATATTATAACAATATGCTTGTGGTTTTTACATCTGATTATTCGGTCAGCTTTAAAGGCAATCCGGCAGATGCATTAAACTTTGTAAGAAGCGGGGCAACCGGTGGCGGATGTCCGTCGTTTCGCTCGGTGATTAAGTTTGACAACAAATTGTTTTATTATGACAATAAGGCAAAAAATGTGTTTGCATATTATCTTTTGGATATAGGACAAACAAGGCCCACAGAAGGTCTTGCCAACAATGTGATACATTTTTTTGAACAAATGGACACTATGCGCTTAAATGAAATTGAACTGATAAGCTATATCTATGGCAACAAAAGTGAAATATGGTTTAAGTTTCCGACAATTAACGGCAATGTGATATTGATTTTTGATTATCTGAATCAAGAATGGATTGAGCGAACGGCTCAAGCTGATATCAAAGCATTGGCGCTGATAAAAGGAAGTTTATATTCGGCATCGGAAAGCAAAATATTAAAAGAATATGTCGGCTCAACTTTTGACGGCATATTTATTCCGGCAGAGTATAAAATGAATGTAATTAACTTAAATTCGGACAGCAATGTAAAAGTGCCGAAAATGCCGCTTATTTTAACTCTTGATTTTGACTGCGAAAATGATTTTTTTATGGAGTTTATTTATGATGATATGCCAGAAAAAAGCAAGGTAAAACACATAGTTAAACTCTTGAAAGGTTATCTGATATGGTCAAAAGATTATGAAGATGATACAGGTGGTTCGTGGGCTCATAATCAAAATGATGAAAATGGCGGAATTTGGCTCAGCGGAGAACGAAATTCGGTTATGTTCAACTTAGATTCCATAAGACATTTTAAGCGCTTGCAAATAAAAATTTATACCAAAGATAATTTACAGGAATTTGGCATAAAAAGACTGGAACTCAAACGAGTTCGGCTTAAAACCAAAACTTTAGGTTAATATTTTATAAGGAGGTGAATATGAAGAAAAAATCATCAGGTCGGGTTGAATATCAATCTGCTGAAAGTTTTAATCAGCTCACAAAATTGCAAGAAATGGCAATTTCACAAGAAAATGTCAGTCTTGCATTAAAGGCCGAAGAACTTAAAGGTAAGTTGGCCGGTTTGTACAGCGATAAAAAAGAACTTGAAGAAATTGATACAACCCCGCTTGAAATAAAAATTGTAAAATAAAGGAAATTAATATGACAACACTAATTGAATATGGCAGTCCTTTTTTTGATAAAAAGACGGCAAAAAAGCTTTTTAAGCTTAATAAACAGAACTTAAACGATAAAAACGGCTTTGAATATTTATTATGCAACAGCCGTTTTTTTAATGTTCATAACAATGGTTATGTAGGCTCGATTTTTGTATATGAGGGTTTTGACGGTAAAAAATATATGGGCGGATATGCTTTAAGAAAACATCACAAAGAAGTTGTTGAGGCCATTAAAATGGTAAGTCAAATGTTTGATGAAGTTTTTGTTCATACTACACATCTTGATGCCGTGATAGCTCTTAAAAAAGCCGGATTTAACTGGTTTGATAAAGAAAAACGATTGTTGAGAAAAATAACCATCTGATTTTTTAACCGGTCGTGAGGGAAACTTCACGGCCATTTTTTTTAACTTTAATTTTTTTAACGAAAGGTAGATGAATATGTCAAATAGAAATAAGGAAGCATTTGAACAAATGCGAAGATTAACTATTGATGCTAAAAACTTTTACCCTGATGAAGATAACGAGAGAAAGGGCCAATGCTATTTATTACAGAGATTATTGGAAGTATAATGGAATAGACACTTTGCCGGATGAAATTGTCGGAATTGTTTTTGACAATGCTGTTATTCAAGGACAAGGAACCGCTATACAAAATGTTCATAAATCTCTAGACATTGTCCCCGGCGCAATTATCGGACCAACAACACTAAAAAAATTAGAAAATACAGATTATAGTGTGTTTATTAACAGATTTAAGAATTATGCCAAATCAAGAGTAAATGAAATAATTGACAACGATGATTCTCAATCAATTTTTAAAAACGGATGGAATAATAGAATAAGCAAATATTAGTTTCCATAAACAGCTTCTAATTGTGAAAGCATTCTAATAAGATAGTTTTGTAAATCATATGATGTGGCTTGTTTGGCATATAAATCACCAAGTGAGCCACAGTTTTCTTTACAATGATTGCTATTGTAATAGATAATTTGATTATATTCATAAATATCATCAATATACGAATTTAATTTATTTACCATTATTTGTTTATTATCTGTATAATATGCTTCAAATATTTCAGCAGCCACATCAATATAGCACTTTTGTAAATCTTCATGAACCTGCATATTATCTTTGTAATATTTCATTAAAGGAAAATCAATTTCACTTTTTTCTTTTATAAATATTTCTCGGCAGTTATCTATTTTCTTACCAAAACTATTTATTTTATCAATATTTTCATTAGCAAATGAATAAGGAATAATGAACCATGCAATTAATGTTAAAAATATTATTCTCATAAAAAACCTCCTATGAAATATTATCATATATTTAAGATTTATATGTATGATAAAAAAACATCTAATATACACTTATTATATATCATATATACTCTTTATTTTTTCTTAAATATTAATTTTATTTTTCAATAAAAAGATATTCTTCTGACTATTGACAGCTGTATATTGATATTGTTTTTAATATCGTTGTTTTAGCTTTTGACGATAAGGAAAGCAATATGTCAAATAAAAATAAAGAAGCATTTGAACAAATGCGAAGATTAACTATTAATGCAAAGAAAAAGCCCAGAGAAACTCGGGGCTACTTTCAATCCTTTAAGCGACTTGGCAGTCCGCTTAAAGATACACAATAGGCGATTAAAATCTTTCGTTCCTATCGGTGAAAGCAAACACAATGTAACATCAATATGATTAAAAGTCAATAGATGATTGAAAATTAATATAATTTGTTGTGTTTGTAGTCAGTGTGTTTGAAAAACCAACAATCGCTTTGAGCATTTGTTCAAGGCGGTTATTTTT
>SUUV01000049.1 GCA_015062345.1 Alphaproteobacteria bacterium | reverse complement strand
TACCGGTGCCCAAGCTTTAGCTTGGAATAGACACCGGTATCCAGGGAATAATTTAGCTATATTACCACCTGGACTCCGGCATCAAGTGCCGGAGTGACAGTTAGGAGGCGGACTCCGGCATCAAGTGCCGGAGTGACAGTTAGGAGGTGGACTTTGGCATCAAGTGCCGGAGTGACAGTTAGGAGGCGGACTTTGGCATCAAGTGCCGGAGTGACAGTTAGGAGGTGGACTCCGGTAATAATTGCTTACTAAAGTTATTAAGATGTGATAAAAATAAATTTGTTTGACTATTACCTCAAAAATGATTAACTATCCACAATATACTCTTTAAAATTGCAAAAAAAAAACGATTTAGAATGTGAACAAAATATAATATATGGAGTTAGTTGATGAGAAAAGTTTGTGAGCTTGGGCGGTCAATGGTTGAGATGTTAGGAGTTCTTGCCATAATCGGAGTTTTATCGGTTGGTGGCATTGCCGGATATTCTAAAGCTATGAGAACACATAAGCTTAATCAACATGCAGTTGCTGTTAATAGTCTGATAAATAATATGTTATACATAAAAGATAAATTAAAATCTACAGATATTGGGAAAACAGTATATTATGATGAATTATTTTATAAAGCGGGATTGTTGCCTGATGGAATGATATATAATGGTTATACTATCGTTGATATTTATTTTAATGTTACGATGCGCACATATTACAATAGAGAAGAAAATAATGATTACGGTGGAATAACCTTTAATTTTGAAGAAAGATTGGATTTAGCAGATGTATGTAAAAATATAATTTTTACCGTTAAAGAAAATGCTGATTCGTTGTGGTTGCTGGAAAAGTCTTCAAGAACTGATACAATACATTATCAAGGACATATCTACGGAAATAATTATTGTAATGGAACAAGTAAAAAATGTATATCAGCGATAACACTTAATGATATAGAAGATTTATGTTCTTCATGTGTAGACAGTACAGGTTGTCAACTGCATATGTTATGGAAATAAATGATATGAAATTATTAAGTCTTATATAAAAAAACCGCCGATTGAACGGCGGCTAAAACTAATATATCTCTAGAAATTATTTTTTTCAATATCCAAAAAATATTCAACGGTATCGGTTGAAAGCTCTTTTGTTGCCGGCTTGTCACAAACGATGATACCGTGTTGGTGCATCTGCAGAGCCGAAATTGTCCACATATGGTTTACACTTCCTTCAATTCCGTGCTTTAAGGCAGTTGCTTTATTTTCTCCGGTTGCAATGATGATAACTTCTTTTGCATCTAAAATTGTGGCAATGCCGACCGTAAGTGCGGTGGTCGGAACTTTTGAAATGTCATTATCAAAAAAGCGAGAGTTTGCTTTGATGGTGCTTTCGGTTAATGTTTTAACCCGTGTTCTTGATGATAATGATGAAAAAGGCTCATTAAACGCAATGTGTCCGTCGGCACCGATACCGCCGATAAACAAATGAATTCCTCCCACTTCTTTTATGGCTTTTTCATAATTTTTACATTCTTTTTCATAATCTTTGGTCATACCGTCAAGCATATGTATATTTTGCGGTTTGATATTGATGTGTTTGAAAAAGGTTTCTTCCATAAAATAGCGATAGCTTTGTTTATCGGTCGGTTTTAGTCCGACATATTCGTCCATATTGAAAGTTACGACATTTTCAAAAGAAACTTTGCGTTCATTATACATTTTAATAAGCTCTTTATACATTCCCAAAGGAGTCGAGCCGGTCGGTAACCCCAGAACAAAAGGTTTGTCCTTTGTGGGTTTAAATTTATTAATTCTATATACCACATAGTTTGCCACCCATTTTGATACGATGTCATAATCAGGTTTTATAATTACACGCATAGTTTTTTTCCTTTATGATAAATGTTTCCTTTTATTATTGTATGCAAAATGTTTAAGTTTTTATTAAAAATAACAATATCGGCATCATAGCCGGGAGCAATCAGTCCCAGATGAGATTGTTTTAAGATGCGAGCCGGATTTGTTGAGGCCATATGTACGGCTTGTTCAACCGTAAAACCATAAGAGACAATGTTTTTAACACTGTCAATCATGGTTAGGGCCGATCCGGCTATAACATCATCAGATTTACGATAAAAACACTTGTCCAAATATACTTCTTCACCATTGGCAATAAGCGGTTTTTTCTTTTGTTTGGCAGGCTTTAGCGCATCGGTAACCAACACAATTTTATCCAAAGATTTGCAAGTAAGCAAAAATTTGATAATGTCGGGATTGATGTGGATTCCGTCGGCAATTACCTCGCATGATAATTCCGGATGAATAAACACTGCGCCGACTGTTCCGGGGTCTCGATGATGCATACGACTCATGGCATTAAACAAATGAGTAACATGAAAAATGCGAACTTGCATACCCTCAACCATTTGAGCATAGGTTGCATTGGTGTGTCCGGCTTGTAAAACAATGCCTTTAGATACGCAATATAGAGCCAAATCACGCATATTTTTAAGTTCGGGGGCAACCGTCATATTGACGATGTGTCCTTCAGATGCCTGCCAGAGTTCTTCCATCAAATCAATATCAACCGGACTTAATGAATCGGGCGATTGAACACCCAAACGGTCAGGCGATATGAAAGGACCTTCAAGGTGCATACCCAAAATTTTTGCGCCTTTTTCTTTGCCCATGGCTTTAGCAATGGCCTTAATTGCTTTTATCATTTCGTTTTTGGGTGCCGAATATAAAGTAGGAATAAAAGATGTTACACCATATTCGGTTAAAAGTTCGGACATTTTCAAAATGGATTCTTCTGAGTAGTCGTCGGTACCGTATCCGCCGATTCCGTGAATGTGAGAATCAATAAACCCCGGTGCGACATAAGCGCCTTTGGCATCAATAAAAATTGTATCGGGTTTAAAAGTTTTTTTTGCAAAACGAGATTCGTTAAACACATCAATAATTTTGTGTTGTTTTATCAAAATCGCACAATTTTTCATGGTAGAAAAGCCGTTAAGTACAGTGGCATTATGAATACAAATTTCGGCACACATGATGTTTCCCTTTTAATAATGAGGTGGAGGAGTTTCTTCCGATAAGGGCTTTACCGTATTGTCTTTTATCATTGCCGCAAGCAACCGATTTTCCTTTGACAGTTTATCAATAAGGTTTGCCTGTTTGATTACAACTTCATTAAGTTCATCAACGGTTTTTTGCAAATTTGCAATTGCAATTTCTATGTCTATAAGCCTATCTTCCATGATAATTCCTTTCTGTTAAATTATAGAAGATTTTTATAAGATAACAACTTTTTTCTTGCTGTTTGAACAGGAAAAGAAGCTTGTATAAGAAGAAAAATTGTTTTAATATGGCTTATTATTAATATGATGGCAGATAAAACAATGCAGTTTAGTGATAAAGGGTACATAATCAAAGTTTTAAAACATGGTGAGACATCTGCCATTGTTACGGTTTTATCATCTCAATACGGAAAAATTACCGGCTTTGTTAAAGGCGGTTTAAGCAAAAAAAAGTTAGGTGTTTATCAACTCGGCAACTTAATATCTTTTAATGCTTATGCAAGGTTGGAAGAAAATATGCCGCAATTTTTGGGAGTGGAGCTCTTAAAAGCAAATGCGGTAAATTTTTTTAATTGTCAGAAAAAGCTTGCCCTTTTAAGTTCTTTTTGTGAACTGATGAATATAAGTGCGGTTGAAAATGAGAGTTTAGACTTTTTAAGCTCTCACATAAATCAATTTATGGATAGTAAAACCTTTGAGAAAATGCTTGTTGCCTATTCTTTTTTTGAGTTCTATTTACTCAAATTTTTAGGTATCGGGCTTGATTTGTCAGAATGTGCCGCTACCGGCACAAGCCAAAACTTAGAGTTTGTATCACCTAAAAGTTCAAAGGCCGTATGTTATGAGGCAGGACTTCCTTATAAGGATAAATTGTTTAAGTTTCCGCATTATGTTGTGGATAAAAATTATACTCCGAAGCTCTCGGAAGTGGCGGATTTGCTTAAAATGACCGAATTTTTCTTAAATAAAAACTTTTTTGAAAACCACGGCTTGAAATTTCCGAATAATCGTGGTAATTTGCTTAATATTTTGAATTTACCGAAAGAATAGAAAATAAAATGGCTCAATCAGAAGAAAAAATCAAAGATGTTTACCTAAAAGAAGAACTCAGCAAAAGATATCTTTCTTATGCTATGTCAACCATTGTATCTCGTTCGCTTCCCGATGTCAGAGACGGCTTAAAACCCGTTCACAGAAGGTTGTTATATGCAATGCGCCAACTTCACTTAGACCCTAAAAACGGTTTTAAAAAGTGCGCTCGTGTGGTTGGTGATGTTATCGGTAAATATCACCCGCACGGTGACAGTGCGGTTTATGGAGCTATGGTGCGCTTGGCGCAAGATTTTTCGGTCAGATATCCGCTCGTTGACGGACAAGGCAACTTTGGTAATATTGACGGAGACGGTGCGGCCGCAATGCGTTATACAGAAGCCAGACTTACCGAATTTGCCATGGCTCTAATGGAAGGTCTAAACGAAAATGCGGTAGATTTTGTTGACACATACGACGGTGAAGAACAAGAGCCGGTTGTGATGCCTTCCATGGTGCCAAATCTGTTATGTAACGGCTCATCAGGTATTGCCGTTGGTATGGCAACCAACATTCCGCCTCACAATTTGAGCGAAGTTTGTGATGCTTTGTTGTACATGATTGAAAAGCCCGATTGTGACAATGAAGCGCTTGTTCGCAAAATTAAAGGGCCTGATTTTCCCACCGGCGGAGTAATAGTTGACAGTTTTTCTTCAATTGTTGAAACTTACAAGCAAGGAAAAGGAAGTTTTAGAATTAGAGCCAAGTGGGAAAAAGAAGAACTCTCACACGGACAATATCAAATTGTGGTAACCGAGATTCCGTATCAGGTTATAAAATCCAAACTCATTGAAAAAATTGCTCAACTTTTAACCGAGAAAAAAGTTCCTCTTTTGGCCGATGTAAGAGATGAATCGGCGCAAGATGTTCGCATTGTGCTTGAGCCTAAAAACCGAACTGTTGATGCTGCACTTTTGATGGAACATTTGTTTAAGCAAACAGAACTTGAATCTAAGTTTAATATGAATATGAATGTTCTTGATTCTGATGGTGTACCCAGAGTTATGAGCATATATGAAGTTTTGCGTGAATTTTTAAATCATCGCCATATTGTGCTAAAAAGAAGGGCGCAATATAAACTGGATAAAATTTTGGCTCGTTTGGAAATTTTATCAGGATACTTAATTGCATATCTAAACTTAGATGAAATTATCCGTATCATCAGAGAAGAAGATGACGCAAAAGCGGTTATGATGCAAAAATTTAATTTGAGCGATAATCAGGCCGAAGCAATTTTAAATATGAAACTAAGAAGCTTGCGTAAATTGGAAGAAACCGAGATAAAATCGGAGTTTGATGAATTAAGCACCATGAAAGCAGAGCTTGAAGAACTTTTATCAGATGAAAGTAAGCGTTGGAATGCTTTAGCTGATGAAATAAGAAAAATCAAAGAAAAATTCGGTAAAAAAACGGCCTTGGGCAGAAGAAGAACAGAGTTTGCCGAAGCTCCCGCAGATGTTGAAATCACCATTGAAGCTTTGGTTGAAAAAGAGCCGATTACGGTGATTTTATCACAAAAAGGTTGGATTAGAGCCTTAAAAGGTCATGTCAGCTTAACCGATGAGTTTAAGTTTAAAGATGATGACAGTTTAAAATTGGCAATTCATGCCCAAACCACCGATAAAATTATATTGCTTGATACATCAGGTAAGTTTTTTACCGTTCAAGCCAGTGATATCCCCAGTGGCAGAGGTTTTGGACAACCGTTACGATTGATGATAGATTTAAGCAACAACGATAACATCTGTTCAATGTTTGTCTTTGTGCCAAACCAAAAATATATCATTGCATCGAACACGGGACACGGATTTGTGGTTGATGAAAATCATCTCATTGCCCAAACCAAAAACGGCCGTAAGATTATGAATCTGCTTGAGGGCGAATATACCGCATTTTGTAAACCGATTGTCGGAGATATGGTTGCAGTGGTCGGTCAAAACCGTAAACTTTTGGTGTTTAAGGTGGAAGAAATTCCGACTATGGCAAGAGGCAGAGGTGTTTGCTTGCAAAAATATAAAGATTGTGAAATGACCGATATCCAAATCTTTAAATCGGAAGACGGCTTTGAATATAATCGTTCGGGCGGTGTAGCTGTTGAAAAAGATTTGATGGGTTGGCTCGGACATAGGGCTCAAGTGGGCAAAATTGTTCCGTTCGGTTTCCCGAAAACAAATACTTTCTTTAAGGAATAGAAAAAGGGAGCTTTAAGCTCCCTTGTATGATAAATATGATGTTTATTCATTGATAACATACATATTGACCACAGTTGAAAAGTCACCTGCTGATGGGTTTGCTATTATAAGTTTACCGTCAATGGAAATAACATTTGACACATATGCACCAGGTTTGGGATATAATTGCATGATTATTTCACCGGCAGTACCCATGGTTTCATCATACTCTAAAATTATATCAGACTCGCTTATATCTTGATTTTCTTCATCAAAATAACATTCGGCAGAGCTACCGTTTGTTTGCATAAATCCTTTTCCTCCACTAACAGATAATTCAGATGTACCATCACTTAAAGTGAGAGTTGCGCCAAATTCTTCTTCTGTAGGTACAATAACAAGTGTTCCGAAATTTAAATCTGTTTGACATGCAAATTCGGTAGCTTCTTTGATACTTACAGATGCGTTAAATGTTCCCTCACTGGCATTGGTGATGTTTGCCGTAAGCATTGCCATCGCTGATATTAGAAAATATTTTCTCATCAATTAATTCCTTTACAAAAATTAAGTTTAAATGTACTTGAAAGGTGCAAAAATTTACCTTTCAATACGCATCATAAACCGTTTTTTTTTTTTGCAAGTAAAAAGAGTCGTTTAAAGA
>SUUV01000048.1 GCA_015062345.1 Alphaproteobacteria bacterium | reverse complement strand
CTAATTTCGTATCGGTTGCTTTCGCTTTCCTCACTCAATAAGAAAACTGCGTCGCTTGCGGTAAAAACAACATTTAGAGGTTGTTTTTATCCTCGCGCCTACGACGGTCGTAGGTTCTTACCCTTTAGCACTGCACCAACAAAAAAACCTCTCATAAAGAGAGGCTTTTTGTTGGTGGGCGCTGTAGGACTCGAACCTACGACCAGACCGTTATGAGCGGCCGGCTCTAACCAACTGAGCTAAGCGCCCATGACACTTATTGTATCAATGCAGGTGTCAAACTATTGCAAATATTTTTAATAGTCAAGAGTTTTTTTATTTATAAACCATATTTTGTTTCTTCCTCCTTGACAAAAGAAAAATTTTGTGTTTCTATAAGCTAAATTAATATCATTATGGAAACAAAAAAGAATATTCGTCTTGTTGTAGAAAGGATTTTTACCAAGACATCCGGAGCTCCGGTCAATTTTGATGAGAAAATCGGTAACCGATTTTCGAAGGCTGTAAGTCAGATTGAGCAAACCTATGATGTGAAGTTCACTCGTCCTGCCGAACTGACATTGGAGCAGATATCAGATATCTGTTACAATGTAAGTCGAGAGAAAGCCTTATCTAAGGTAAGACGATTCGTCAATGAGTACGAAATCAAGGCAAGTGAGATTTTCCCGTTTGACGAAGGTCTGTCTGTTCATTAAATCTTTCAAAAAAAAATCCGCCGACATAATTGTCCGTGGATTTTTTTTGTATCATTCATATCGAAAAATATTTGCGCTTATTTCAATTATATGCTAAAACAGATATCATTGCTCAAAAATTAAATACGGAACAAAATTATGCTTTTTGACCTTCACACACATTCACACTATTCAGACGGTTTATTGTCGCCTCAAGAATTGATACAACATGCAAAAGACAAAGGATTGAGCCTGATTGCATTAACCGACCATGATACAACAGATGGCTTGGAACAAGCTCAGATTGAAGCCGATAAGCTTGAAATTAAATTAATCAATGGTATTGAAATTTCAACATTTGATGATGAACATCCCTCAATTCATATATTGGGACTTGATATAAAAGATTTATCGGTGTTTGGCTATATGCAAAAACATAATCGGGAATCTCGAAAAAAACGCAATTTGATAATATTGCAAAAACTTTATGATTTGTATGGAATCGCTCTTGATTATACCGATATTGAAAAAGAGTATAAGGGAACAATCGGTAAAGGCAATATATCGCAATATTTAACTCATCACGGATATTATCCGACCTATAAAGATGCAAATTCAGTTGTTATGCAATTTAAAAACCTGCCTTATGGTATTGAAGTTAAAAAAGCAATTGATTTAATTCATCAATCCGGCGGTCTGGCATTTTTAGCTCATCCTCATTCGCTTAAGTTAAACGACGAGCAACTTGAAACAAAATTTAAAAATCTGCAATTGCTCGGCCTTGACGGTGTTGAATATGCACATTCCAAACACACCTTGGAACAAACCGAACTATATAAGCAAATTGCGCTTAAATATGGCTTAAAACTTAGTGCGGGCTCCGATTTTCACGGTGCATATAAACAAGGTGTTGAACTTGCTTACGGAAAATCTGACAAACCGTTAGGTGATAAGCATCTTATAGATTGGCTATAAAATAAGCTCCGATTTCTCGGAGCTATGTCTTTATTTTAATGTATCAAGTATATCCTCAACAATTAATTCAGGAAACAGTCTGTTCTTTTGATAGAGCTCATTTATCGGCATTCTGTCGGTAAATTCTTTTTTACCGCCATAGTTTAGAACTTTCATATCTGAATTTGCGTAAAATGCGGCAATTTTTTGCCCGAAACCACCGTCTAATATACCATCTTCCATTGTTACCGCAAGCTTGTGGTTTGTTTTTAATGAATTAAGAGTATTCTCATCAATTCCGCTTATAAAACGAGGATTTATAACACTGGCATTGATACCTTTTGATTTTAGCATATCATAAACTTTTAAGGCTAAATTATAAAATGCACCGACACCGATAAGCGCAACATCGCTTCCTTTTATGTCAACAACAGATGTGTTTAATTTATCAAAATCGGTTTTAACCGCAAAAGGCGCATTAAACAACATTGAAGGAATGCGAATAACCACAGGATATTTATCTTGCATTATTGCCCAATCTAACATAGCAAAATATTCTTCTTTGCTCGTCGGAGCCAGATGAACCAAATTTGGTATGTTGGATATTAACGGAATGTCAAAACAACCAAGATGTGTTGCATCTTGACTGTTAAGTCCTGTCCATGCCACCAAGATAACTACAGGATTTTTATTTAAGGCTAAATCTTGCGATAATTGGTCGTATGTTCGTTGAACAAAAGAGCTTAATACACAATATACCGGCTTACAACCGCCTTTGGCCATGGCCGAACTCATAGCTACGGCATGCTCCTCGGCAATGCCGACATCTATAAATCTGTCTTTAATCAAGTCTCTTTTTTGCGGTGTAAACCCGACCGCACCCGGAGTTCCGGCATTGATTATTGCAATGTTTTTATTTTGTTTAACTTTTTCAATCAGATAATCTGCGGTCAACGAGTTATAATTTAGTGCCGACATATCAACTGTATTTTCTCCAGAATCGATATCAAACGGAGCATTAAAATGCCATTTTTCTTTATTCTCTTGCGCAAACTTATAACCGTTGCCTTTGTTTGTATGAATGTGCACAACAGTCGGTTTGGAACAATTTTTTACTTTTGTGAAAACATCGGTTAAATCGGCAATTGAATTGCCATTTTCAAGATACACATAATCAAGTCCGAAAGATTTAAAAATGTTACATTCGGCTGTTCCGCCGGTTTCTCTTAGTAATTTTAAGTTTTTATACAGACCTCCGTGATTTTCGGCAATGGACCTTTCATTGTCATTCACTACAATTATCAGGTTTGTATTAAGCTCACCGGCAAAATCCAATCCTTCTAAGGCTTCTCCGCCGCTTAAAGAACCGTCACCTATAACCGCAATGACATTGTGTGTTTGATTTTGAATGTCACGAGCTTTTACCAAACCGCAAGCAAGCGAAACAGATGTTGAAGTGTGTCCGACGGCAAAAATATCATGTTCGCTCTCATTAGGATTGGTATATCCTGATATGTTTCTTAACAGCTCATTGTTTAAAAAACATTCTTTTCTGCCGGTCAAAATTTTGTGTGCATAACATTGATGCGATACATCAAACACAATTTTATCTTTAGGAGAATCAAATACATAATGCAACGCAATGATAGCCTCAACCATACCCAAATTCGGTCCGATATGACCACCTAAAACACTTGTTCGGTTTAATATGGCTTGTCTGATTTCTTGAGCTAAAACATCAAGTTCATTATAAGATAAGTTTTTGATGTCTTTAGGCTCATTTATATTTAATAAATATTGCATTTTAATCCTTTCATCAAATTTTTCGGTTAAAGGTATTGTACATTTCAAGATAAATTTCCGGACTGCAATGTCCTTTGGCATTTATAATGTACAATTTAGATTTTTTCAAAGCTTTGTGCAAATCAAAAGCCTGATACAACGGGCAGTTAAAATCTATCCGATTATGGTAAATATAAGTCGGAATATGCGCAATCTTTTTGGTGTCTTTAAGCAGTTGATTTTCTTTTAAGAAAAAATTATGTTTCATATAGTGCATAAATATTTTAAACTTTGCCAATTTTTTTTCATCATAATCATGTTTGGAAAAATCAATATCAAAAGTGCCTATCATATGCTCAAACGGTGCGTAATATTGCATAGCCAATTCAATATCTTTTTGTTTGTTTGAGAACAGTTTTTGATAAAAAAAGTCAAACACAGCTTTATTTTTTGCCTTATTTTGCAAAATATCCAAGGCATCGGGATAAAACAATTCTGCCGAAGGCGACATATTATCACTGTCTTTTTTACGAGCTAAAAACACACTGTTTAGTACAATTTGTTTAACCAATTCGGGATAAGTTTGAGCAAACAACAAAGCACAAGTTACACCATATGATGCACCGGCAACCACAATTTCTTGTTTGATGTTTAAGTGTTTTAACAGTCTTACGGCATCTGTTATGGTATCTTGTATGGTGTTGTTATACAATAGTTCTTTATATTCTGATTTTCCGCAACCTCGTTGGTCAAATGTTATAATATGATATTGTTTCAAATCAAAACCGGAAGATTGATAAGACTTTGAACTTCCACCGGGACCGCCATGAAAAATAAGTATCGGTTTGCCGTTTTTGTTACCGAACTCCTGATAAAAAATTTTGTGTCCGTCAACAACAGGCAAAAATCCGCAATTAAACGGTTTGATAAACTTTAATCTTAATTTAAACCAAAACATATTCATATTTTTTTAGCTTTCAAAAAAAGTTACAAATAATATTATAGGATAATAAAAGATACAAATCCGACTGTCAATATTGATTGGAAATCATGTGAGTCAAACTTGCATAAAAAACATTTCAAAAACAAAAAACCTTGTAAACTGTTTGTTTACAAGGTTTTCTTAACTGGTAGGGGTGATGAGACTTGAACTCATACTCGCTGAGCGAACAAGATTTTGAGTCTAGCGCGTCTACCAATTCCGCCACACCCCCATATCAGGTACAACACGACACATATAACATTTATTTTGTTTCGTCAATACTTTTTTTTATTTTTTTACATTTTTTATACTTTTTTATGTTTTAATTTGATGAAAAATGGTGTATAATCTTGCCAGTTTGTTAAAAATCAGGAGCTTGTAGTTGAGTAATCTGGAGCAAAAAGCTGCCGTTTTATATAATGAGAAAAAATATCCCGAAGCGTTGGATATATATTTGTCGTTGTATCAAAAAAGCCCGAAAACCGAAAAATATTCCGTTTTTTGCGGGAATTGTTTTGATGCAATGGGAGAATCGGAACAGGCTATTTCATATTATAAAAAAGCCACTCGCTTAAATCCGGTGTCAGAAACTTCGCTTATTGCGTTATCAAACATATATTACAATCGTGCAGATTATGAAAATGCCGTTAAATTTGCTCGTCGTTTGTTGCGCAAAAGTCCGGATAATGCATCGGCTTTGTTATGCTTGGGAAACATTGCATATTGTAAATCCGATTATGAAACTGCATTACACTATTATGAAACGGTTTATAAAAACAATAATGCCAGTTATATTGCCGTAATTAATATGGCAAACACATTTTATGATTTATTGCGATATGTTAAAGCGGTTGATTTTGCTAAGAAAGCATTAAAGTTATATCCGTCAAGTGTTGATGCTTACATTATATTGGGCAATTCGTACATTGAACTTGAAAAGCACGAAAAAGCAGAAAAAAGTTTGTTGAGAGCTTTAGAATTTAAGGACGATAATCCGTGGATATACAATGCATTAAGCCGGTTATATCAAAAAACAGAAAGGTGGGAATCGGCACTCGAAACCGGTTGGAATGCCGTGATATGTACCAATAAAACTCATCAAGACCAACATATCAACTTTGGTTATTTATTATATGAATGTGTTGATGAAAAAGGCAAAGAATTGGCCGAACGATATGCGCAAAAATGGCTAAATCGTTATCCTGATGAAAAAATTGTGTCTTATATGGCAACATCTATCTTAAATAATGAGCATTTAAAATCTGCTGATGCCGATTATGTTAAAAAAATTTTTGATGCTTTCGCCGGTGATTTTGATTCGACATTATCCGGACTTGAATATCAGGTGCCGGAACATATTGCCGGATGTGTTAAAGCAAATTTTTATAAGCCGTTTTATAAGCATATAAAATATCTTGATTTAGGTTGCGGAACCGGATTGTGCGGTAAAGCCGTTAAGGCGGTTATCGGGTGGAGCCATGTGACCGGAGTTGATTTGTCTGAAAAAATGTTGTTGCAGGCAAAATCAAAATATGTTTATGACCGTTTGGCTATGGATGAAATTATAAATTTTTTAAGTGTGGAAGATAAAAAATATCATCTTATTACGGCAGGTGATGTGTTTACATATTTTGGTGATTTGCAAAAACTCATCAATTTAATATCATTGGCTTTAGCCGATAACGGACAACTGGTGTTTACGGTTTCGGATAATTATATCAATTCTGACGATTATCATTTAACACCATCGGGTAGGTTTGTGCATAATAGCGATTATGTCTTAAAAGTGTTGAAAAAGAATGGCTTGAAAAAGTTGTCGGTTGAACGCAAACCTTTAAGAAATGAGGGTGATAGAGTGATTTACGGGTTTGTAATTGCTGCCCAAAAATTTATCACAATTGAAAAATAGTTTTGTAAAAGTATATAAAAAAGGCACCCCCTGAAACTAAAATCAGAGGGTGCTTTTTTATATTTTGTAATAAGATAATGTCAATTATTCAACGGTAACCATCACTGAAAAAGAACCTGTATATTCACCTGCAGGTGTTTTTTCCGGAATCATTAATGTGCCGCCGATTGATAATTTATCATCAACAGCAGTATCAGTATCATTATACATATCAATGGTAAAATTGCCAAGCAGTAAAGAATTTGTTCCGGCAGAGTTAGAAAGCGTTGCTATGGTTGGCAAGGCAACATTGTTTGGAGTAGAGCTTCCGTCATCAAATGTTAATGCGCTATAAACATCACATTTAGCACTTCTTGGTGTTCCGCCAACAGCATGAATACCTCCCTCATAGGTTCTGCTATCAAAAAAAGCTGACATCATATTGGTATCAGGTGCAAGAGTGACGCTACCTTCAGCATTGTTTACCGGTATGTATATTTCACCAAAATTCATTTTTGTACATGATACTTGCGTGCTGTTTTTGATTACGGCATTGACCGGTACTGTGCCAACAGTTGTATCTGCATTTGCAGATGTTGTAGCCAAGAGTCCGACGACAGATAAAAGAAAATATTTTCTCATTAATTTAATCCTTAAAAATAGTTAAACTTAATTTTCTTTTGAAAGGTGTAAAAATTTACCTTTCACATCACATCATAAACCGTTTTTTTTTTTTGCAAGTAAAAAGAGTCTTAAAAGTGATTTAAATCAAAAATGGTGTAATAAGATAAAAATATATTCGCAACATTATGACGGATTTTGTAAAAGCGGAACAAAAATGTTAACATATT
>SUUV01000047.1 GCA_015062345.1 Alphaproteobacteria bacterium | reverse complement strand
TGTGAAAGGTAAATTTTTGCCTTTCAAATGTACTTAAACTTAATTTTTGTAAAGGAATTAATAAAATGAGAAAATATTTTCTTTTATCTGCTGTTGCACTCTTGGCAACAAGCACCGCAAACGCAACCACAGACTATGCCGAAGTTACAGCAAAAGCGACAATTGAAGTGGCCGGAACTTTTTCTTGTAGCCCCATTAACTATGGAACAATTGTTGTTAAACAAGGCAATGAAGCTTTTGTGATTGATGAATATGGAACTTCAACTTCTGATGATTTAATCTCTGCAGGTAACAGTAGTGTACATAGTATGTGTAGTAGTGATAGTGAACCTGAAGATTATTATCTTGCAGAGAATCAAACTTTTGATGATGTTGTTCTGACTAATAAAAACGGCGATATAATCACATTAATTAATGTTCATGCAGGCGCTGAATCATCTGCATCATCGATTTATGTAAGCTTAAAAATCCCTGCAGATGTAAAAGCTGGTGATTATACAGGGTCATTTACTGTTACTAAAACTTACTAATCAAATTTAAGCCTCGCATTTGCGAGGCTTTTTTTTATTCTTCTTCTGCGTCAACATTCGCTGATGCCATAATATCAGGCAAAGTGCCGATTGCTTTTTTGCGTTTTAATTTGTTTACAAATTTAATTGAACGCTGAGCATCCCACTTTTTCTTACCTTCTTCATATTGGAAAATTTGTTTATAAACCTCAATTGCTTGGTCAAACTCTGACAACTTGGTCAAACAAGAAGCCATACCGTCATAAAGTTTATGATGATAACGACCGTTAACCAACTTTTGAGCCTTTTTATAACATTTGAATGCATCTTGGAATTTGAACATCTTTTGATAAACAAAACCGATACTAATCCATGCCTGAATTTCACTGCTGTTAATGTTCAAAATTTTGGTAAAACACTTAATTGCCGAGTCATTATCACCCATCAATTGATATGTAACACCAATTCCGTTCCAAGCCTTAACATTTGATTTATCAAAAGCCAAAACTTTTTTGAAAAACGCAATTGAACGATCATATTGCTTTAATTTTTGCAAAGTTACCGCAATGCTTAAAAGAGTTTGCGGATGCTTGTTATCAATGCTCATTGCATGTTCCAAAACATCTAAAGCTTCTTTAAACATAAACATATGTTGTAAAGCAATTGCTTTGCCGTTCAGAGCCTCTAAAGATGTTTTATCGACTGCAAATGCCGTATCAAAACACTCAATTGCCTCTTTGTAAAGGCCACGCATACTCAAAGTTACACCCTTATTGTTTAACACCTCAACCGATTTCGGGTTAATTTGCAATGCTTTATCAAAACATTCAACCGCATCGGTATATTTGCTCATTTTTTGATAAGCAAAACCTTTCGAATTCATCGCTTTCCATGAATCCGGCTGTTCTCTGATTACAACATCAAACTGAGCGACAGCTTCTTTGTACATACCGCTGTCCAACAATTCTTGGCCTCTTTTATAGGCATTATTTTCGTTCATTTTTACCATTTTTTTCTCTTCTTTGTTTAAGTTACAAAATAATTAATGTGGCGAGCATATCACCTAAAATTATTTATGTCAAGTTTTGAAATGCCTTAAATCGGTCTAATTTGTTCAATTATCGACAAATCTGACCTGACTTCTCGATATCTGCAATTAAATTTTGCACAAAAATCTCTAATGTTTTTTCTTTTTTGTAGAAAATATGTTTCGTATTCTTGCTCATAAGCCGTGCCCGAATTTGTTATAAGTTGTTGTTTTTGCTCATATTCTGCCAAATATTGTCCTTTTGGAGGAGCAATATATTCCAAAGCATCATAAATGTTAATTAAGCAAACATCATTAACCGAACAAAGAGCCGATATTTCGTGTTTTAATTTTTCATCATCTGACACATCAAAACCGCCGATTAAAAAAACTATCGCTTTTTTCCCGATTCGTTTTATTGCCAATTGCAAAGATTTCAGCTTTTCTTGCGATTCGTTTTTTACAAACAATGTTTCTTTGGCAATTTTTTCAATTTTTTTCAAGATGGTAAGCAAATGATTATAATCTCTTTTCGGTTCAAAAATATGTGTTTTATTTCCGTCATAAACCATTAAACCAAACCTGTCTTTGTTTGATAAAGCAAACCACCCCAACAGAGCCGCAATTTTTGCCGCCGTAACCGATTTTAATTCTTTTTTGGTGCCAAAACGCATATCGGCAGATACATCAAGCCACACATAAACCACTCGATCTTTTTCTTCGGCATACAGTTTTGTATAGGGCTGATTTTTTCGAGCCGTAACTCGCCAATCAATGTCTCGGACATCGTCACCGAATGTATAAGAACGAACTTCCTCAAACTCCATTCCCCGACCCTTAAATGATGATTTGAAGTCCCCTGCCCGATTCGATGCACCGTTAAACTTAAAACCTTTCAAATACGGAACATATTTTTTAATTTCGGTTAACTCATCAAAATCAGGCACCAATCCGCTCAAATTCGGATTGTTGTTTTTTTTCCATAAACTGCCGATTTTTTTTAAAACCACCGATTAATACTCCTTTAAGGCAACGGCACTGCTTTTAACAAAGATTTTATTACATCATCGGCACTGATGCCTTCGGCCATGGCTTCAAAACTCAAAATGATACGATGGCGTAAAACATCATACACAACCGCATTGATATCATCGGGGGTTACAAAATCTCTGCCTTCAAGCCAAGCGTGGATTTTTGAGCATTTATCCAAAGCAATGGTTGCTCTCGGGCTGGCTCCGAATCTGACATATCCGGCCAACGATTCATCATATTTTACGGCATTTCTGGTTGCCATAATAAGCTCTACCAAATAGTTTACGACATCTTCGGAAGTGTAAACTTTCAATGCTTCCCGACCTGCCGATAACACATCATCAACCGTAAGTTTATAATCTGATTTATCCGCACATTTTTTATCACCGGCACAAGAAGTATCTTCGGCTCTTACCAATTCCAAAATTTTGCGTTCGGTATCAGCATCTGGCTGATTAATTTTGATATACATTAAAAACCTGTCAAGCTGAGCTTCCGGCAAGTTATATGTTCCCTCGTGTTCAATGGGGTTTTGCGTTGCCATAACCATAAACAACTCGGGCAAACGATAAACCTGACCACCCACACTGATTTGTTTTTCGGCCATAGCTTCCAACAATGCCGATTGCACTTTTGCCGGCGCACGATTAATTTCATCGGCCAAAACCAAATTGGCAAACACCGGTCCTTTTCTAAATTCAAACTTACCCGTTGATGACACATATATATCACTTCCGGTAATATCAGAAGGCAACAAATCAGGTGTAAATTGGATTCGGTTATAATCGGCATTAATACTGTCGGCAAGTGTTCTGATTGCTTTTGTTTTTGCAAGACCCGGAGCTCCTTCAACCAACGCATGCCCCGAAGCTAAAAGCGTAATAAGAAGTTTTTTTACCAAATCTTCCTGACCTAAAATACGACTTTGCAAATGATTTTGTAACCCGATTATTTTATCTCTTAATGCTGACATTATATTATCCTCTAATTATCCAATGCGGTTTTTAAAAAACTCTTTTATTTCTGATAATACTATTATATATATTGCTACAAAGAAAAAAACAAGAAGTATCCTAAAATGACAAACATTTTTGATTTTGAAGATGAACAAACCGCTCAAACTTTTGATAATATCAGCGCTTTAAGGCCTGATTATTCTTGGCTTGACGAACTTAACCCCGAACAAAAATCAGCAGTTCAGACCACCGACGGCCCGCTTCTTGTATTGTCCGGCGCCGGCACCGGAAAAACCAAAGTTTTAACCACCAGACTTGCTTACATTTTATCTACCATGAAGGCCATGCCTCATAACTGCTTGGTGGTTACTTTTACCAATCGGGCAGCTGCGGAAATGAAATCAAGAGTTAGAGATATGATTGGTCCTATGGCCGATTCGGTTTGGCTTGGTACATTTCACAGTGTGTGTGTCAAAATTTTGCGTACTTATGCCGAACTTGTAAACTTAAAAAGCAATTTTACCATCTTAAATGAGGACGATCAAAAACGCATCATTAAAAAAATTATTGAAGATGACGGCATTGATGAAAAAAAATATCCGCCGCAAGCATTTGTTGAAAAAATTCAGCGATTAAAAGATAAAGGCCTGTCATATGACAGCATAAAGCCCGAACAAAAACGCACCTTAATTGCCGGTGTTTATGAAAAATATCAAAAAAGGCTGATTGAACTTAATTGTGTTGATTTCGGCGATATCATTTTGTACACCTTGCAAATTTTGCAACAACATGCGGATATCTTAGAAAAATATCAGGAAAAATTTAAGTACATAATGGTTGACGAATATCAAGACACCAATGTCATACAATATTTATTTTTAAGAATGTTATCGCAAAAACATCGCAATTTGTGTTGTGTCGGAGATGATGACCAATCCATATATTCGTGGCGAGGTGCCGAAATTGAAAACATTTTGCGTTTTGAGAAAGATTTTACCGATGCCAAAGTGATTCGTTTGGAACGCAACTATCGTTCAACCGCCAACATCTTAAAAGCCGCCTCAAACTTAATTTGCCATAATGACGGCCGTTTGGGCAAAACCTTAAAAGTTGCGGACAATTCACCGGCCTTAAATTGCGCCAATGACAAAATAAAACTTGTCAGCGCATATAACGGCTCGGAAGAAGCACAATATGTTGCAAACCAAATCAAAACCTTAAAAAGAGACGGTTATCAATATTCAAATATGGCAGTTTTGGTAAGAACCGCTTTTCAAACTCGAGAATTTGAAGAACGGTTTATTGCTGAGGCCATTCCTTATCAGGTTATCGGCGGACCGAAGTTTTATGAAAGACAAGAAATCAGAGATTTGTTGGCATATTTCAGAGTGGTTGTTCAACCTGATGATGATTTGGCTTTAGAGCGCATAATCAACAAACCGGCCAGAGGAATTGGTGCCAAAAGCATTGAGAAATTTCAAGATTATGCCAGAGCAAACCACATCAGTATGTATCAGGCAATTAAGCAAATGCTTGCACAAAATCTGATAACCGGAAAAGCCAAAAATGCCTTGCAAGAATTGATGGACAATTTTGATGAGTGGAACAAAGTTTCGCAAATGGTATCCCCTGATGACTTGGCTGCGCAAATTTTGGAAGATTCGGGCTATTATGATATGCTAAAAAGCGATAAATCCGCCGAAGCCCCCGGTCGAATTGAAAACTTAAAAGAACTTTTGGGCGTATTAAACGATAAAGAAAAATATCCCAATTTGGCCGTTTTTTTGGAGCATGTCAGCTTGGTTATGGATAACGACAATGCCATTGACAACAACAAAGTTATGCTCATAACACTTCATTCGGCCAAAGGCTTGGAGTTTGATGTTGTGTTTCTCCCCGGTTGGGAAGAAGGTTTGTTTCCGCATCAACGAAGTTTGGACGAAGGCGGAAGCGAAGCCTTAGAAGAAGAAAGAAGACTGGCTTATGTTGCCATCACCCGAGCCAAGCAAAAACTTTATATCTTAACCGCTATGAGCCGCCGAGTTTACGGACAGATGCAAAACAACACTCCGTCACGATTCATAAACGAAATTCCAACCGATTGTTTGCATATAATCAACAGTGCCAATCGGCAATATTACGGCGGATATCAAAATTATGGCAGTTATAACAAAACCCGCACCCAAAACAATTATAACCGATATTCTTATGAAACCGATGATTCATATTCGGCAAACTCGCACACATTAAAAGGCGTAAGAGTATATCATCAGATGTTCGGATACGGAACCATTGTTGCAGTTGAAGGTGAAAAATGCGAAGTGGTGTTTGATAAATCCGGCCGCAAAAAAATCTATGCAACTTATTTAAGACGAGTTTAAAAGATTTAAATCAAAAATGAGGTAGCGGTGTTGTCTCCCATCACGGTCATATCGGTGCCCGAACTTTAGTTCGGAATAGACACCGGTATCCAGGGAATAATTTAGCTATATAATTCGGAGTGACAGTTAGGAGGTGGTTGCAAAGTATGAGAATAAAAACAAATATTTTCCGATTAGTATTAATTCGAAGACGCATAAACATTTTTGCTAATCGCAAAAATCAGCGGTGGCATTGTTTATTATATTTAAAGTTTTTACTGGTAATATGAAAAAATGGTGCATAAATAAGGAATATCAAATGCGAATCATAAACATTGTTAAAGAACATATTGTCAATACACTTAAATTGCTTTTGGATTTTAAGTGGTATGTTGCACTTTATTTGTTGTTTTATTTTATATTGATTTGGGGATATCTAAATCCGCCTACAGAAAATGATGCTATTTTTAATTCCGAATATACTCAGGGTTTATGGTATTATATCAATCAGGAAGTTTATATCTGCAATATGCAAGATTTATTAATAGAGTTTTTTCTTTTGTTCTTAATCGGTACCAGTAATATGAAAAATCACCCCACATTGGCAAAGCTTATTTTTTTATCACCGATATTGTTTCTTGTCTTAATTTGGTTGTGAAAATTAAAAAACCGCCTCAAGGTTTTTAAGCCTGAGGCGGTTGGATATTAAATATTATTAATCAGGAATTTGAACTTCACCGTCAACTACGGTCATTGTGGTTGTACCTGTATATTCACCTGCGGTTATGTTAGCAGGAATAATTAATGTGTATCCTCCTTCATAGTTAAGAGTGATTACTTTACCGGGTGCCTCAGGATTGGTTAAACTCATATGTGCAACTAAGTCAATTTTTTCACTATTAAGAGTACATTGAAGACCACTTGGGTCTTTTTCTACGGATATACAGCTATCAGCACCATCACCATCACATCCTACTTCCTCATATACCTCAAATTCTGCATTATTTTGTTTAACCACGATTTTACCAAAATCAATTTCAGGGCAGTCAAAAGTACCGGCAACTTCAATTGTAGCCTTAGCGGTAACCTCGGCATAGTCGGTGGTTGCATTTGCAGTGGTTGCAGCCATCAAAGCAACTGCAGATAAAAGAAAATATTTTCTCATCAATTTAATCCTTTCTATAAAAATTAAGTTTAAATGTACTTGAAAGGCAAAAATTTACCTTTCACATCGCATCATAAACCGTTTTTTTTTTTTGCAAGTAAAAAGAGTCGTTTAAAGAATTTAAATCAAAAATGAGGT
>SUUV01000008.1 GCA_015062345.1 Alphaproteobacteria bacterium | reverse complement strand
GTAAATCTTATCAAATTCCTAGGCAATCTAACTATCCTCCTGCTAAGAAAAATATTACTCTCAAATTTACTCTCTCCGGTAGAATTTATGCTAATTACAGGTGTTCGGATTTAATTGTGTTTTAACACAATTTTAGGAGTAAGTAAATCACAAACATATAAGATATTGCAAAGATACAGAGCCAAAGATGTTTTTTAGGTTTGTATCACAAAAGCAAAAATAAGCCATCCAACAATAGAACAGAAGAAACAAGAAAAGCAGAAATCATGAGATTAATCCGAGATAAATACTATGATTGCGGAGTAAATTATGCGAGTGAATTGTTGGAAGAATATGAAGGAATAAAAATAAACCGCGAAACTTTGCGATTATGGATGAAGCAAGAACAATTATATGTAAACAAATTATCTATTGACTTACATCGATCACCTTGAGAGGTTAAATCTACATCTGTACTATTAATACCGTTAAATATGTTCAAGTTCTCTTATTAATTTTTGTCTAATATTTTTCTTTTCATAAAAAAAGTTTTTATACAAATTTTGCGTATCGTTTTCTAACACAAAATGATGTTCAATATAATATTTAAGTTTATTCAAAACACTGCTTAGTTTATAATAAACATTACCTACCAAATATTTTTTATAGTTCATTCGTTCCATATTTTCTTTATCTAGTTTAGATAAAACAGGATCATTATAATCCAACATCCAAAACAGAACAGGTTTGTTTTGATACATAAAATCAAATGCAATTGAAGAAAAATCAGTAATCAAAAGTGAACATTCCTTAATATACTTGGAAATTTTATCTATTGATACAATATTTTTGTAATTTATATCAAAATTTATGTTATTTAATTCTAGAAGGGCATGATGTAAAGCAAAATATAGTTTTATTCCTTTTGCTTTCAAATATTCATCCAAATCCCGATTATTCAGTAACTCCAATATTTTCTTTTTATATATTGATTTATTAAAATCATCATTATGATATTGTCTCCAAGTAAACATTACTAAAATTTTATTGTGTTTCATACTTTGTGTTGGCAACAGATCGTATCTAGGAAGTCCAATTTTAATCAATTTATTATCATCAAAGTTATATTTTTTTAGTAATCGTTCTTCTTTTTCTGATGAGATAAGAACTTTATCATATTTAGCAGGTGTTAAATAACCATTTTTTAACACACTTTCCTTAAGAAAGGTGGGGCCATGTTGTATAAAAATATATTTCCAATAAGAATTATTGACTAAAAATTTTCTATCATATGTTTTCAATTCATACGAGACAATAATACTTTTTGTTTTTAATAGAATATCATAAAAATGTGCATAAAAGCATATCTTATCTAATGTGTTAGGTAAAACAATAATATTCTCCATCTGTCCACTATTTAATAATTGTTCATAAAGAGGATTTTGTTTTAACAAAATATAGTAAGCTTTTAATCCCTGTTCACGCATTTTTAGAAACAAAGAATATGCATCTATACATTCAGCATTCTCATATAAACAATCTGCAAGTAAATATGTATTTTGTTTATATTTCTTTATATTTTTTTTCAATTTAGTAATATATTCTTGCTCTAGTTTATCAATTGGTAATTTTTTAGTAAACTTTATGAAAAAGAATGTTATTGTTTTAATATTATTAACAATTTTTACACTAAAAATTTTCTTAAAAAAATAAAATTGCTGTTCAATGTATAATCCTGTTAGTTGCTGATAATATTGCATTTTGGCTATTTCTTTATTATAATTAGAAACTAAAAAGTCATATACTTGTCGTTTATAAAGTTTTGGCCATTTTTTACCATTAAAAAATCTTTCAATTTCATATATTATAGATAACGAATACCGGTTAATAATATTATTCTGAAACTGCGTTGATATGTGTCCAAACAGCGGTAATTTTGACACATATTCAGCTGATTTAATAATATCACAATTGGCAACCAATGACTTTTGACGAACCGTACTATTAACATGCTGTACATAACTATATAAATATTTATTTGTAAAAACTACTTTAGGATTTTTTAAATAATACTCCCACAAAAAAGCCCCATCTTCAGCTTTTTTAAGTTGTTCGTTAAAACTAGGTAATAATTCATTATTGCGGAATAATTTTCCCCATACTACAGTCATATAATTAAAAAAATCAGGTTTAATATCATATAATCGTCCTTGAAAATCTAATAAATTAGGCATTTTTTTTATATATTTTTTACCTTGTTCCCAAAAAACAATCTGAAAATTAAAAATACAAACATCTGATTTTGTTGACTCAATAATATTATATATATCTTGCAATGTATTTGGTTCAATATAATCATCGCCATCAATAAACATAATATACTTGCCTTGAGCTTCTTTTAATCCTATATTTCTTGAAGCTGAAACCCCTGAATTTGATTGATTTATAACTTTTATTCTAGAATCTTTATTTGCGAAATAATTGATAATTTCGCCAGAAAAATCTATTGAACCATCATTAATAATTATTATCTCAATATTATTGAAAGATTGAGATAAACAACTTTCAAGACATTTACCAATAAATTTTTCAACATTATATACGGGTATAATAATTGAAATTAAAGGATTATTACTATAAATATTACGAGACATATTTTGCACCCCTTCTGCCTGAATTTAAACGAACGTTTAAAGTCAGGCAAAAATATCGCTTATAAAGCGCAGAAATGCATGATAAAAAATATGGACTTTAAACGTTCGTTTAAAGTCCATATTTGCCATATATATTATTTAATACTATCTGTCAATATTTTTGTGCTAGTTCACAACATATGAGACTCAAAAGGGTTAGAAGAGATAGTAAAGAAGTATCCGAAAGGTGTTAAAAAGATGAAGATATTTGTGAGGTCTATCAAAATTATAAAAATGTTGATAAATTTTCACAAAAGCAGATAGTTGTAATATATTTTCAGGTAAATCATCTCTAAAGATATAAAATTCGGTTCTCCAAGTTTGGTTAATTCGTTCGACAGCGCCGTTTAATTTAGGACTGCGTGGCGGAAGAACAAAAAGTTTGATATTTTTCTCTTGGCAAGCTTGCTCAAACTCTTTCATAAACTCACTTCCACCGTCAACTTGTACCGATTCTATCTTGAACGGATACTCGGCAACAACTTTATCCAAAAATTTAGCAGCACAACCGGATGTTGCACGACTATAAATATCTGCAACATTGATTTTAGTTTTTCTATTCCAAGCGTTAAAATGTTTAATGGTTTTGTCTTCGACACGGCAAGTCATATGGTCAATTTGCACCAACACGCCTTTTTTTACTCCTTCTTGAGTCTCATATGTTTCTGAACGCGGTCACTTTTAAAGGATTTAAATCAAATTTGATGTAAGAAAGTAAAAGTCAGTTCTCGATTTGCGCTGTGCGTCAGTTCGAAAAAGAAATATTTTCTTATCTTTTCAGTCTGTTCCAACCTTTTTTAACAGCCGATTTTTCTTGTGTCGGTTGTTGTGCGGGGGCTTGAGTATCCCATTTTCTGACCGGTGCATTGCCTTGTTTTTCTTTTAAAATTGCTTTTTGTTCTTGTGTTTGCGCAACACCTATGGGCATTACTTGATTTAACAATGCCGGAGATACAAAATCAACCTTTTGTTTGTCATAAACCGTAACGAAAGCATTTATGATATTTGCTGACGGCTCGGCATTGAACGGTTTAACCTTACCGCCGTAAAAAATGCTGAACGAATGACAAGGTGATGATAACAAAACATCGGTATAATCAACACCCTTAACAAAACGCAACATAATTTTTGGCTCTATCATACATTTTGCCACCACATTTGATGTGCTTTCATCTTTTTGTAAAAATTCTCCGATGAATATATCTTTGTCGTTTTGCCCTAACATGCCGCAAAAGCCGGTAATTGCCATGCCGTCAAGAGTGTATCCTGAGTATTCTTTAGAGGCTTTTTCAACCGTATAGCAAAAGATTTGCTCGGCATCGGTAATGTTGTTTAAGGCGTGTACAGATACCGTATCTTTAATTTTTTGCACAATTTCTTTTTTGGTATCTTGCGAAACCTGTTCTTCTTTTCGGCGCCACGAATCTTTATCCTGTTTAAAAGAATCTACCCCATCGGTAGTTTGCGCCAAGCTGTTTTGTGCGCCAAAAAGAAACAAAGAGCAAAAAGCATAAAAACAAATTTTTTTCATCTTAATATCCTAAATAAAAATTATCTTACCCGTACAATGTAGTACGGGTAAGATTTTTTTGCAATTATTATTTAATATACGGCAAAGAATTTTGCAAATCTTCTTCGGTGTTGATATCAGCCGGAGCTTCATCAATGAGTTTAATTTTATCAATGAGCAATGCCCTGACACTCATGCCGTTTTCAAGCGCTCTTAATTGTTCCAAAGCCTCCCTTTTTTCCAAAACACTGGTAGGAAGTGAAACCATTTTTTGCAAAGATTGAGCTTTAAATACATAAATGCCGATATGATGATACAAATCTTGATTTTCGCATTTTTCCGGATTGCGGGTATAAGGAGCGGTCGCTCTGGTAAAATATAAGCAAGGAGCTTCTGTTTGGCCTTTTTCCAAGCCCATAACAATTTTTACAACATTGGGGTTGTTTTTATCTTCTTCGTTTTGAATGACCATACCGCAAGTTGCAATGTCGCAATTTGTTCTTTGTACCATTTCAACCAAAGGCAAACAAACTTTGGGGTCTACATTTAAGTTATCACCCTGAAAGTCAACCACAACATCATATTTTTCACCTTTGGGGTCTAAAACTTTTAATGCGGCAGCAATTCGGTCCGTTCCGCTAGGCAAATTTGGGTCTGTCAAAATGGCAGTTGCGCCAAATTTGTTGCATTCATCAACAATCAATTGGTCACCTGCGGCAATGGCAATGTCAGAAACATCACCTAAGGCTTTTTGTACATTCTCATACACTCTTTGCACGAGGGTTTTGCCGTTAATGTTAAGAAGTGGTTTGTTCGGTAAGCGAGTTGCGGCTAAACGCACCGGCATCAAAGTAATTACTCTGGTCATTTTATACTCCATCAATTAGAATTAAATACAATACTGACAAAAGTTTAACTAAATTATTTTTGTTTTCAAGGATTTTTGATGTTTTGTGCAACATTTAAAAAGCGAAAAGCCCGAACCTCACGGCTGGGACTTTTCTTTGATTCTTAACCTTTAAATGAAACAAACATATGTAAAAAATCAGACCATCACGGCGTGATGTTTTACATTTTAGCCTCAAAAGAGGTTATCTTCTTAATGTCCAGAGGCAAATTGGCATCACTTTTAAGCTTTGCTATCAACAGGCGATACTCTTTTTCACAACCTTCAGCATAAGCTGTCTTCTGGAACAGAACATTAAGGCGAACCTTGTCTGTCTCTGAATGCTCTTTTTTGCCTGCAAGCTCTGTAATTGCTTGTTGTCTCTGGGCGGTCATACTAATTCTGGCGCGAAAGTTTTCCGCTTTCGCATGTTTTTCTTGTTTATTCATGATTTAAATAATTTAATATTAATTTGTTATCAACTACAATGATAGCTCAAAAAAAAGCAAATTTCAATGAAAAAAACTTTGATTTTGAACTTTTTTTAAATTACTTTCGTTTATATCTTGTGTGAAAAGAATTTATCAGAGGTTTTACAATGAAAAAATATATCAAAATTATAGTTGTATTTGTCATTTGTGCGCTGGGAATTTATTTTTTGCGAGCAAAAAATGAAAAAGTTGAGTTTGTAACTTCAAAGCTTGCTCAGGGCAAAATCAGTCAGACGGTTACGGCATCGGGAGTGATAAATCCGTTATCTACGGTAATTATCGGTACGCAGGTTTCGGGTACCATAAAAGAAATTTATGTCGATTTTAACTCCGAAGTTAAACAAAATCAGCTTTTGGCTCTTATTGACCCTGATGTATTTGAAGCTGTTGTGGCTCAAAAACAGGCGGCTCTTGAAATTGCAAAAGCACAAGTAAATGTGCAAGAAAATGACATTGTATATTATAAAAAAACCTTAGATAGAATCTTAAAACTTAAAAATGCCAAATATTCAACCGAAAAAGAGCTCGAATCGGCACAAAGAGATTATGATAATGCCGTTGCACAACTTAAGTTGCAACAAGCTCAGGTTAAACAAGCTCAAGCCTCACTTGATTCTGCTGAGACCGAGTTGAAATATACCAAAATTACCTCTCCGGTTGACGGTATCGTCATTTCAAAGTCGGTTGAAGTGGGACAAACGGTTGCGGCCAGTTTTTCAACTCCTGAGTTGTTTTCGGTGGCTGAAGATTTAACCAAAATGGAAATTGAGGCCTCAGTGGTTGAGGCTGACATTGCCAAGGTTAAAGTTGGGCAAACAGTTCGTTTTAGTGTTGACAGTTTTCCCGATGAAACATTTTTGGGAACAGTAAAACAAGTTAGAAATCAGGCGGTTACCACCTCCAATGTGGTGACATACAGTGTAATTATCGGCATTGATAATTCTGATATGTTGTTAAAACCCGGAATGACCGCCAATGTTGAAATTGTAACTGCGCAAAAAGAAGATGCGTTTGTTGTACCCAATGCGGCTCTAAGATTTTATTTAGATGAAAATCAGCGCTATAAAGAAAAAGGAGTTTGGGTCTTAAAAAACGGTGTTCCTGAGCGCATTGTGATAAAAGAAGGTATATCAGATGATAACAACACCGAAGTTATTTCCGATAAGCTCAAACTCGGTGATGAAATTATAGTTTCAAAAAAAATGAACTCCGATGATGCAAAAAATATGCGCTTAAGAATGCCTCGCTAGATAAGGATTAAACCAATGGCTTTAATTGAGTTAAAAGACATACGCAAAAGCTACCATCTTGACGGTTTTGATTTAGAAATCTTAAAAGGTATAAATTTAACCATAAACGAAGGTGAATTTGTCGCCATTATGGGGCCGTCCGGCTCGGGAAAATCTACCTTGATGAATATTTTGGGGTGTTTGGATTCTCCCTCATCGGGACAATATTTGCTCGGCGGTAAAAATGTTGAAAGTTTATCCGGTGATGAGCTTGCTCAAATTCGAAATGAAAAAATCGGCTTTGTGTTTCAGGGGTTTAATTTGCTGTCAAGAACAACTGCCGTTGAAAATGTTGAATTGCCGATGGTTTACGGCAATATGCCCTCAAATGTAAGAAAGCAAAGAGCACAAATTGCTTTGGAAAAAGTGGGATTAAAAGACAGAATGTATCATATGCCAAATCAGCTCTCGGGTGGTCAACAACAAAGGGTTGCCATTGCAAGGGCCATTGTAAATGATGCTCCGATTATTTTTGCCGATGAGCCGACCGGAAATTTGGATACCAAAATGAGTGTTGAGATTATGGATTTATTTACAAAGCTCAATAAGGATATGCAAAGAACAATCATTTTGGTTACTCACGAGGAAGATATTGCCAAATATGCCTCAAGAGTTATCAAAATTGTTGATGGCGAAATCCATTCGGATAGGAGACACAAAAGATGATAGATGTTTCAACCACATTTAACATTGCAATTCGAGCCATAAAAGCCAACAAGATGCGCTCAATTTTGACGAGCTTGGGCATTATTATCGGTGTGGCCGCCGTTATTGTGATGCTTTCTATCGGAAACGGGGCGCAAATTACCATACAAAAAGAAATGAAAAGTATGGGCTCAAATTTGATTATGATTCGTTCGGGAACTTCAACTTCCGGCGGGCAAAGAATGGGACACGGGTCTCAACCTACATTAAAATCTTCTGACGGTAATGCAATTGAAGAAAAAATTGCTTCCATAAAAATTGCCGCTCCGGTTTTAAGCGATGCCGGACAAATTGTATATGGCAATGCAAATTGGTCAACTTCCATTACCGGAACCGATAACCGATATTTTGAAATTAAAGAATGGAACTTGGCATATGGCCGATATTTTAGCGAAACCGATATAAAAAATGCCGGCAAAGTTGCCATTTTGGGAACAACCGTGGTTAAAGAGTTGTTTGGCGATTTAGACCCTTTGGGCAGAACAATCAGAGTTAAAGGCATTCCGTTTACGGTGATAGGTGTAACTGAGAGCAGGGGGCAAAGCGGACCGGGTATGGACCAAGATGATACCATTTATATCCCTTTAAGTACGGCGCAAAAAAAAGTTACCGGTATTGAGTTTCCGGATATGGTGAAAATGATTATGCTTCAAGCAGTTGATGCTAAAAGCACATATACCTCGCAAGAAGAAATCAGAGCTTTGTTGCGTCAAAGACACAATTTGGGTGCCAATAAAGATGATGATTTTGTTATCAGAAACCTTACTCAGATGATGGAAATGATGGAAAATTCAACCAAAGTGCTTACGGTTTTGTTGGGCTCAATTGCCTCCATTTCACTTCTGGTCGGAGGTATCGGCATTATGAACATTATGCTTGTTTCGGTTACCGAAAGAACAAGAGAAATCGGTATCAGAATGGCAATCGGAGCTAAAAGTTGGGATATCAGATTGCAGTTTTTAACCGAAGCCTTGGTGTTGTCGTTAATCGGCGGATTGATTGGTGTTATAATCGGCCTTATCGGTGCTTGGCTTATTTCGGCGTTCTCAAGCTTTAGTGCGGTGGTGTCAATTTTTTATGTTTTGCTGCCGTTTACGGTTGCCGGACTTGTGGGATTGTTTTTCGGATTTTATCCGGCATATAAAGCCTCATTATTAAACCCGATAAATGCTTTAAGATATGAGTAAAAACCGCCTCTTTAATAGAGGCAAAGTTTTTGTAAATAAAAAACCGTACTCAGGCACAGAGTACGGATTAAAGGATTTTTTATGCTTAAATATAATCTAATATGTATACAGTAAAAGTACGGTTGCCTGGTAATATGACGAGCTGATATTGTTAAAATTAAAAGTACCGCCGATAGAAACGGACTTTCCGTCATCAGAAATTAAATAAGTAAAATCTGACACCATAAAATCGGTTGTTGGTTGTGGATTGTTTTGCATTTCACCGTTGACTATTTCGTCACGAATATAATTCATTGGCATGGTGTCAAAATTTTCAGCATTAACAAAAGTACTGTTTGATATACTGCACATAGCGGGTGTACCGAAAGCATAAACCACATTGTTTCCTGTAATATCTGATGTTTCTCCGGTAGGTGATATCGTTGCAGACACATTGCCGCCTTCTTCTCTAAGCATAATAGATAAGATTAAAGGGTCACTACAATTTATTTCATCAACGGTTTGTACCATTGATAATACATTAAACTGTCCTGTTGCACCAATATTTTCAGCATTTGCAGATGTTACAGTCATTAAAGTAGCTACAGCGCTCAAAAGAAAATATTTTCTCATTTTTTAAATCCTTTACAAAAATTAAGTTTAAATGTACTTGAAAGGCAAAAATTAACCTTTCACATCACATCATAAACCGTTTTTTTTTTTTGCAAGTAAAAAGAGTCTATTTGTGAATTTAAATCAAAAATGAGGTAAGAAAAATTATTAAATGTCATCAGCTCGGTTGAAAAATTATGCACAAAGAAATCTCATCTTGAAATGCGCATAAAAATAATCCCCTTGTTTTTATCACAAGGGGATAAGATGTAATTATATAAGTCTACACATCAATCCGGGATTGGTGCGTCCGCTATATAACAAATTGTAATGTGCAGGAACACTTGGGCTATAAATCTTAGACATCGGATATATGGAATAGCCAGTCGGACACTTATCAAAGTTCATAACCGCACGAGCTTTAAGATTTATATTAGGAGCAGCTTTAGTGGCGAATGGTCTTACTGAATCAGTATCTATATTGTATGCAAAATATTTTGATACATTAAGGTATGAATTTGATGATATATAAAATCCGCTTAATTCCTCTGCAATTGTTTGGTCCTCATGGAAAAATGATGAGTTGTTGTCATAATAGCTCAGTAATTCTCCATCATTTGCCAGATTATTGAGGGTTTCATTGGTCTTGCCTGCAAAATAAGTCGACATAGATGAGTTATATGTGCCATTGAGTATAGTATGGTTACCAGAAAGCATATAGAGTTCGCCTAATGATGGTAAGTACCAGTCATTGAGATATTCAACCCCGGGATACAACCCTTCCATAAACTCAGCGGCATTCCACATATCGTTCATTACAGCATCATACATTTCAGGTAATTTTAAGAATCTGGCAGCCATTGCGGCAGTCGGGGTGTTTTGTGCATCAGTTAAAGTATCTCCATATGAATTGAGACCATATTGTATCAGCAATTCTGTAGTAGCTCTGCCGTTAGAAGACATCACAGTAAATCCTCCATTTGATGATACTGGTGAAATATAATTACTCGGAGCATATCCCCATGTCATCGGAATTCCGTTCATATTATACGGGTTCATTGCATCGGGGTGACCATACCACCAATGGTAAATTGATTCTCTATAGGCATAATAACCTAAAGAACCATCATTAAGCTTTAGGTCTTTTAAGGCAACCACACGACCTGCTGTTCCTTGATTGTGGTGGTTTATCTGGAACACAACACCAATCGGCGGAATTTTTTGACCAAATGTTTTATTATGGTAATTTTGAGAGCCAAACTCAGTGCAGTTACCGTCTGCGTGATATACGGAACCGATTGTACACGGAATGCACAATTTGTTGTTATAATTTTTAACATAGTTCATCTCACATACAAAGTCCGTAATTACATTCTGGCTTTGTGTGTCATTACACGCTTTATAAGTTGTTTCAACTGCAATTCCATGATCCGGAACGGTAATTGCAGAGGGTAATTTTGTTTCATTAATTGCGCAACTTGAATAGTTGGTGCCGTTACAACAGACATCACCATCAACTTTTCCGTATGTTCCGACATTTGATGTTGTCCAAGGATATGATGATGAACAATTGCATGAACAAGCATAACAAGGAGTGTTTCCGTCATAATCAGTGCTGCTTGCCGCATATGTTACACCTGCAGTTGACGCATATCCTAAACCGTTCATACAAGCTGATGCCGAATTGTATGATGCGCTTAAACCGCTTCCGCAACCATCAGTTTTACAAGTGTATTTCATATCATCACCGGCATAACAAACTTGTTCCGTGTTCAAATCATATCCTTTAGCACCGGATGCTCCACATTCGCTGACATATGATTTATATGTGTCTGAACAAGTCTTGGCTACACATCTGTAACATTGTTTACCGTCTATGTATATACCTGTTCCTTCAGAAGTCCAACCGTCAGAGCCCGATGAACCGCAATTGTTCGGATTGTCATAATCGGTAGATGTGCCTTCTTCACAATCGGCAAGACATTCATAACAAGGTAAATCTCCCGAGTATCCCATAATTAAATTGCCGAGTACGGAAGCTTCTTCACATTTGTCGGCAGATGTTGCAGACCCTACAGGACACTCTTGAGGAGTTGAACAATTGCTACCTTTATATCCGGTATTACATTCATAAGATGTGGCTATATCTTTGATATATGCACCGTTACATGCCGTATATGTTGTGTAAACATAATGGGAATTTGTCGGTTTTGTGGTAATAGGGGTGGGTAATTTGGTTTCATCAGCTATACAACTTGCATAATTGGTACCGTTACAACAAACATCACCGGCAACTTTTCCAAAGTCACCTACATTGGAAGATGTCCAAGAATATGCCGAACAATTACATGAACAACTGTAACAAGGAAGATTACCATCATAATCAGATGTGCTTTGCGAATATGATACTCCGATGTCAGAAGCGTATCTCATTGCGATTGTGCAAGCTTCGGTGGAGTCATATGATGAACTTAATCCGCTTTCGCAACCATTAGATTTACATGAGTATTTAATATTCTCGCCTTCATAACAAGGGTCATTAAGATTTAATTCAAAACCTTTTGAACCTGAAGCTACACAGTCATCAGGTGATATTATATATTCAGAAGGACAAGTCTTGGCTACACATCTGTAACATTGTTTACCGTCTATGTATATGCCTGTTGCTTCGGAAATCCAGCCATCAGAGCCTGATGAGCCGCAATTGTTCGGATTGTTATAATCGGTAGATGTACCTTCTTCACAACTCGGTTCAAGGCATTTATAACAAGGAGTTTCACCGGAATATCCGACAATTTCATCGCCAAGTTCGGGGGCACTGACGCATTTATCAACAGATGTTGCCGAACCGGCCGGACATTGTTTAATGGTTAAACAATCATCACCTTGATATCCGTCTTTACATTTAAAACCGGTTATATATGTATTACCGCAAGCTTCACAAGTTTCTGTTACTTCGGCATTGTTATCAGGAACACTTATCCCGACACATTGAGGTATACATTGGCTATAATTGCCGTTACATGCTTTATTGCCGTTTAAAATTGCCTGACCGGCATTCTTCATATTCCATATATAATCAAACGGTGGATTGCATACGCAGTCATAACAGGTGTGTCCGTGATAATTTACTTGCGTACATTCATATCCGATATCGGTAAATTTTTGTTTCTTGTATCTGCCGTCCTCACAGGTATATTGTTTGCACCATTTATAAGAGCTGTCTAAAGGACAAACTATGTATCCGTTCGGGCAATTTATATTTTGTTTGTAACCCAATTCTAAGCATGTGGGTTCATATGTACAATCATTAACACACGATGAAAATGCCGTATCGGAAAACAACAGCAATAATAAGGTAACAAATACAGTCATAACAATCTTTCAAGCAAAATTATCACATTTATTCTATGATATAGCAAAAATTTTTATTATGCAATCGAAAAATATGTCTGAATTTATTTTATATTTTAAGTGAATTTACAGTCCTAACAAACTTTTTGCATATTCATCGGCTTTAAAAACATCTAAGTCGTCAATTTGTTCACCGACGCCTACAAAATATACCGGTATAGTAAAATTTTGTGCTATTGAGGCTAAAATTCCGCCTTTGGCCGAACCGTCAAGTTTGGTAACAATAAGTCCGTTTAACGACACAATCTGATTAAATATCTCAACTTGTGAAACTGCGTTTTGTCCGGTAGTGGCATCAATGGTTAAAATTGTCGAATGCGGAGCATCAGGCATAACCTTGTTTATCACTTTAACAATTTTTTTGAGTTCGTCCATCAAGCCGTTTTTGTTTTGCAAACGACCGGCAGTGTCAATAAACACCACATCATCTTTTTCTTTAATTGCCGCATTTAATCCGTCGTAACAAAGTCCGGCGCTGTCGCATCCGTTTTTACCCGAATATACTCTGATATTTGACCTTTCACCCCAAACTTTTAATTGCTCAACGGCTGCGGCTCTAAAGGTGTCGGCCGCAATAAACGAAACTTTTTTACCTTGGAGTTTCAGTTTTGAGGCAAGTTTTCCGATTGTGGTGGTTTTTCCGGCACCGTTTACGCCGACCATTAATACCACATAAGGTTTTTGTGCGCATTCGGGTGTAAAATCGTCCTCCATGGGAAGTAAAATTTTTTCAATTTCTTGAGCCAGTGTTTGTTTAATTTCATCTTCGCTGATTTCTTTATCAAGTCGTTTTTTTGCAAATTCGGTGATGATTTTTGATGAAGCCTTAACGCCTAAATCGGCACTTATAAGTAATTCTTCAAGTTCTTCCAAGGTTTGCGCATCAACCTTTTTTTTGGTAAAAATATCACTTATTCCTTCGGTTATTTTAAATGAAGATTTTTTAAGGCCTAAGCCTAATTTTTGAAAAAAACTAACCATTTGAATCCTCTCTTAAACTTCTTAAAATTTTTGCTCTGCGGCGGCGCTCGTTTACTTCAACTTGCGGCATTTTTGCTGCCGGTGTTCCTGCTCTTTCGGAATATGGAAACACATGCAATTTATCAATTTTGGCTTCGTCAACCAATTTACATGTGTTTTCAAAAGCTTTTAAGCTTTCGGTGGGAAATCCGCAAATAAAATCGGCACCGAAAGTGGCCTCCGGTCTTAAGGCTCTGATTTTGTTACATAAATTTATGACATCTTCTCGTAAATGGCGTCTGAACATTCTTTTTAATATCAAATTGTCACCCGATTGAATTGATAAGTGAAAATGGGGGTAAATGTTTTTGTATTTTCCGATAAGTTCTATAAAATCATCATCTATGGCGGCAGGGTCAAGAGAACCGAAATGCAAACTTTTAAGTTCAGGAATTTGTTCTAAAATATGTTTTACCAATCCGCTAAATGAAGGCTTATACGAACAGGCATCAACTCCGGTTAAACAAATTTGCTCAAAGCCTTCGCTGATTAAGACTCTGATTTGATTGATGATTATGCTTTCTTCAACCGAACGATTGTTACCTCTGGCATAGGGTATTATACAATATGTACAACGATGATTACAACCTTGTTGAATTTGAACAAAAGCTTGCTGTCGGCCTTCAAAACCGGTGATGACATATTTATCATATTCTTCATAATTAAATATGTCACCGACAATGGTTTTTTGTTCCATATTATCAATATGTTTTTCAATTTCGGCTTTTTCTTTGTTGCCGAGTACCAAATCCACCTCAGGCATATCGGCAAATATGGCAGTGTTGACTTGTGCGGCACAACCGGTTACCACAATTTTGGCATTTGGGTTTTGTTTTTTTAATTTTCTGATAGTTTGACGGCACTGTCTTTCGGCTTCACCGGTGACGGCGCAAGTATTGACAATTATTAAATTATCACGATTTTTAAATTTTTCTTTTAAGATTTCCGATTCAAAAGTATTAATTCGGCAACCGAATGTTACAACTTCAACCATTTTTTCTCCTTACCCGACATAATATAAAGATAAAAAATTATGTTTGCAATTTAATTTTATGGTTTTATACTGGGCAAAAGTTTATTTTTTACGAAAGGTTATGAACAATGAATAAAATTGCGTTAATTATTGCCACATATTTTGGTGCGGGTTTATCTCCTAAAGCTCCGGGAACGGCCGGCTCTTTTGCCACTTTGCCTTTGGCTTTTGTGATGGCTTATTTTTTTGGTCGTGACGGCATTTTGTGTGCGGCGGTTGTTTCTTTTTTTATCGGGGTTTGGGCTATTCATCAAATAACTAAAGATTCAGAAGAAAAAGACCCGTCTAAAGTTGTAATTGATGAAACGGCCGGTCAGTTGATGAGTTTTGTGCTGGTGGCACCGTATTTGCAAGGAAATTTAAGTATCAAAGCATTTGTTGTATATCTTCTGGGTTTTGGCTTGTTCAGATTGTTTGATATAGTAAAGACCGGTCCGGTTAAATGGGCAGATACCAAACTTAAAAATGCTTGGGGAGTTATGCTTGATGATGTATTTGCCGGTATTTTTGCCGCCGTTGTTTTGATGCTTGTTGCAAACAGAATGTAACAGCTTAAAACCAACTTAAACGGTTTATGCAATTTGAAGTTTGGCTTCAAATTCGGAAAAACTTGCTTTAACGGTAATGCCCAAGTTGTGCAACATACTTTGCAAATATACCGTTTGAGCATATTGAGCCGGATTTTCATCGGGCAATATGCCTTGCAATACATTTTGCAGATTTTGCAATTTGGGCTTGGAAAGAGAAAAATCTGACGAGGCGATAAAATCTAATCCCTCGGAATTTTCGGTTACGCACAGTTTTCCGCCTTTGATAAACACATCTGTCAAACTCATAATGCCTAAAAGCACAATTTTATAAATTTGCACATTGTTAATTTTTATATCCAGATTAATCGGAAAATTTCGATTACCGAGAGTTTGTACATAGTTTTGGGCAATTTTGCTTAATTCTTCAACATTTTTAAGAGTTGCATTGTTAAGTCCGAAGGCCAAACGAAAGAACTTTAATCTGTCGGATAAAACTTTAGAACTGATTTCTAAAATCGGTTTAACATCTTCTATGCTTTCGGGATCGTCATCTAAAAGTTCAACCGCATTTGATACGGCGCCGATGTTGCCGATTAAATCATGACTGATGCGTGTGCAAATAAGTTCTGCAACTTGTGTAGATGAAAAACTTTGTGGCATATTATTTTCCTTAAAATGTGTATAAATCAGTGTTCATAAATCTTTGGTCTTCACGCGACATGCGGGTATAATCGAGCTCTTTTAACATCGGGTCTTCCAAAAGCAAAGCTCCGGTAACGGCTTTCATATACGGTTTGTTGCTTCCGAGTCCCCAGATGACATCTTGCTTATTATCCGGTTCACCGTATTTTTGGTTGATTTTTTTCCAAAAATCATAAACCTTAATGTTGCGCAAATATAGTGCTTTTGCACTGTTTCCGGCCATATTTGCGGCTTCTGTGCGATAGGTGATTTTATATATTTTATTTCCGGTAAAATTGCTGGTTAAAAATATCATCATACTTTCTTTGGTGTCAAATTTGTTAAATTCTACTTCAGAAACATATTCATAGTTGTTTTTTCGAGCAATCTCAATAACGCAACTGTTTAATCTTTCATATCCGACAATGCCGTTGTTACGGCAAGTTTCTTCATTACGCCATTTGATAAAGTTCGGGATATCCATTTTTTGGCTTATTTTTTTGTAACCGATTTTACTTAAAGCATCTTCGGCTTGTTTAAGACTCATTCGGAGCATAACACCTGAAATGTCAAAAACCGAAACATTTGATTTTCTGTTTTGACCTTTGCTTTCTTCCAACATTTCGGACAAGGGGTTACTTTTTTCTTCACTTTTTTTACCGGCTAATTCTTTTAGAGCATTATATCCGCTGCCAATCCAAGTTGTGGCATTTGACTGATTATTGGTATCTTCGGCATTTTCTTTTAAATTATCGGTTAAAGATTTTCTTGTGTTGAGTTTTAAGTTATCGTCGGCAGATGATTCCGAAGTTATGACTTTTGCAACCTCCGTTGAGCCTTTTTTTGTGATAATTTGCGGTTTTATCTTAATTTCATTACCAAAAGCATCAACTTTTTCATCATCAAAATTTAAATCATCGGAAATGATAATTTGTTTTTCTTTTGCATCTAATAAATCAGGTGTTCCTTGTGCGTAAACATTCAAGGAAAACAGCATAAGAGCAAAACCTAAATATAACTTACTCATAGATTAACCTCATAAAATGACTTTTGGCAGAATAACACGGATACATTTAAAAAATTATTTACAAATTGAGAAAAAAAAGCTACAAAACAAAAAGTTTTTTTAATTTATCGGGAAGAAAATGACTGAACAAGTAACAATTATCGGTGCGGGATTAGCAGGTTCGGAAGCTGCATGGCAACTTCTTAAACGAGGTATAAAAGTTAAACTTTATGATATGAAACCTTTAAAAATGTCTCCTGCGCATAAAAGCAAAAATTTTGCCGAACTTGTTTGTTCAAACTCGTTGCGCTCGGACGACTTCGAACACAATGCGGTGGGGCTTATGCATGAAGAAATGCGTCGTTTCGGCTCTTTGATAATGGATGCGGCTAAAATCGCAAAAGTTCCTGCAGGCGGAGCTTTGGCCGTTGATAGAGAAGCTTTTGCCGAGTTTGTTACCGATAAACTCAAAAATCACCCTAATCTTGAAATTGTGCATCAGGAAATTGAAAAACTTCCCGATATTAATAACGGTTTGTGCATTGTTGCCACCGGACCGTTAACTTCTGAAAGCTTGGCGCAAGATTTGTTAAAAATTATCGACCACCAAACACTTTCATTTTATGATGCCATTGCGCCGGTTGTATATACCGAAAGTGTAGATTTTTCCAAAGCTTGGTATCAGTCTCGCTATGATAAAGGCGAAAGTAAAGATTATATCAACTGTCCGATGACCAAAGAGCAATATTATGACTTTGTTGATGAGTTGTTAAAGGCTCAAAAGGTTGAATTTCACGAGTTTGAAAAGCCAAATTATTTTGACGGATGTTTACCCATTGAGGTTATGGCAGAACGAGGAGTTGATACACTTGTTTTCGGTCCGTTAAAACCTGTGGGTTTAACCAATCCTAACAGCTCTGAAAAGCCGTTTGCGGTTGTACAGCTTCGTCAAGATAACAAAGAGGATACATTGCGCAATTTGGTAGGGTTTCAAACCAAGCTTAAATATGGCGAACAAGAAAGGATTTTTAGAAAAATTCCGGGACTTGAAAATGCCGAATTTGCAAGACTTGGCGGAATTCATAAAAATACATTTATCAAAAGTCCCGTGCTTTTGGATAAGTTTTTAAGATTAAAAAAACAACCTAACATTATGTTTGCCGGTCAAATTACAGGTTGTGAAGGCTATGTTGAAAGTGCCTCTATCGGTATGCTTGCGGGCTATTTTGCATTTTGCCTGATAAATAATAAAGAGCCTGTTTTACCTCCTTATACAACGGCTCTGGGCTCAATGTTAAAGCACTTAAGCGATGATACGGATATAAAAAATTATCAACCGATGAATATAAATTTCGGACTTTTTCCGGATATTGAGTTGCAAATTACACCAAACGGTAAAAAACGCAAATTAAAAGGTATGGAACGCAAAGAATTTTATTGCAAGCGAGCTCTTAAAGATTTAGGCACATGGTTGGAGCAAATTAATGGATAATTTTTTTGCATTGTTCGAAAAATATATCATAAAATCAGTACCCGAAAGTCAACAAAACATTATTTTGTTGTATCTGCGTTTTGCCAAGTTGGGGATAAAATCGGCACAAAATGAACAAATAAGCTCTGATATCAGGCTTAAAAAGTTTGATTTGTTGTATCGGCAAATTTTTAAGCCATGTGCATTAAAAAACAATTTAATTGCCAAATTGCAACAGGCTTTTATCAATGAAAATATTTCTCTTTCATTATTGTCCGATATGGTGACATCATTTAAAAAATTGGTCTTAAAAAAAGATGATAACTTACATTTTATGCAACTTTTCACATCTTTAACAGCCCGAATGATTATGGTTTTGAATAATTTGAATATGTCGGTTTATATGCCTTTTGCTTCGCTTACAATGTGCGCCGGTTTGATATCTTTTAATGATAAAAATCAATTAAGCAAATTATATGGATTTTTAAAAGATGCACAAATTTTGCCGATGCTGATTAAGTATGCAAAGTTAAGGTTTAAGGTGTGCTATTTTGTAAAATTGCTGAATGTGTACATTGATAAAATCAAAAGAAAAGAGCCTTTAAATCTTACAAAGATTGACTTAAGTAAAATATTGGTATATGCTCTTTTTAAATATTTCTTTACAAAAGTTAGAACATTAAATGTAAAAGGTGTTTAGATGAGTTCTGTCGGAAAATTGGTAAGAAAATCACAAGCTACAATGTTTTGGTGTATGCAAGGTTTGCCGAAAGCCAAAAGAGAAGCAATTTATACTTTATACGCTTTTTGTAAACACATTGACAATGTGGTGGACGGCAATTTAGATGATGCGGAAAAGTTAGAAATTTTAAATGCGTGGCAACAAGAACTTGTCAATATTTATGATAAAAAAGTTCCGGTAAGCAATATTGGGCGGAAAATTTACAAAAATTGTATGCGTTTTAAAATTAAAAAAGAAGATTTTACTAAAATTTTAAATGCCGCCATGCTTGATTTTCCCGAAAGCTTAAAAGCTCCCGATTATGAAACATTTTATCAATATTGCAATGGGGTGGCAGAAATTCCGGCTTATATAACGCTTTCAATTATGGGAATTTTGGAAGAAGAAAAAAAACGCCAATTGGCGCAAAGCTTTGGCAGGGCAATGTTTGTAACCAATGTGTTAAAAGATGTAAAAGAAGATGCTTTAAACGGACACCTTTATATGCCAATTGAGCTTTTAAAACAAGCCGGTATTTCATCAACTGAGCCGTTAACAGCGGTTACGGATAAAAATTTGGTCGGTATCAGAGAAATTTTGGCGCGTTTTGCTGCATCGGATTTTGAAACCGCATTTGAAATTTTGCAAACTGCCGATAAAAAAATCACCCGTCCTTTGAGGTTTATTTTGCATATTTATAAGCGCTATTTTGATATTATGCAAAATAGAGGTTGGGAAATTATGTCGCCAAAACCCGTAATTAAGACCAAAGATAAACTGGCAATTGCCTATAAAGTTGTCTTTGATAAATAATATGTTGTTATAAAGTTGAAGAAAAAGCTTTATTGTAACATAATATGATATATCCTTTCGGTAGTTGTTTAAACTTGAAAGGAAATTGAATGTCAAAATTTTACAGTGTATTACTTGCCGGAGTGTTTATGTTGCCGGCAACATGTGTTATGGCCGATAACGGACAAGATGTTGTTGAAGAAGCAACAAGTTCGCTAAAGGCAAATTTAAATCGTATTGCGCTTCAATATAATCAAAACAGTGTTACCAATAAAGATGAAGAAGATAATTATCCGGGAACTTTCAGCTCAGATGAACAAGAAGTGTTTACCGGCATTTTTGACGGTAATATAGAATATGCAACCGATAATATGATTTGGCTTAACAGCTTGTTTATGGAATATGGCGAGAGCAAAACCACCGAAGACGGCGAAACAACCGAAAGTGAAAATGCCGATAAAATTTTGTTTACAACCGATTTTACCAAAAAAATGTGGGAGCTCGAAGAAGGTATAATCGGTCCGTTTGTAAGCCTTGGTTATCAAACCGAATTTACCACATTTACCGCCGAAGACGGTGATGATTATCGTACAAAAATCTTGCGTGGTAAAGCAGGTCTGAAACTTTATGAAGGCAAACACTTCAAAGAATTATATGCTGCCCTTGTTGAAGAAGCAGATTTTACATACGGCGATACAAATATGAAAACCGGTGCCGAAATCGGTTATAAGTTTGAGTATGATATCAAAGAAGATATGAAGTTTGTATCAGACGGATATTATCGTCATTTCTTTGAATATGATAAATACGAACGCACCGATTATAAGTATGAACTTGAAACCAATAATCGTATAGATGTTGAAATTGTAAACGGTTTGTCGTTTGCTCCGTTTGTAAATTATCACTTGGCAAAATCAAGAGGGGCTGAAAAATCAAGAAGTGATACCACAGTCGGCTTGTCGTTGGGATATAAAACAAATTATCAATTCTGGTAGAAATGAGAAACACCCTCTGAAATAAAAATCAGAGGGTGTTTTGATGTGATTAGTAAGTAAATGATACGGTAAATGAACCTGTGTATGTATCAGGTTGAACTTTTGCCGGAATTTGTAGTATAGAATTATATAAAACAATCTTATAACCATCACCATCATCGATACCTTCATAAGCATCTAACAAGACAGTCATCTTATTGGTAGGGTTGGTAGTACCTGTAAGAGTTACTGTTTCAGAAACGGATATGTTCTCTTCTGAACCTGAATGAACTGAGGCTAAACAAACACCTTCAGTACCATCAATACCACTGATTGATAAAATATCAGAAGAATAATCATCAGGAAAACCAATCTCATTAAACGGTAGAGATATGTCAGCATTGTTTTGTTTAACAACAATAGTACCGAAATTTAAATCAGTACAATCAAGACTTCCGGCTACTTGAATGGTAGCCTTAGCTGTTACTTCAGCATAGTCGGTTGTTGCATTTGCTGTGCCTGAAATCATTAAAGCCACAGCGCTCAAAAGAAAATATTTTCTCATAATTTTAATTCCTTTACAAAAATTAAGTTTAAATGTACTTGAAAGGTGCAAAAACGCCCTTTCACATCACATCATAAACCGTTTTTTTTTTTGCAAGTAAAAAGAGTCTAAATGTGAATTTAAATCAAATTTGAGGTATATCTGCGCAGATTATAAATATGCTATAAAAAAACACTCTCGATTTATATATCGAGAGTGTAATAGGTTACCGGTTGAAAAACGAGAATTTGCTTTTTATGAGCTTGTAGAGAATATCAATACTTGTGTAGTATTTCAGTTTGAAGCCTTTTTTCTCTATTCTTTTCTTGGTTGCTTTAAGCTCTTTGAAAGTGGCTTTAAGCTCAGCATCCGTAAAATCATTAAAGTTGGCAATTATAAAATTTGCCACATTGTCCTTATACGGCAACAGAGTTGCATAGCGCCTCATTGATTTTGAAAGCTCCAAAAGCCTGAAATGTGCTTCATTGAAAGCATATCCGTAAGTGAAAACCATATGCGTCAGGCCGATGAAGTTAAAGTTTGCTTCTTTCAAGATTTCATCGTTAAAACCTCTGAAATCAAGAAGATATTGCCCCAAACCCAGCAAGGCATCACGATTTTTGGTAAGATATGCTTTTGTGATGTAGGCATCATTTAATAGCAAAGCAGAAGCAAGCGGATGTCCCTCAGCTTTGCAATCTTGCTTGACAGCCTCGTCAAAACCATCAAAAAACTCTTTGATAGAAGCGCGCAAACTTGCCAATTCTCCCGGTGCGTAGATGTTACTTTTGTTCGCATCTTCAGCATGATAATATTGAGATAAGGTCATAATATATAAAATAATTCAAATTTACACTTAAGTTATCATTTGTGATGTTTTTTGTCAACATATAAAATGTAATATAACAAAAAAAATCTCTTTATAAACTAAACTCTCGGTTGCAAGGTAAGAAAAAATGGGTTACTCTGGTGTGGTTGAAAGAGTTTTTTTGCGAGAAAAATATGCAATTAAGTAAAAAGTTGTCGGCACTGTTTTGCGGTTGTTTTTTATTGTTTTCTGCTCCATTAAAAGCAGAGCAAAACATACCTGATGAGTGGAAAATATGGCTTAATAACTTAAAAAATGAGATGATATCTCGCGGAATTAGCCCAAAAACCATCGAAAAAGCATATGGCGACAATTTGTACTATCACAAACATTCCGAAGTGGTTGAAAAGGATAAATCACAGACCGAGTTTATTTTGACATCGGTTGATTATGTCAATCGGTTAGTTACAGAAAAAAGGGTAAAGACTGCTCGCAAGCATTATAAAGATTTGCAAAAAAAATATCAACAGGTTGAAGATAAATATGAAGTGCCGTTAAATTATCTGACGGCTTTTTGGGCAATTGAAACAAATTTCGGGCAAAATAAGGGAAAATATCATCTCATTGACGGCTTAACAAATTTGAGTTACAAAAATCGGCGGTCAAAATTTTTCAAAAACGAATTGTATAATGTCTTAAAAATTATGGAAAAATTTGAACTTGAAAATGAAAAACTCATGGGCTCATGGGCAGGAGCTATGGGACATTTTCAGTTTATGCCGTCAACCTACAATGCTTATGCCGTTGATTATGATAATGACGGTGTGATTGACATTTGGGATTCGTTTGATGATGCAATTGCCTCGGCCTCAAATTATCTTAGCTCGTTGGGGTGGAAAAAAGATGAACCTTGGGGAACAGAAGTGGCTTTGCCGTGGAATTTTGATTATACTTTAACCGGCTATAAAATCGTAAAAGATGTTAAGCAATGGTTTGATTTGGGGGTTAAACCGGAAGGATTAGATAAAAATGTCTTTAATTTAGAGCTTAAGGCCTCAATTATTATTCCGGACGGAAAAAAAGGTAAGGCCTATATGATATTGCCCAATTTTAAACGGATTATGATATGGAACAGGTCGGAAAATTATGCTTTGGCAGTGTCAAAATTGGCTGATTATGTTAAAAATTCGGATAAGTGCAAACCGATAAAAACAGAAAATAAATATGCGCTTACCAATGATGATGTTAAAAAAGTTCAAAAATTTGCCAACAAAATATTAAGAACAAATCTTAAAATTGACGGAATTTTGGGGCCTAAAACCAAAAATGCGGTGAAAATGTTGCAAAAAAAAGCAAAACTGCAACAAGACGGATATCCGGATTATCAGTTGTTGTTAAAAATTGAACGATATAATCCGAAACTCAAGTTTGCAGTTCCGGTGCAACCTATGAAAGCAACTAAAAAATAGGCTTTACAACTTTAAAAACATACTGGACTGATGCGAAAAAACAGTGTAGTTTACAAAAAACAGCTAAATTTGAAACGGGAAAATAAAAGTGACTAAAATTAAGATTTTGAGCTTGCTTATGCTTGTTTTTTTAAGCGGATGCGCAAGCAAAGGAACACCTGAACTCAGCGGACTTTCTCCTCAGGCACAGGCTGTGGCTATCAAAAACTATGGCGGAGTGTATAAGGTTGGCAAACCTTATGAAATTTTGGATAAGTGGTATTATCCGAAAGAAGATTATACATATTCCGAAGTGGGTATGGCAAGTTGGTATGGCAAAGATTTTCATGCCAAAAAAACTGCTAACGGCGAAATTTATGATATGAATACATTAACTGCTGCTCACAGAACTTTGCCGTTGCCGTCCATTGTCAGAGTTACAAACTTGGAAAACGGTCGTTCGCTTGTTTTAAGAGTAAATGACAGAGGTCCGTATGCCAAAGACCGCATTATTGACATTTCAAAAAGAGGAGCTCAATTGTTAGGATATCAAACTAAGGGGATTACCAAAGTCAGGGTTGATATTTTGGCCGAGGAAAGTAAAGCCTTAAAAGCTGCATTATTGGGGCAAAAAGTTCCGGATATTGAGCCTGTTCCGGTGATGAAAACTTCTACATCGGAAGAAAACAGCACAAATACAACATATTATGTGCAAGCAGGCTCTTTTTCGCAAAAACATTTAGCAACAAATTTGTATGACAGGTTGTCTAAATTCGGGCAAGGTGAGGTGAATCCTGTTGATGTAAACGGCAGTACATTTTACAGAGTTAAAATCGGTCCTTTTTCATATCAGGAAGAAGCTGATGTTATGCTTGGAAAAATTAGAGATTATGGCATTTATGATGCAAGGATAGTAAAAAATTAGAAAGGATTTTCAAATGATTAGAAAACAAAAGTTAATTGCGGGTACATTTTTGAGCCTTTTGGTTTCGTTTGAGGCTTTTTCGTTTGAAACAACTGCCAAAAATGCCATTTTGGTAGACTATGAAACCGGTGCATATATTTATACCAAAGACCACGATAAAAAAATGGCTCCGGCCTCTATGAGCAAATTGATGACACTTTATGTGGTTTTTGATAAAATTAAAAACGGATATCTTTCACTTGATGATACATTTGAGGTTAGTGAAAATGCTTGGCGAAAAGGCGGTGCGGCAAGCGGTAGCTCCACAATGTTTTTGAAAATCGGTGAAAAAGTTAAAGTTGAAGATTTGATTAAGGGCATTATCATTCAATCGGGCAATGATGCATGTATTACGGTTGCCGAAAATATTGCCGGTTCCGAAGAAGATTTTGCCGTTTTGATGAACGAGACAGCCGAAAAAATCGGTTTGAAAAACAGCTCGTTTGCAAATTCTACGGGTTGGCCGCATCCGGAACATAAAATGTCTGCTGAAGATTTGGCTAAGCTTTCAAAACTTTTAATAGAAGATTTTGGTGAGTTTTATCACTTATTTTCGCAAAAAGAATTTACTCATAACGGTATAAAACAAGGAAACAGAAATCCGCTTTTATACAGTATGGAATCGGCGGACGGATTAAAAACGGGGCATACCGATGAAGCCGGATTTTGCCTTGCGGCATCGGCAACAAAAAACGGTCGTCGTCTGATTGGTGTAATGAGCGGTATGAATAGTAACAAAGAACGCTCTGAAGAAGCCGAAAAGCTTATTAATTACGGTTTTAGAGAGTTTGATAATTATAAAATATTTGAAAATGGCGACAAATATGGCACTGCAAAAGTGTGGTACGGTATGACGGACAATGTTGATTTGGTCGCTCCTTATGATGTTGTACAAACCATTAAAAGAAACCAAAAAAACAAATATGAGCTTAAAGTAAGCTACAAAGAGCCCATAAAAGCACCGATTAAAAAAGGTGATAAAATCGGTAAAATCACATTAATATCGCCCGATGGAGATAAGCAACATTTTCCGTTGGTGGCAAATGCCGATGTTAAGCAAATGGGTGTGTTTAAAAAATTTATGGCAAATTTGAAATATTTGTTGTTGGGAAATAAATAATGTTGGGAAAATTTATCACATTCGAGGGCGGCGAAGGAACGGGAAAATCCACTCAAATCAAACTGTTGGCAGATTTTCTTAAAACCAAACAAAAAGATATTGTTTTAACCAAAGAGCCCGGGGGAACTCAAATCGGCTTGGAGCTTAGGCGCATTTTGATTGAGGGTGAAGTCAGCAAGCTTGATGCTCAGGCTGAGGCTTTGTTGTTTTTTGCCGACAGGCGCATACATATGGTACAAAAAGTTTGGCCGGCGCTTGAAAACGGACAGTGGGTTTTAAGTGACAGGTTTGCCGATTCAACCATGGCATATCAATATTATGCTTATAACAAAAGGTTGTCAAAAGAAGATATTGATGCGCTGTATACTTTTGCGGTCGGCAATTTTAAGCCTGATTTAACCATTATTTTGGATATTGAGCCCACAATCGGTTTGGCTCGTTCGTTCAAAAAAGCAGAAACAATGGAAAACAAAGAGACCAGAAACGAAAACAGAGAATTAATCTGGCATCAAAATTTGCGACGCGGATTTTTAGAAATTGCCAAAGAAAATCCGGACAGATGTGTTGTTTTAGATGCAAATAAGACCATTGAAGATTTGCACCAAGACATAGTTAAGGTTGTTTGCGACAAATTTGGGATTTAAAATATGGAAAATATATCACCGCAATCAAATGATTATTTAATCGGTCACGATGAAGCCTTAAATATGTTTTTATCGGCATATAAGTCGGGAACAATGCACAATTCGTGGCTGATAAGCGGTCCCAAAGGGGTTGGTAAAGCCACTTTTGCCTATAAAATTGCTCGTTTTTTGTTGGCATCAGATATAAATAAAAAAGATGAATATAATTCAATTAATGTGTCGCCCAATCATCAGGTATTTAAGCTTGTTGCATCTAATTCGCACCCCGATTTAAAGGTTATTGAGAGAGATTTTATCGAAACCGATAAGAAAAAAGTTATAAAAGCCATTAAAGACGGGGAGCCCTTAGATGATGAAGAACTGAAAAACTTAAAAAAATCGGCAGTTATTCGGATTGATGAAGTTCGTATGATTAATGAGTTTTTAAGTAAAAAATCTTTTGACGGCAATTGGCGTGTGGTGATTATTGATTGTGCCGATGAAATGAACACCAGTTCGGCCAATGCTTTGCTTAAAGTGTTGGAAGAACCTCCGCTAAAAAGTATGTTGTTGCTGATTTCACATAATCCGAACAAATTGCTTGCGACCATTAAGTCAAGATGCGCAAAAATAAATTTGATGCCGTTGAGTACAAATGAGGTATCATCATTGTTAAGAAGATACAGGCCGGAGTTGTCCGAAGCTCAAATTAAGGAGTTGGCAAAGATAAGTTTGGGAAGTATCGGTAAGGCTATAAATTATGCTGACAGTAACGGGCTGGAAATTTATCACACATTGGAAAGTTTGTTTTTTGCCGGAAAAGAGTTTGATGTCCATAAAGCGCTTGAGTTGGCAAATATGGCGGCAAAAGATGAAAATATATGGAATTTGTGTCAGGAGCTGATTGAGACATTTGTTTCGGATATGTTTTCAGGCGGTGAAAAAATTGATACATTGAGTGAGGCTTGGGATAAAATCAGAAACATTTTTCATCAGACAATCAGCCTTAATATGGATAAAAGACAAGCCATAATTAACATTGTTAACACAATTTGTAAGGCGTTATAATATGTTGGTTGACAGTCATTGCCATTTGTGTTCGTTGCAAAATTTGGAAGATGCGGTTGAAAAAGCTCGTATAAGTGGTGTTGCGTATATGCTAAATGCCGGCGGTAAGTTTGATGAGTTACAAGAAAATTTGGACATATGTAATCGTTTTGAAGGCATATACACCGTAAACGGAGTGCATCCGCATGATGCAAAAGATTATGCAGATGTAACGGCTCAAGATGTGTTGAAAAATCTGCAAAATGAAAAAGTGGTGGCCATTGGCGAGTGCGGGCTTGATTATTATTACGATTTTTCGCCCAAAGATGTGCAAATAAAAGTGCTTAAAGAAATGATAAGGGCGGCGCAAGAGAGTTCTTTGCCAATTGTCATACACAACCGAAACTCTGATGATGATATGATTGAGATTGTAACATCAATGTATAAACAAAAACCGTTTAAGGGTGTTATTCATTGCTTTTCTTCATCTTGGGAGTTGGCACAAGCCATGCTTGAAATCGGCTTTTATATATCGGCCTCGGGGATTATAACTTTTAATTCGGCGCAAGACATAAGAGACAGCTTTACCAAGATACCGCTTGAGAGGTTGCTGGTTGAAACCGATACGCCGTATTTGGCGCCTGTTCCGTACAGAGGCAAAACAAACGAACCTGCATATGTGGTAAATACGGCTGAGGTGTTGGCTCAAATAAAAGGTGTTGATTTTAGAAAAATATCGGATATAACTACAACAAATTTTTTCAATTTGTTTGACAAGGCAAAAAGGACGGATAAGCAAAATGGATAATAAACTTATCATATTGGGAAGCGGAGCTGCTCCGGGGGTGCCGTCACTCACATCAGGTTGGGGCGCTTGCAATCCGAATAATCCGAAAAACAGACGAAGAAGAACTGGAACTTATGTTGAAATTGCAGGGGTTAAGTTCTTAATTGATACTTCGGCCGATATACATTGGCAACTTATGGATAATGATATAAGATATGTTGATGCGGTGCTATACACTCATGCACATGCAGACCATTTGCACGGAATTGATGATTTAAGAGATTTGAACCGAATTTCAAAAATGCCGCTTGATTTATATGCCAATGTTGATACCATAAAAGATATCAAATCTCGTTTTCCATATTTGGTATGTGATAGGGAACATCCGAACAATCCGCTTTTTAAGCCGAGTTTAATATTAAATCCGATTGAGCACGGTAAGCCTTTTTATATTAAGGGGGTAAAAATTGTGCCGATTGATTTGTCGGGACATCCGGTGCATTCAAACGGATATATCTTTAATGATGAGTTGGTTTATATTGCCGATTGCTTGCAAATTGGCGATGAAAGCTTGCGTTTAATTAAAACAAACCCTAAATTAATGGTAATGCCGCTTACAATTTTGGAAACCAAATGGGAAAAACCTTATCATATGGGGCTTGAAAAAATGTTGGAATATGTTAATGTGATTAAACCTTGTAAATGCATATTAAATCATATGGCTACCGAGTGCGATTATGACAATGTAAACAATCTGACACCGGAAAATGTTTTTCCTGCCTATGATAATATGGTGGTAAAATTTTGAGAAAAGGAAAGAAAAATGCTTTGTATATATCATATTGCCGATCATGACGGAAAAGGCTCTGCAGCCATTGTAAAAAGTGTGTATCCCGAAATTGAACTTATGGGCTTAAATCATGATATGGAAATTGATTATGAAGAAATTGAAAAGCACGATAAAATTGTGGTTTGCGATATATCTTTGCCGGTTGACTATATGTTTAAGTTAAGCCAAGAAAAAGATTTTGTTTGGATTGACCATCATATTTCGGTTATTGAGCAATATGAAAATATGTTAAAAGCTCAAAATTTGGAACCGATTAAGGGAATTAGGCGAGTTGGCACCGCTGCCATGGTTTTGACTTGGGAATATTTTTATCCGAATAAGGACTTGCCGCTCGGAATTAAACTTTTGGGCTTAAATGATATATTTGACCTAAAAGATAAAAGAGTCAGAGCTTTTGAATATGCAATGCAGGCAATCGGAGTAAACCGACCGACCGACAAAGTGTGGAAGGAAGTTATAGAAGACACCATGGACATTCCTTCGATGGTTGAAAAAGGAAAAGCAATTTTATCGTATATCCGAAACCGCAATTTTCGCCTTGTAAGAGCCGAAGCATTTGTCAGCGAGTTTGAGGGATATACATGTATTTGTGCCAATATGCCGCAAGGATATTCCGAATTTTATGATTCTCTTGACAACATAAAAGATTATGATGTGATGATAAACTTTTTTATGAACAAGAAAAACTGTTGGAATCTGTCTTTTTATACCGCAAAAGACAATGTTGATGTGTCAAAAATTGCCGAAAAATTCGGTGGCGGAGGACACGCAAAAGCAGCAGGTGCATCATCATTGAAAGAATTGCCGGAGTTTTTGCAAAAAGGTAAAATGTGGGTAAGTCCCAAGTTGTTAAATTTGAATAATAAATAATCGGATAGTTTGAAGATGAGCGAAAAAGATTATTACGAGCTGTTAGAAGTTAATAAAAACGCAAGTGCTGACGAAATTAAGCGTTCGTTTAGAAAATTGGCGATGAAATATCATCCGGACAGAAACCCGGATGATAAAGAAGCTGAGCTCAAATTTAAAGAAATAAACGAAGCTTATGAAGTGTTAAAAGATGACCAAAAAAGAGCCGCTTATGACAGATACGGGCATCAGGCTTTTCAAAACGGCGGTATGGGTGGCGGCAATCCGTTTGGCGGCGGTTTCGGGTTTAATGCCGAAGATTTGTCCGATTTGTTTTCAAATGTCTTTAATGATTTTATGGGCGGCGGTATGCGCTCAAATGCAAAAAACGGCCCGAGACGAGGCGAAGATTTAAGTTACGGACTTGAAATTTCTTTGGAAGAAGCTTTTACCGGTGTTGAAAAAGAAATTAAAGTTCAGACAACCGATGTTTGCGAAAAATGTTCCGGTTTCGGCACGGCAGACGGTAAAGAACCTCCGGTTTGTGATATGTGTCACGGAAGCGGAAAAGTACGCACTCAACAAGGCGGATTTTTTGTGTTTGAGACCGTATGTCCAAAGTGCAGAGGGCAGGGACGAGTTGTAAAAGATAAATGCACCGAATGTAAGGGCGAAGGAAATATCAGGGTTGAAAAAGACCTAAAAATCAAAATTCCGGCCGGTGTGGAAGATAATACCAGAATGCGCATCACAGGTGCCGGAAAAGCCGGTAAAAACGGTGGCCCTAAGGGTGATTTGTACATTTTTATCAATATAAAAGAGCACAAACTTTATGAGCGTTCGGGTAAAGATTTGTACACATCTGTTCCGGTATCCATGGCCTGTGCTGCCTTGGGCGGAAAGGTTGAGATTCCGGGGATTGACGGGCAAAAAGTTGAAGTCAAAATTTCAAGCGGTGCGCAAACCGGTGATAAGCTAAGGATTAAAAATGAGGGTATGAGCATTTTAAATTCGGACAGAAGGGGCGATTTGTTTGTGTTGCTAAAGGTTGTAACACCGACAAATTTGAACACTCGGCAAAAAGAGCTTTTGGAAGAATTTAGGGCAATCTCCGGTGATGATGATTGTCAGCCCGAAATTAAAACCTTTTTGGATAAGATAAAAGACTTGTTTAAATAAGCGCTGTTAAAGGAGATATATTGTATGATATTTTCAAAATTTGAAAGACTGGTGGCAGGGCGCTATTTAAGAGCCAAACGCAAAGAAGGCTTTATATCGGTGATTACGGGATTTGCTTTTACCGGAATTGCCTTAGGTGTTGCAACACTGATTATTGTTATGTCGGTGATGAACGGGTTTAAGAGTGAGTTATTGTCACGAATTTTGGGTATTAACGGCCATATTATGATTGCTTCAACTCCGGGATTTCCGTTTACCGATTATAAAAATGCGGTTGCCGACATTGAAAAAATCGGCGGTGTTAAAGTGGTTGTACCGATGATTGAAAAGCAAATTTTAATTTCTGCCGGAAATTCGGCTGTTGGCGCTATGGTCAGAGGTATCCATAAAGAAGATTTATTAAAAAAACAGGTTTTGCGTGAGGGTGTATCTAAGCTTGATTTGGAAGATTTTGCTGACGGAACAATAATTATCGGAAGCAGACTTGCTGACAGATTGGGTGTTGTGGAAGGTGATGAAATTACACTTATCTCACCAAACGGAAAAGTAACGGCTTTCGGCACGGTGCCCAGAATGAAATCTTACGAGGTTTTGGGCACATTTGATGTCGGAATGTACGAATATGATGCAAATTATGTATTAATGCCGATGGAAGATGCGCAAATATATTTCGGATTGCATCAGGCGGCCGGTCAAATTGATGTCACACTGGAAGACGAACAAGACTTAAAGCAAATCAGAAGCCTAATTGAACAAAGTGTGGGGCTTGATGCTTATGTATATGATTATAAACAAACAAATTCGGCCTTTTTTAATGCTATTGATGTTGAGCGCAATGTGATGTTTTTGATACTTACCTTAATTATCATTGTGGCAGCATTTAATATTATTACGGGGCTTATTATGCTGGTAAAGGACAAAGGCCGAGATATTGCGGTTTTGCGTACTATGGGCGCCACCAAGGGTATGATTATGCGCATATTTTTTATAGACGGTGCGTTTATCGGTGTGGTCGGTACACTTATCGGTGTTGGTATCGGGGTGCTGTTTTGTGAAAACATCGAAACCATTCGTCAGTTTTTGGAAAGCTTGTCGGGTAGGGAACTGTTTTCGGCCGAGATATATTTCTTATCCAAGTTGCCGGCAAAAATAGATTTTAATGAAGTGGCAATTGTCGGATTTGTTTCGTTGATGCTTTCTTTTATGGCAACAATATATCCGGCTTACAGGGCGGCAAAATATGATCCGGTGGAGGCTTTGCGTTATGAGTAAAACATATACATTAGAGTTAAGACAAATCAGCAAGCACTATTATCAGGGTGGGCAAAAACTGGAAGTGCTCAAAGATTTGGATTTAAAAATTGCGCAAAATGAAATTGTGGCTTTGGTCGGCCCGTCAGGTGCGGGAAAATCCACATTGTTGCAAATTGCAGGTTTATTGGATAGACCGTCAAGCGGTGATATATTTATAGATAATCAAAATTGCTCTAAGGCAGGTGATTCTTTAAGGACCTCACTAAGACGAGATTATATGGGTTTTGTGTATCAATATCATAATTTGCTGTCTGACTTTAATGCCTTGGAAAATGTGATGATTCCGCAATTGATATCAGGTGTTAAAACATCTTTGGCAAAAGAAAAATCGGAGTGGATACTGTCAAGACTTGGCTTAAAAGAGCGCTTGATGCATCGTCCGGCTGAACTTTCGGGTGGCGAGCAACAACGAGTTGCCATAGCCAGAGCTTTGGCTAACACACCAAAATTGTTGTTGGCTGATGAGCCTACCGGAAATTTAGACCCGAACACGGCAGATAATGTGTTTATGGCTTTGTTGGATATTGTCAAAGAAACCGGCTTGTCGGCGCTTATAGTAACCCATAATATGGAATTGGCCGGCAAAATGGATAGGGCTTTAGAGCTAAAAGACGGCAAATTGTCAGATTTGCGCCCCGGAAAAAGAATTAAAGAAACCAAGAATTTTTATTAAAGCAAAAGCCCTCAAGTGACCTTGAGGGCTTTAAAGTAATGATTAGTAAGTTGCTGTAATGGTAATTGAACCTGTATATTCACCTGCTTTAACATTGGCAGGAATGGTTAATGTACCTGTTAAACCATCGTTGGTGGCAGCTTCAAATGTTGCACTCATTTCATTATCGCCATTTTTTAATATAACTGTTGGAATATCTATATTAGTATAATCTTGAAATCCACCAATTGTAAGATTGTTGTAACATTCACTTCCCGCAGGATCGCTGACAGATAATATATCACCACTTGATTGGCTACCATTATATTTTACTTCTAATACAGATTCTTCATTTTGATTTTTCACAACAATTGTTCCAAAATTAAAATCAGTACAAGATATTGTTCCTGCAACTTGAATTGTAGCTTTAGCGGTAACTTCGGCATAGTCGGTTGTTGCGTTGGCTGTGCTTGTTGCCAAGAGTGCAACTGCGCTCAAAAGAAAATATTTTCTCATAATTTTTAATCCTTTACAAAAATTAAGTTTAAGTACATTTGAAAGGTGCAAAAATTAACCTTTCACATCGCATCATAAACCGTTTTTTTTTTTTGCAAGTAAAAAGAGTCGTTTAAAAGATTTAAATCAAAAATGAGGTAAAAACTGATTGAAAGTATGCGAAAAATGTGTTATACAAAAAGTGTTTTTTATAGGTGTTGTAGAAATGATGGAATATTTGAAACGAAAATTTGCCAGACTTAATTCTCAAAATATGGGAAAAATTCCTTTTCCTCACTATTATGAAGAAAACGGTAAGTTAATTAAAGAGTTAGAATCCGGTGAAAAGTGGGAAATAAGGCTTGATGAAAAGCATAGGGAAGTTTTGATTGAGAGGCTTAAATGAGCAAGAAACAAAATTGGCTTGTTGTACTTGCCGGACCGAACGGTGCCGGTAAGTCTACTTTTTATAATAACATTTTACGAACAGATCCGTTGTTTAAAAATGCCGAGTATATCAATTTAGATGAATATGCCAAAGAGTTGGCCGGTAGAGGTAATCCGGAAGACTTTTTTATACAGGCCGGTCGTATGGTACGCAACAATATTGATAAAAATTTGCAAGAAAACAAAAGTTTTGTGTATGAAACAACTTCTGCCGGATTGTCTCATCTAAAAATTATGGATAGAGCACGGGCACAAGGTTACAAAGTGGCGACGGTGTTTATCGGGCTTTCCAGAGTTGAATTGTCGCATCTTCGTGTACAAAAAAGAATAAATGAGGGCGGACATTCTGTTCCGGCTGATGATATTGAGCGCAGATATCCCAGAGTGATTAAAAATTTTCCGGATATGCTGGCCAGAAGTGATATGGCTGCCATTTTTGATAATTCGGGGCCTGAACCGTATAGGCTGATTTTTTTGATGGATAAATACAATTTTAAAGTATTCTATAAATATCCGAAATGGGTTGAAAAAGCTCTCGAAAACAGAAAAACCCGAAAAGACTTCAAAATTGTTAATACCAATGACATCAAGAAAAACAAAAACGAAGAACTCAAAAAAATTACGGAAATGCTGTTCGGAAAAGCCAGATAATTTTTTATCCGTTCGTTAGTCCGCAAGTTTTTTTAATTCATAAATTTTATCAAGTGCTTCACGCGGTGTCAAACTGTCCGGATTGATTTGTTTTAACAACTCAAGAGCGGGGCTTGGTTTGGCAGTTTCTTCATGCTTTTTGTGTTCTTTTTTCAACACCGAAAACAACGGTAAATCATTTTCAATGTCGCTGATGGTTGTTTTGTTCGGATTTTGCTCTAATGATTGCAAAATTTGCTCGGCTCGGGCAATTACCACTTGAGGGATTCCGGCAAGTTTGGCTACATGGATACCGTATGAACGGTCGGCGGCACCGTCAATTACCTGATGCAAAAAGATGACATTGCCGTTAAATTCTTTTATTTTCATACAGTGTAGGCTTAATTTTGTGAGTTTGTTTGATAAAACGGTCAATTCGTGATAGTGGGTGGCAAACAATGCACGACATTTGTTTACTTCGTGCAAGTGTTCAATTACGGACCATGCAATGGATAAGCCGTCGTAAGTTGCCGTTCCTCTGCCGATTTCATCTAATATGACAAACGAACGCTCGGTTGCCTGATTTAAAATGGAAGCCGTTTCAACCATTTCAACCATAAATGTTGACCGTCCTCGTGATAAGTCATCTGATGCGCCGACACGGGAAAATATTTTATCGATTAGGCCGATTTTGGCATAGGAACATGGAACATATGAGCCGATTTGTGCTAAAATGGCGATAATTGCATTTTGACGCAAAAATGTCGATTTTCCGGCCATATTCGGGCCGGTTATAAGCCATATGCGGTTATCAATGCCGTTAAGGCTGCAATCGTTGCCGACAAATGTGCCGTCGTGGGCTTTTTCTATGGCACTTTCAACAACCGGATGCTTTCCGTCTTTGATGATAAAATCTAACGAATCATCAACTATGGGACGGCAATATTTTTTTTCTATGGCCAAGTCGGCAAGCGATGATGCAACATCTAATTCGGCAAAAATGGTAGCAACATTGTACATATCAGATGTTGCACATAAGGCTTGGTCTATCAAGTTGTCATATATACTAAACTCTAAAGCCAAGGCTTTATCGCCGGCACTGTTTAACTCTTGCTCCATTTCATTTAACTCGACGGTGGTAAAACGAGCTCCGCTTAACACCGATTGGCGATGTATAAATTGCGGAAGTTGTATCATTTCTTTGGCCATTTTGGTCGGTACTTCAATGAAATAGCCCAAGATACTGGTGTTGCGAATTTTTAAATTTGATATACCCGTTTCATCACAATATTTTTTTTCCAGTTTTTCAATGGCGCTTCGCTGATTGAATGTATATTCTTGCAATTGATCAAGTCGGGCATTGTATCCGGAACGGATAAAATTACCTGTATTGGTTTTGTTCGGTAACTCTTTATATTCTTTTAACGCATCACCGATTTCGGTTACTAAAGCACTAAAATCAGCCATACTTTTAAGTTTTTTATCAAGTTCAACGGGAATTTGTTCCAAACTCAAATTATATGTGCCGATGTTATATATCAAATTTCGGATTTTCGGAACAAACGACAAAGTCTCTCCGAGTTGAAACAACTCGGTCGGCGGACAACGATTTAAGCTCATTCTGGCAATGATTTTTTCAATGTCGGATACTTGTCTTAAGCATTCTCGGAGTTTTTTTCTGATTTCGGGAGCGCGAATAAAAAACTCAATTAAATCAAGCCGTTGATTGATTATCTTGATGTCGAGCGAGGGATTTTTGAGATAATTATTTAACAAACGAGAACCGCACGCGGTTATCGTACGATTTATGTTGCCTAACAATGTGGATTTTTTTTCTTTGTTGTTTGCATCTGTAAGTTCCAGATTTTGCCGTGTTGAGGCATCTATTTCCAAAAACTGATTTTGCGTATATTTAACGGGATGTTTTAGTTGAGGAAGTTTGCCTTTTTGTGTTGTTTCGATATAATCAAGAACAATTCCGGCTGAAATAATTTCGGTTTTGGTAAACGAACCGAAGGCATCAATGGTCTGAATGTTATAAAATTTTTCAAGCATTTTTTGTGCGTTGATGGAATTGAATCGGGCTTGAGGCAAAACCGTCAGCTTGTCTTTGTAGTGTCTTAATATGTTAAAAATGCTCGAATCACGAAAAGCAACATCGGAAACAATAATTTCTCCGGCATCAATATATGCTAAAAAATTGCGTAGAACTTCGGCTTGTTCACCGACATCAAAAGTTGTGTTACGAGTGTAAAAATCTCCCGTTGATAAATCTACCCACGCAAAACCAAACTCTTTTTCAGTTTGAAAACAACTCAAAAGATAGTTGTTTTGGCATACATCAAGCAAAGCATCTTCGGTTAATGTGCCGGAGGTAACCAACCTTATTACTTCACGATTAACCAAAGCCTTTGAACCGCCGCGCTTTTTTGCTTCTTCGGGAGTTTCGGTTTGTTCGCAAATGGCAACTTTATAGCCTTGTTTAATCAGGCTTGTTAAATAGTTTTCATACGCATGATGAGGAACTCCGCACATCGGAATCGGCTCGCCTTTATATGAGCCTTTTTTGGTAAGCTGAATGCTTAATGCATTTGAGGCTTTAATGGCATCATCAAAGAACAATTCATAAAAATCACCTACACGGTAAAACAACAAATATTCTTCATATTGGCTTTTTATATCCAAATATTGTCTTGTGGAGGGAGTTGCATCATCTTTAGTCACGGTTATTTTCTTTCAGTCAAATTAATTGATTTTAAACTTGTTACATTATAAAATATTTTATCTCAAAGTCTATTTCTTTTTGTATTTTATACGAGGTTTTTATGAATTGGAAAAAATTTGAATTTATTAAAATTGAAAACAATTCTGATTTTGTTACCAGAGTGCTTATAGTGTCTTTTCCTTCGGCAATGGTGTTTATTTTGCTTGCTTTTTTTGATTTGCTTACACCATATTGGGCGGTGGTTTCTTATGCTATGATACTTGTGTTTAATGCTGCTTTTTTGTTGCCGATAAGTTCTGAACTTGAGCAAGTTAAAAAATATATTGTTAATCTTTCAAAAGGCGAAAACAATCAGGAATTTGATTTGGAATTTTCGGAGCAAGAAGCCAGAGAAATTGCCGAAGCGGTTAATTCGATGCACAAGTTTTGGGTGTATAAAACTGATGCTTTGGAAGCGCAAAGTATGTCTGATACTGCCGTTTTGGATACATTGCCGGACCCGATATTGATGATTGACCGTTCGGGTAACATCTTAGGAGCAAATTTATCAACCAGAAAATTGCTTGGAGAAAATGTTACCACCAAAAATATTGAAAATGTTTTTGATTCGCATAATTTTATTAAGGCGGTTACTAAGGTCTTAAAAAAAGAAACCGAGTCTGAAAATCTGATTTTTTATGCCAAAGAACCATTTAATAAGAAAATATATGCGCATATAAAACAACTTCCTTGGTTTTCAAAAGGTCGTGCAGTGGCCGTAATTTCGCTTTATGATTTAACAAAAGCCACCAAGCTTGAAAAAATGCAATCGGACTTTGTTGCCAATGCAAGCCATGAGCTCAGAACTCCGCTTTCGGTTATATCGGGGTTTATCGAAACTTTGCAAACTTCGGCCAAAGATGATAAACAAGCTCAAGAAACATTCTTAAAAATTATGGCTGACCAAGCCGAATATATGTCCGCATTAATTGAAAATTTGTTGTCGCTTTCCAGAATTGAGCTTTCGCAAGATGATGCGCCTAAAGATGAAGTTAATGTTGATGATATAATTGATGATGTGGTAAGCTCATTATCGCTTAAAGCCGATGAAGCCAATATGCACATCGTGCTTGAAAAAAATGATAAAACACCTTTTGTTTTAGGTGATAAACATCAAATCAGGCAGTTGATACAAAACTTAACCGACAATGCCTTAAAGTATGGCGTTGCTTCATCAGATGTTACCATCGGGGTTAAACTTGTGAAAAATATTCCGTCTTCAAAAGCATTTACGGTAGCAGACGGCAAAGCGGTGGCAATTTCGGTGAATAATAAGGGGCCGAAAATCAGTCCGGAAGATTTATCTCGTCTAACCGAACGCTTTTATCGTTTGCAAGAACATAAAAATATGAACATTAAGGGTACGGGATTGGGCTTGTCGATTGCCAAACAAATTATTTTGCGCCACAGAGGCAATTTGACGGTTACTTCAAGCAATTATGACGGTACGACTTTTACGGTTTACTTGCCTATAAAGTAAAATTGAGCTTGAAAAACGGGTTTTGATGAGTTAATTTCTCGTTGTTATGCAAATAGATTATAAAAATATTTTCAAGATGAGTTATCCCATACTTATCAGTATGTTGATGCAACAACTGATAGGTATTACCGATATCATTTTTTTGGGACGGTTAGGTGAGGTAGAGCTTGGCGCTTCGGCGTTGGGTTCAACATATTTTTTTACCATATTTATGGTTGCATTCGGTTTTAGTATAGGGGCGCAAATTATTATGGCGCGCCGAAACGGTGAGCAAAATTATGAAAAAATCGGTCAGGTTTTTTATCAGGGTTGTACATTTTTGATATTGTTAGGTTTGGTATTTGCCGCATTGTCATATTTTTTTACTCCGGATTTATTAAATTTGTTAATTGAAAGCAAGGATATCTATCAGGATACGATAAAGTATACAAATTGGCGTATATGGGGGCTTGTGCCGGCCTCACTTATTATTATGGCCAGAGGTTTCTTTGTCAGCATAACCAAAACATATGTTTTAAGTATTGTATCGGTTATAATGGTTTTAACAAATGTTGTCTTAAACTATATGCTTATTTTTGGCAAATTCGGGGCTCCGGAACTTGGAATTTCGGGTGCGGCCATAGCATCGGTTTTGGCTGAAACAATTGCCGTAATAGCCTATGTGATATATTTTATTTTTTGGGTTGAACTGAAAAAATATGGTTTTACGCAGTTTGTTTACAAAAATTTTGCTTTGTTAAAATCTATTTTATCAGTTTCCGTTTGGACAATGTTACAGCAATTTATTTCGCTTTCGACTTGGTTTTTGTTTTTTATTGCCATTGAGCACCTAGGTGAAAGAGAGCTTGCAATTTCTAACATTGTAAGAAGTTTGTCGTCTTTTCCTTTTGTTGTGGTAAATGCGCTGGCAGCCGCCATAAGCTCAATTACGGCAAATTTGATTGGCGAAGATAAAACCGATGAGGTTATCAAAGCATGTGTAAAAGTGTTAAAATTATGCGCTTATATCATGGCGCCGTTGCTTTGTTTGATGAGCTTGGGATATTATCCGTTTTTACGAATTTACACTGACAATGTATCGCTTATCAATCAATCGGTTGTGACATATCTGGTTATGTTGGGCGGTTTTATTTCGTTTATTCCGGCTTGGATAATTTTTAATGCGGTATCAGGTACCGGAAACACGCAATATGCAATGAAAATTGAATTTTATGCCATGATTACATATCTTTTATATGTATGTATCGTAGTGATGCGCCTAAAACTCTCATTGCCGATTTGTTGGGGCGCCGATTGGGTTTACAATTTGACGATTTTGTTTTTTTCGTATCGGTATTTTATATCTTATAAGTGGTGCAATAAACAAGTTTAATAAATTGAATTTATCAAATCGGTAATGACTTGATATTTTTTGTTGTTTAAGCTAAACAGCCACGCTTTGCGTATGGATTTGAACAGCTTTTTAGATTTCAAGCGCTTGTTGATAAGATTTAAAAAATATAAATCTATGCCATATTGCCAATCGGATTTTTCAAACAAAAACAATTTGTTGCAATGCAAAATCAGATTTTTAAGTTTTTTGGTAGAAAAGAAATAAATTTGATGTTGAAACAAACTCGAAATTAAAAATTCTGCCCAATCTTCCACCGGATAGCCTAACCTTATCAGCTCAAAATCCAGCAGTGCAATTTGATTGTTTGCGTCTTTTAAGCAATTATTTAAACTGGCATCACCATGAATAATTTGCAAAGCTTTTTCCGGCATTGTTTTATTGTTTAATTTTTCATTTAAGGTATAAACCGATTGTAAGATTTTGCGTTTTATGAAATTTTTATTTTCAAACAAAAACTTATCCAGCATATCTTTATTTTCCGCATAAATATTTTTAATACATCTTTTTTCAGATGTATCAAAATTTAAGTTTTTAATGTTTTGGTATGAAGAAAAAATTTTATCAATAAGTTGATTGTCAATTTGTTTTGCACTGAGTTTTTTGCCATCAATAAACTCAATAATCAAAATAAGCCATTGGTCATACTCAAAATATGGCTTATTTTGAAATTTTATAAGATGCGGAGAATAAATGTTGTGTTCTTTTTCAAGGGCTTGCAATATGTTGCACAACTTTATAACTCTTGAAAACTGTTGTTTGTTTATGGCTTTAAGCAAATATTTTGTATCCGTGGAAGTTAAAACAAAATTGCAAGATGTACCGCCACGATTTATGTGTTTTAGGCTTTTTACATCATTAAAAAATACATTTTGTTCTAAAAACTGTTTAAATTTTTTTATGTTTATTTGCATTATCGGCCTTTATTATTTATCACCAAAAAATTACTGTTAAACAGTTTACCGATTTAAAACAGATTTTACAACATCAAAATTTAATATTTGCGGCAATAATACATAATTTTGATTATTCGGCGGATAATAAACATACAAAGGCACACTGTTTCTGGAGTACGATTTAATAGATTGTCCGATGGTATCATCTTGCTCTGTCCAATCGGCCTTAAACAAGTGTATGTTGTTTTGTTGAGCCAATTGTTGAAACTCTTTGGTGTTTAAGACCGTTTTTTCGTTTAATAAACAGGTTAAGCACCATTTGGCGGTATATTCTATAAACACCGGTTTTCCTGAGTTTATAAGGCTGATGATTTGATTTTCGTTGTAGGGTTCAAATGCTGATGTTTCATCATTTATTGAACTGCTTTTGAGCTGATTAAACAATATCCAGCCAAGCCAGATAAGAGTTAAAAAAAGCGGAATCGACAGAATATATTTAAGTTTGTTCATCCAATTGCCGGATTTGGGCAGAATTTTAGCAACGGTTTTAGGAAAAATTTCTAACAATGTAAACGGCAGAGCATAACCAATGCCCAAACTTACAAAAATTAAAAAATATAGCGATGGCGATTGAGTAAGAGTGTAGCCCAGAACAGCACCCAAAAACGGTCCGGTACAGGGAGATGCAACCAAAACGGCAAAAAAACCGGACATAAACGAATTTAGGGCAGATTTTCGGTTAACCCAATTTAATAATTTCGGGCTGATTTTGATAATGTCGAACAACATCAGCAACAAGGTTATAAATATAAATATCAAAATTATAACAAAAATCGGAGATTGAAGCTGAAAACCCCAGCCGATGGCTGTTCCGGTTTTTCTTAAAACAAATAAAATGGCGGCTAAGCTTAAAAAACTTAATATAACGCCGATAAAATATAAAACAGCGCCTTTAATGTTGCGTTGTTTAAAATTTGAACTCAAAATTTTTAAGCTCAAAACCGGAAAAACACAGGGCATAAAATTTAAGATTATTCCGCCCAAAAACGCTAAAATAAAGATATATAGCCCTGATATAAAATCAACATTATCAATTTTAGGCATAAGGTTAACCTTATAAGCCTTATCGTTAATAAATAAAAGTCCGCCTTTTGAGGGCATTACAGGCTTGATAAGTTTTAATGATAAAACGGTTTGGTTTGATTTTTTGCTGACAGTTTGCTCATCGGCAACATATATTAAAGATTTTTGATAGGGTGCAAAGTGTATCAAATCGGTATCGGAAACAACATCGGTATCGTCAATAAAAATATCAACAATCGGCTCGGTGTTTTCATATCTGAGGAGCATTTCGGCATTGATGATTTTTTCAGGCAAAAATGTTTGTTTTGCATCGGTAAGAGCTTTGTTATATTGAGCGTAAGAAGTTTTGTTTGTATCAATATCAATGATGGTGTTTTCTTTTATGCACTCTTGCTTGCAAGCTTCCCAAGATATGTTAACTTGCAACTTGTTATCATTAAGGCTGTTTTCAAACAAATAATAAGCGGTATCATTATAGCCATATTGTCCAACAATGTTGTCATATACAACTTTTTGCGGAATGGTTTGCTTAATTTTAACACTCGGAGTGTTCCACTCAAAATCGGTAGCAGAGCCAGCATCTCCGGGGTTATCCCACGAGATAAACCATCCGTTTTTTAAGCTGATTTTTATTAGCGAATTTATTTTTGTATCGGAAATTTTTTGCGAATATACTTGAATATTCAGCTTGTCATTGTGCCAATTTTGCGCATTGCCGGCAAAGCAAAAACTGCCGTAAAACAGAGTGGTTAAGAACCATAACAAAAATTTAAGTGTTTTCATATTTATCTTTAGCTTTCAGCATTAATTTCCAAAGCATAATATGCCTTACTTGCTATTATTAAAGATTTTCCGAGCGATAGTAAACCAAAAAATGTGGCAATTTGCATAAAATATGCATTAAACAAGCACATTAAGACTAACGCAATAAAGGTATCAAAGTTTTGAAGATTTCCCCAAAGGCACATTTTTATGCTTGATTGATTAAGTTTTTTATAATCTTGTTTGGAAATGAGGGCATAAGACAACAAAACAACTGCCGATATTATAAGGCATACAAGCATAAAAATTCCGGCTTTGGCATTATGTTCCGGATTTGCCAAAGTAAAACCCCACAGATATAAAGCAAAAGAAGTATAATCGGCCGAAATGTCAAAAAATATGCCAAACGGAGTTATTTTTTTTAATCTTGCGCACATACCGTCCAAGATATCGCATATGCGGTTTAATATCAGGGTTAAAAAAGCCAAAGCATAGTATTCAAGAGCCAAAAAATTGAGCCCCAAGACGGCAAATATCAATCCGCAAAAAGTTATGGCATTGGCTGTAATGTTGTGTTTGACGATAAACTTGGCAAAATTTTGCGCATGATGATAAACATAATTGGCAATTTTGCAGGTGTAAGGTTGTAATGTATTTAAAATCATCATATCTTCTCCTTGTTTAAAAAAGATATGAGTGCATTAAAATAAATTCAATATCACTTAAGCAATGCTTTGAGTTTTTTTACTGTTTCATCGAACATATCATAAGTTAAAACACCGGTGTTGATGTTGTAACGGGAAGTATGATAAGAATCGAGTAAAATAAGGTTATGATTGTGTAAATGGTGCTCGGCATTGTGGGCAAATTTGAAATTGCTTAGCCGATACCCCAAAACCCTTAATACGGCTGAATGTGAAACGGCACCCAATGATAATATAATTTTAAGATTAGGCATATGATTTATTTCATCAAGTAAAAATTGACCGCAATTTGAAGTTTCTTCGGAAGTAACTTTGTTTTGAGGCGGAACACAACGAACGGCATTTGAAACCCGTACATTTATAAGTTCAAAACCGTCATTTTTAATTTTTTTATATTCACCTTTGGCAAAGCCGAATTTTTTTAAGGCCGGATATAAAACATCGCCGGCATAATCGTTGGTAAAAGGTCGATTGGTCTGATTGGCTCCGTTTAACCCAGGTGCAAGTCCTACAACCAAAATTTGGGCATTTAATTCGCCGAAAGATTCAACCGGAGCATTGTGATAACAAGGGAATTTTTCTTGGTTTTGCCGGCGAAACTCAACCAAACGCAAACATCTTGTACAATTTTTATCGGGAGGGCAAAAAGACATATTTTTTCCTTTTATAAACAATAACAAAGGCAATTTATCACAAAAAAATTTTAAGCGCACTATTTAAAAACAAGTTTTGCATAATATATACACTCAAGAAGTGTTATACAAAAGTTATATAATGCTTTTGACGAACTACCGAAAATGATTAAGTATTAACTTAAAACTATTTATAAATAGGAGTCAAAAAAAATGAAAAAAACATTATTGTTGGCAGGTGTTGCAAGTGTTATTGCATGTGGTGCAAATGCTGCCGATTACAGTTATACAAATATGTTTAATGATGTTGAACCTTACATTGGTGCCGATTATGTATATTCCAATGTAAAATTCGGCGGAGGGGCAAAATCGATGAAAGACAGTTATCATTCGGGTGCTGTTTACTTGGGTACCAGAATGTATGACTATCTCGGTTTGGAAGCATTTTTCCAGATGGCAGGTAAAAGAGAAAACTCTAAACCCGACGGAAAACATGAAGCCGAATTTTTAGCTTATGGTGCCGATTTGTACGGATATATGCCTTTATGGTGCGGTAACTTTAATCTTTTGGGCTCATTGGGTGCTGCCAATTATCGTTGGAGATTTAAATATCCGGAAGTAAAAGCAAAACACCAAAATCGTATCGGTTATCGTGCCGGTGTCGGTTTCCAGTATGATTTCAATGACAACTGGGCAATGCGTGTAATGGGAAGATATACATATCTGGGTATGGCACGAGTTAACAATCTTAAAGAAGTTACTGCCGGTTTGAAATATACATTCTAAATGCGGCTAAACTCGGTAAAACGCAATGTCCCGATATTTTTCGGGACATTGCGGTATATTTGTTTTTTTTTCAAAGGATACAAAATGAGTCTGTCAGATAAAATAAGACAATCGTACGTAATAAAAAATTATACTAACATTTTGCCGTATGTGATGCCCTATTGGGTAAGAGCATTAACGGCAGTGTTGGTCACCATTCCCATCGGTTCGGCCGATGCTTTAATTGCGTGGTCGTTAAAGCCCTATATGGATGTGGTAATGGTGGAAAAAAACATAACCAAGACATGGTATATTCCGTTTTTGATTATAATTTTTTCTTTGTTGCAAAGCATATTAAGCTATGTGGCAACCTATCTTAACACTTGGGTAGGACGCAAAATTTCAAATGATGTGAAAATTGATTTGTTTAACAAGTTGATGCGTTATGACTGTGCCTATTTTGATAAAAATACATCAGGAAATGTGCTGTTTCGTTTTAATTATGATGTTGATACGGCTTGCAACGGATTGCTTAGCAATTTAAAACTTTTTACAACCAGATTGTTTTCTTCGCTTTCGCTGATTTGTGTATTGTTCTACAATTCGTGGCAACTGGCACTCATTGCGGTTGCGGTGCTTTTGGGTGCTTTGTATCCTTTAACGACAGTCAGACGAAAAATTAAATCGGTGATGGATAAAAGTGTATTTTCAGGTGCCGAAGTAGTGACGCATTATAACGAAACATTCAGCGGAAACAAAATTATTGCCTCATACAATTTATACGATTATCAAAATATGCGCTTTAAGGCCACATTAAATTCGGTGTTTAAGTTGGGTATTAAAATGGTGCAAAAAACCGGTATGTTATCACCGTTTATGCATTTTGTGGTATCGTTGGGGATTGCAGGCGTTATATGGGTGGGAAGCTATTTGATTGTGACCAATCACATAACGGCCGGCAACTTTGTATCGTTTATTGCCGCACTGGTGATGCTCTACAACCCGATAAAAAGTATCGGGAACAATTATAACAATGTGCAAATGTCGTTAATGGCAATGGACAGAGTTTTTGAAATTAAGGACAGCATACCGCAAATTAAAGATAAAGAGCAGACTTATGAGTTTAAACAACTTAAAAAACATATAACTTACGAAAATGTCGAGTTTGCCTACAGTGATGATAAACCGGTACTAAAAGGAATAGACCTTACCATAAAAGCAGGGCAAAAGATTGCTTTTGTCGGAAATTCGGGCGGAGGAAAAAGCACAATTGTCAATCTGTTACCACGGTTTTATGATGTAACCGGCGGAAGAATTTGTATTGATAATGTTGATATAAGAAATTTTAAGCTAAGTTCGTTAAGAGACAATATTGCGGTGGTTTTTCAAGACAATTTTTTGTTTTCGGGTACAATAAGAGATAATATATTGCTAGGCAATCCGAAAGCTTCCGACGAAGATATAAACTATGCTCTTAAATGTGCGTGCTTAGATGAGTTTGTGCTCCAATTGGAAAAAGGAATCGATACATATATCGGTGAAAGAGGCGTATTGTTGTCGGGCGGGCAAAAACAACGAATCGCCATTGCAAGAGCTTTTGTAAAAAATGCACCGATAGTAATTTTAGATGAAGCTACATCCGCACTTGATAATAAATCGGAAAGAGTTGTTCAGCAAGCCCTTGATAATTTGATGAAAAATCGAACAGTGCTAATTGTGGCACACCGTTTATCAACCATAAAAAATGCCGATAAAATTGTGGTTGTAAATTATGGTAAGATAGCGGAAATCGGTACACATAATGAATTGTTACAAAAAGAAAACGGCATATATTCAGCACTTTATAAAGCAAGTTAGAAAAATGTATTTTGGCTTAAACCAATTATTAACCATAATGATATTTAATATGCCTTGTGTAAAAAACTTCCAAACGAGGATTCAATGAGCAAACTTAATGATATTTTTTTGAAAATGAAAAGTTCTTCGGGCTTTTTGTTTATGATGATATTATTGTTTGTGTATTTTAGCGTGTACGCAGTAAAAGGTGAACGCGGGCTTATCAGATATGTATATCTGAATAAAGAAGTTGCCGAAGCTAAAAGTATGTCGAAAAAATATGCTGATGAAAAGCATTATTGGGATGAAAAAGTTGAGCTTTTGTCTTCTAATTTGGATCTTGATTTGTTAGACGAACAAGTAAGAACCGTGCTTAATATGGTAGGCCCGAATGAGTTTGTGATTTTAGATGAAAAACTGAAAGATTAAATAAAATCCTTTATTTTAAAGATTTTTTTTGCTATAATGCCGAAAATTGTGCTTTTGTAAGCTCTAATTTGTTGTATTAACTGGATTTTGTATGACAATAAAACCGCATAAAATTAAGATAAAAAAACCTTCCAAGGTGCCGTTTACCGAACCGAAACCGATTTTTTCCAACAAGGAAATTATTTTTCGGAGCGGTGGTCGTGCCAAAGTTTTTAATATATCATCAAAGTTGCAGGTGTTTGTTTTGGCATTGCTTATCGGGGTAGGTCTGTGGAGCGGTTATTCATATTATGTTTATAACATCAGTGATGAAATTATTTCTACAAAAGACAGAGAACTTGATGAAGCAAGAGATGCATTGGTTGATTTGATGACCGATTTTGTGGCTGTTCACAGAAATGTGAGCTCTATGTTCTCGGAAGTTAATGAAGAACAGTTAAAAGATGAAACCGAACTTAACAGATATAAACAACAAGCTTCGGTTGTGGAAGAAAAAATCAGACAAATTGCCGATGGTGAAAAATGGCTTGAAAATGAGGACTTGGAAGAACAGGTTACGGTGCGAGAAGCGCTTTTGCAAAGAGACAGAGCATTGTCTGAAAGAAATGAGCTTGTCAACAAAATCAGCACATTGGAAAAAAATGTTAAACAGTTGGAAGTTTCCGAAATTGAAATTTTAAATCAGATAGAAAAAATTTCTTCAAAAGAAATGGAAAAAATTAAAGAAGCGCTTTCTGAGATAAATAAGTCGATGAAACAGCAAAATAAATACTTTAATCCGCTTGCCAACAGCAAAAAAGATTCCACCGGCGGAAAGTTTGAAGCAGACATTCCGGCTGTCGAAAACGAAGAATTAAGCAAAAAAATGCAAGAAGTGTTTTCGCTTATAAATGATGTTGCCTATTATAAAGAGGTTATGAAGTCCGTCCCCGTGGGTAAGCCGGTTTGGAGCTATTGGCTCAGTTCGCCTTTTGGGAAGCGCTCAGACCCGTTTAACAAAAAATCGGCCGCTCATAAAGGGGTTGATTTGGCAAGTAATAAGGGCAACAAAATAAAAACCATGGCAAAGGGCAAAGTTGTTCGTGCCGAATGGAACGGCGGATACGGCAACTATATTGAAATTGACCATGGAAACGGGTTTAAAACCAAATATGCGCATTTGAACAAATCGTATGTTGAAAAGGGACAATATGTTCAACAAGGTGAGCCAATCGGAGAGGTGGGCTCAACCGGAAGGTCAACGGGACCTCATCTTCATTATGAAGTTTTATTTAACGGTACACCGGTTGACCCGATGACATTTATTAAAGCTCAAATTTAAAGGATTATGAAAATGAAAAAATTTCGCAGAATGTTATATTTGAAAATTGCTCGTATGGGACGCGGCTCAAATACGCCGGTGCCAAGCATTATCAGCTTTGGTACAAAAATTAAGGGCAATATTTTAGGCGGTGATGTTATCCATATTGACGGCCGTTTGGAAGGAAATGTGGTTTGTGAAGAACTTATCATCGGGGTTAAAGGTTGTGTTGTCGGTCAGGTTAAGGCCAAAAGTTTGAGTTTGTACGGCACTTTGCAAGGTTCGGCCGATGCTGAAAACATCTTTATTGCCAGCGGTGCACATTTAACCGGCGATGCACTTCATAAAAGCATTGCAATTGAGCCCGGAGCATACATTGAAGGAAGATGCATAAGAGTTCAAAGCGCTGCTATCAAGCCCGAACTTAAAGAAGTGGCTAAAAAGCCCGAGTTACCGTTAAAGGTTGCGGCAAGCGATAAATAAGACCGAATAAAATGGCAAAAAAAACAAAAAAATCAGATTTTATCAGTACGGGGCAGGTGGCTCATAACCGTCGTGCCAATTTTGACTATTTTATTGATGATGTTTTTATTGCCGGACTTGAATTGACGGGAACGGAGGTTAAGTCTTTGCGTTTAGGCCATGCCAACATAAACGATGCGTTCGGAGTGGAAAAAAACGGTGAAATTTATATCTCGAATATGTTTATTGCCGAATATGTGAACAAAGGATATGAAAGCCACGCCGAAATGCGTTTAAGAAAGCTTTTGCTTAAAAAAAGAGAAATTATCAAAATTATAAATGAATTGAGCCGTAAAGGGGCAACTTTGGTGGCTATGAAGTTGTTTTTTAATGAAAAGGGTCGAGCTAAACTTGAGGTCGGCTTGGGTCGAGGCAAAAAGATTTATGATAAAAGAGAAACCATCAAAGAACGAGATTGGAAACGAGAAAAAGCAAGACTTTTGGGATAAGATAAAGGGCGGAAATTTCCGCCCTTAAACTTGATTAGTATAATGCAGTCATAACAAAGGAACCTTTATAGGTCAGTTCTTCACTGTAACCGGCCATGGCATAATCTTCACCCAATTTAAGAGTTCCCATAAGGCTGCCATCAGTATCCATTTCAATATTAGTTAACATCATATTACTCATTGCATTACCTACAAGCTGTACTTCATTAGGTACAATTAATGATGTAGGAGAATAAGCCAAATTCCATTCACACTCGGCCGGTGAGTGGCCTCCGATATTGGTAAATTTATTGGCATCAGCACCGCTTGCGGTTACTTTACCATCATAATCAGATGATAAACTAAGGTCAGTAATATTAAGGTCGGTTAAATAGATAGTACCCCAATCCCAAGTTGTACATTCGGCTTTTGTAGATAAAGCAACTTTGGCTTGTGCTTCTACATTATATGTATTGCTTCCGGCATTTGCATTTGTTGCAGTGAGAAGTGCAACAGCACTTAAAAGAAAATATTTTCTCATAATTTGTATCCTTTACAAAAATAGTTTAACTTAATTTTCATTAAAAAGGCAAAAATGTCCTTTCACATCGCATCATAAACCGTTTTTTTTTTTTGCAAGTAAAAAGAGTCTTTGAAAACATTTAAATCAAATTTGAGGTAAGAAAACTAATACACTTTGAAAAAGTTGGCAATATATTGCAAATTTTTTATATTATTGAGGCTTTTTGGCTTTACTTTTCAAAAATAATGATTATTATAGTGGGAAAGGGAGGTTGCAATGATAAATCGTCAAGAATATTTGGATAAGTTAATCAGTCTTAAAGATAAGCAAATTATCAAAATTGTTACCGGAATTCGTCGTTCGGGTAAATCGACATTGTTTGATTTGTTTGAAGATTATTTACTCAAAAATAATACGAGTAAGGAACAAATTATTCGTATAAATTTTGAAGAAGCCGAAGATGATGAATATCAAAACTTATTAGACCATAAAAAGTTGTATCAACACATAAAAGAACGATTGGTTAAAGATAAGCTCAATTATGTTATTTTAGATGAAATTCAGCATGTTAAAGATTTTCAAAAGGCGGTTGATGCTTTGTTTGTTAAGAAGAATGTTGATTTGTATATTACCGGTTCAAATTCGTATTTGTTGTCCGGTGAATTGGCAACCTTGTTGTCGGGTCGATATATGGAAATTCAAATGCAACCGTTTTCATTAAAAGAATATAGAGAGGCTTTTCCAAATTTAAGCAAGACGGATTTGTTTCAAAAGTATATAACGCAGAGTTCTTTTCCTTTTACTCTATTGCTTCAAGATAATCAAAAAAATATAAACAGTTATTTAGATTCGTTGTATAATACAATCATTGTCAAGGATATAGCAGATAGAAAAGGTTTAATGGATACATCATCATTAAAACGAATTACCAGATTTATGAGTGATAATATCGGTAATTTGGTTTCTGTTAAAAAAATTGCCGATACCATGAAATCTGACGGGCAAAGTATTTCAACGCATACGGTTGATAACTATATATCGGCACTAATGGATTGTTTTTTCTTATATTCGGTTTCTCGTTATGATATTAAGGGAAAAGATTATTTGAAAACCGGTGAAAAATATTATATTGCCGATATTGCTTTAAGAAATTCGCTTATCAGTCACAAAAATCAAGATTATGGGCATATTCTGGAAAATATTGTTTATCTGGAGCTTGTTCGTCGAGGATATAAGGTTTATGTCGGTAAAGTTGGTGAGTATGAGGTTGATTTTACCGTCCAAAAAAATACAGATATTGAACATTATCAAGTGGCTTGGACTGCAATTGAAAAAAATACTTTAGAAAGAGAATTGCGTCCTTTAGAGATGATTAGTGACCATAATCCGAAATTTTTGTTGACTATGGATCCAATACCGGTAACATCGCATAATGGTATAAAACAGATAAATGTATTAGATTGGTTACTTTCGTAGTTTATCCGTTCAGTTAAGATAAAGGGCGGAAATTTCCGCCCTTAAAATTGTTAATATACTGCAGTCATAACAAAGGAACCTTTATAGGTCAGTTCTTCACTGTAACCCATAGCACCATAAACATCGTCTAATTTAAGAGTTCCGCTAAGTACACCATACACATTCATTTCAATATCGGTTAGCAGCATACTGCTCATTGCATTACCTACAAGGTGTACTTCATCCGGTACGATTACGCTAGACGGATCTATACCAGCAACCCCATTATCAACCCATTCACACTTGGCCGGTGAATAGCCTCCGATATTGGTAAATTTATCGGCATCAGCACCGCTTGCGGTTATTTTACTATTATAATCATTAGATGATAAACTAAGGTCGGTAATATTAAGGTCGGTTAAATAGATAGTACCCCAATCCCAAGTTGTACATTCGGCTTTTGCAGATAAAGCAACTTTGGCTTGTGCTTCTACAGTATATGTCATGCTTTCAGCATTAACATTTGTTGCAGTGAGGAGTGCCACAGCGCTCAAAAGAAAAT
>SUUV01000046.1 GCA_015062345.1 Alphaproteobacteria bacterium | reverse complement strand
CCAATTAGGTTTTTTGCGTCTTGGCAGACCGCAAAATTATAACCTAATTGGAGCTATTTGACAACTCCATCGCTATAAGCTTCACCGTACCCCGCGTCTAACGCGGGGTTTTAGGGCACAAGAAAAAGCAGGCATTTTTCAGCCTGCCGTTCGTATTGGTGATCCCAACGGACGGCCGCAGAAAAAAGCAAGCAACCTTGCTTTTTTCAAGGAGACGCAATGAGACTTATTGTTGAGAGCAAATGAAATGAAGCGAAGCAACAATTTAGTCGGAATTGGCGAATCTTAAGTTCGAGTCCCTAGGGTCAACAAAAAAAGCACTCCTTCAGAGTGCTTTTTATTGGTGATCCCAACGGGACTCGAACCCATGTTGCAAGAATGAAAATCTTGAGTCCTAACCACTAGACGATGGGACCGTCGTTTAAGACAAGAGCATATATATATGTATTTTTTTTGATAGTCAAGAACTTTTTTTTAAAAAATTCATTTTTTCATTATTTATTTATGGCTTCAACAATTTTACTTACATGTACAAGCTCAAAATTTTTGTTTTTTAAGCTCTCAACCCAATCTTTTAGAGCCGGATATGTTTGGCTCTTAGGGTGACATATGGCAATTGCAAACCCTTTTTTAGTCGCTATGGTTTCGGCCTTTTTTAACTGCTTTAAGATATATTCATAATCGTTTTGATTATCCAAAAATACATCTCTCTGAGCAAAATCAACCTTATCCGAAACGGCCAAGTCTTTTCCTTTTGAGGCGGCGGTTGTTTTAGAATCTAGAAAAAACATATTCTTTTCTTTTAATATGCTCATAATATAGCCCAGCTTTTCTTCGTCTTCGGTAAATTTACTTCCCATATGATTGTTGATACCGCTGACCTTGATATCTTCAAACTTATTTAGCATTTGACGAAATAATCCTTCAATTTCATCTTTGTTCATATCGGTTTTTAAGGTATCAGGCGCCAAAGATGCTTCAACTTTCGGCTCCATCGGAGCATGAATCATTATCTCATGCCCCGAAACTTTAGCCTTTTCCGCCAATCCTTTTAAGTCGGAACCATAGGTTAAAAATGATGATGTCAAAGGCGCATTAATGGATATAATGTCAAGAGTTCTTTTTCTGTTTATACCCATATCATCAATTACAACCGCTATCAATGGTTTTTCAACTTCTAACTTGTTTAATATAACTCGAGTTTCTTCAACCTGTTCAACAACTTTTTCAACTTCGTCATTTTCAACCGTGTTATCATTATTTTGCTCAATTTCAGATTCTGAAACAACATTATCGTTTGTTTTAAGATGTGTTTCTAAAGCCTCCACATCAGCAGCAAAATATTCGTGGTCTAAAATAAAATCACCGATTATATCAACTGAATCGACGAGTTTAAGTTCATGTTCAACAGGTTCCGGTGTTACCACAATTGCAGCCGGCAACATCTCTTTTGTTTCTTTGCTATTATGATATATAACACCTACCCCGACAATGATAATCGTTAAAAGCAACATCAGGGCTATCGTTTGTAACAACGACAACCCTAAAATTGTTTTATGTTTAGTCCTTTGTTTCAATTTAGTCCCTTTTACGAAGTGTCGGAAAGGCAATTACATCTCTGATAGTCTCGGCACCGGTTAAGAAAATTGCCAGTCTGTCAATGCCCATACCCATACCACCTGATGGCGGAAAACCGTTTTCAAGAGCGGTAACAAAATCTTCATCCAGCATTTGAGCTTCGTCATCACCGGCTTCTCTTGCTTCGCATTGCGAATTAAACCTTTCCATTTGTTCTAACGGATTGGCAAGTTCGGAATATGCACAACCCATTTCCATTCCGGCAACATATGCATCAAAATGTTCAACCAAACGAGGGTTTGAACGATGCGTTTTTGCAAGTGGTGAAATATCTCTTGGCATATCCATAACCAAAATCGGCTCAATTAAATTGGGCTCAACTTTTACATCAAAAACTTCTTGAACAACCTTACCCCAAGACGGACAATCCGATGCATCAACACCAACCGATTTTGCCATTTCTTTGGCTTCTTCTAAAGTATTGGCTTCCATTAAATCAATGTTTGCATATTCTTTTACCAAATCTACGATAGATTTGCGAGCAAAAGGTTTTCCCAAATCAATTTCATGTTCACCAAACTTAACAACCGTTGTTCCCAAAACCGATTTTGCAACATAGGCAATTAAATCAGGTATCAAATCAGCCATTGTGTTATAATCGGCATATGCCTGATATGCTTCCAGTGCCGTAAACTCCGGATTGTGTTTTTTATCTAAGCCTTCGTTTCTGAAGTTGCGACCAATTTCAAACACTTTGTCAAAACCTCCGACAACAAGTCTTTTAAGATACAACTCGGGTGCAATACGCAAATATAAATCCATATCCAAAGTGTTGTGATGAGTTATAAACGGTTTTGCATTGGCGCCGCCCATAATGGGGTGCAACATCGGAGTTTCAACTTCCAAAAATCCGTGTTCTTCAAAATAGCGCCTGATGGCAGATGTAATTTGACACCTTTTTTTGAAAATTTCTCTGCTTTCATCGTTTACAATAAAGTCAACATATCTTTGACGATAGCGAGCTTCAATGTCAGTAAGGCCATGAAATTTTTCCGGCAACGGTTGTAACGATTTTGAAATGATATCAAATTTTTCAGCCGCAACCGAAAGTTCACCTCTGGGAGTGCGTCTGATATAACCGGTTACACCGACAATATCACCGACATCTAAGCATTTTAACAACTCTAAATCAGCCTCGCTTAAGTGATTTTTATGGCAGAAAACCTGAATTTTTCCGCTTGCATCTTTTAGGTCTATAAACATACCGCTGTTTCTGACCGCCATGGCACGACCGGCAATTGTAACTCTGTCTTCAGTATCGGTGCCGGTTTCAAGTTCTTTATATTTTTCTTGTAAATCAGCGGCATACGCATTTGTTTCAAATTTATAAGGATACGGATTGTAACCTTTTTCTTGTAATGTTTTCAGCTTTGCGAGTCTGGATTCGCGATGAATATTTGTTTCTATTGACATTTTTTTACCCAATTAATTAAATTTATTCTCTCAGGTACTATATACATCGGAATTTATTTTTTCAACATCTATTTTTCATAAATTTTGTATTTATCACAAAACAAAGGCTCCTTTGCAGGAGCCTTTGTACAATTTTATTTCATGCTTTTTTTATCTGAAGATTTTGACGATTCTTTTTTAGATGAAGAATCATTGGTTTGAGTTCTTGATTTTGCTGATTTTTCAGAACTGCATTTACAAGTCATATTTTTTCTCCTTAAAAATTAAAATTTTACCTTTCGGCACAGGTGTATATATGTTGCAAAAACACACCTGCAATATGACAAATCGGTTTATGATGTTTTGTTTACCAAATATAAACTCTGAGCAAGTATAGTAAGAAAAATTATATTATCAGGAGATTTATAATGCTATATTTGAAACATATTCCGATTCAATCGTTTTCGGATACAACTGTTTTTATTCATAAAGATTGTACGGTTTACAAGGTTGATGATATCAAAACACTCACCCGAGTTGAAGTACATGGAGCCGATAAACCTTTGTATGCGTTTTTAAGTGTAGTAGACGATGAAAACATTGTATCGGTTGATGAAATCGGGGTTAACGATGAAGCATTTTTTAAGTTAGGATTGCCCGAAGGTGCTTTGGTAACCGTGTTACAATCGGAAGTACCATCAAGTTTGGATAATGTGGCAAAAAAATCTCAAGGATATATATTAAACTCCAACGAATATATCTCAATTGTCAATGACATCACAAGCGGTAAATATTTAAATGCCGACATTGCCGCATTTGTGACGGCTTTTTGCTCTTTTGCAACCGTAAACGAAGTGGCCTATTTGGCACAGGCATTAAGCTTTGGCAATAAGCTATACTGGGACAAAGAAAACATTGTGACCGACATTCACACTTTGGGATATGTCCCCGCTGATAATACCGACATCATTGTTACGGCAATTGTTGCGGCTTACGGTTTGCCGATTTTAAAATCCGTTACCTTAAATCCTTTGGCATATCTGGGACCGGCCCATGCAATGCAAGTGTTTGCAAACATTGATATTGATGACATCTTAATGGCACAGATGATTAAAGAAAACAAAGGCGCGGTTTTTAATTATGAAACTTTGAAATGCGCTCAAGCCGCCATAAAAATTCGGAATATGAGCAGATACCTAAACTTAAAAAATGAAAATTTGGAAATTGCATTGATGATGGCGCAAACATACGGATGCGGAATTTCGCATCTGGTAGTCGATGTACCGGTCGGCCCGCAAGCTCTGGTTAAAACCATTAAAGATTCGGTTACGGTAAGAAAAACCGTTGAGTTTGTTGCCAAAGAACTCGGTATAACCGTTGATGTTGCCGTAACCGACGGTCGTGAACCGATTGGCTACGGAATAGGCGCTCTTTTGGAGGCAAAAGACATCATTAAGATATTAAAAGCAAAAGACAATGCATCTTCCGATTTAACCGAAAAAGCACTATTTATAGCTTCAAAAATTATTGAATTTGACCCAAAAGTTAAAGGTGGCGACGGTTATATCATTGCAAAAGAAATGCTTGAATCGTTAAGGGCTTTGGAAACTTTTGACAACATTGTAAACGCACAAGGTAAACTGCAATCGGCAGATTTAGGCACATTAACTCGTGATGTTTTAGCTCCAAACAGCGGTGAAGTAAAATCTATGAGTAATCGGGTACTAACACACATTGCCATAACTGCAGGAGCTTTATCAAATGCCGGCTCGGGTGTGTTATTGATGAAAAAAAATTCGGATAAAGTGGCAAAAGGCGATGTTTTATATCGGATATATTCGAACAATTCGGCCGATTTTGCATTAGCAACATCAATCGCCGAAAATACAAACGGTTTTGAAATAGGAAGATAATCTACCGCCTCTAATGAGGCGGTAGATATTGTATTATTCATCACTATATATAGTTGTTACGGTAACATTACCAACATAAGAACCAGCAGGAGTATCGCTATCAATGTGTAAAAAACCACCTATCTTACCATCGACACCTACAGCTTCAATCTCAGCAAGCAAACATTTTTCATCTTCTGAACATACTAAAATTTCATCAAATTGAAGTGTGCTTTGGTCTAAGGTTAGAGTATAATCATCACCCATTGGTACGCTACATTCAGCAAGTTCAGCACCATCAACAGACACAACTCCACCACTGTAACCAATTGTTTCGTCGCTATTCCAATAAACTTCACCATATTCATCCTCTTTTACGATGATTGTACCAAAGTTTAAAACGGTACAAGTTATTTCATTTGCTCTTTTAATTTCGGCACCGGCAGTTAATGTTGCATAACCTTGATATTGTGCGGCATTTACATTTGTTGCAGCGAGTATTGCAACAGCGGATATTAGAAAATATTTTTTCATTTTATTTAATCCTTTACAAAAATAGTTAAACTTAATTTTAAAAGGTGCAAAATTTTACCTTTCAAGACGCATCATAAACCGTTTTTTTTTTTTGCAAGTAAAAAGAGTCGTTTAAAGAATTTAAATCAAATTTGAGGTAATAGAAAAAAATATCAAAATTATAAAAATTTTACTTGCCAAAGAATTTTTATTATGATAACTGGAAGAATGTATTTGAGTTTGTGCAACCGATAAATAAATTGTAAATAGAATTATGGGTGTGTAGCTTTAGTCCGTTAGAGCGTGACAAAGACATCGTAGAGGCTGGAGGATAAAAAAGGCTCCTGACGGAGCATTTTTTACCGACAGGGAAAAAACTTAAACTTTTGCAAATGCATAAAAGTTTTTTAGTTTTTGACTGACCGAAGCGAAGTTGGCAAGCTTTTTAAAAAAAAAGCGAGCCCTACGAAGCAAGAACAAGTTCGAAGAACTTGTGACCCATATTAAAAATGTGAATATTAAAGGGTGTGTAGCTTTAGTCCGTTAGAGCGTGACAAAGACATCGTAGAGGCTGGAGGATAAAAAAGGCTCCTGACGGAGCATTTTTTACCGACAGGGAAAAAACTTAAACTTTTGCAAATGCATATTTGCATTTAGAAAAAGTTTTTTAGTTTTTGACTGACCGAAGCGAAGTTGGCAAGCTTTTTTTAAAAAAAGCGAGCCCTACGAAGCAAGAACAAGTTCGAAGAACTTGTGACCCATATTAAAAGTGTGAATATTAAAGGGTGTGTAGCTCAGGTGGTTAGAGCGCTACGTTGACATCGTAGAGGTCACAAGTTCGAGTCTTGTCACTCCCACCATTTTATACAACCTCTTGTTTCTGACAAGAGGTTGTATGTTTTTTTCATTGATATTTTTACAGTGTTTTAAATAAAGTTTACCCCTCACAACAATAAAATTGCGAGGGGTTTTGTAATGATTGTTTACTTGTTTTCAAAAGATTTATCAAAATTCTCTATTGTAATCAATGTCGTGTCAAGACACTTCATTGCAATTACGGGGCGAACAGCATTTTCATTAGCTTTTGGAGTATCATAAGAATCATTATAATAAAAATCCATAATGAAAGCATTTTCTTCAAGAGTAAGACATTCTGAACAAGACCAGTGTCCTCTACGACGAGGAGATTTTGACATCTCCATAACTGCACGTTCTATCTTCAAAGAATAATGCTCTTTAATTTTACTCAACTGATAAATGTCATACCAAACTATTTTTTCGTTATCTTTACAAGGATAAGAAAACTCTTTAAAAAACTTTTCAGCATCATCGTAAGATAATCGTTGCTCATCAATAGGGAAAAGCTCTGATACGGTTAAGTCACCATATATACAGTCTTCTTCAACAAGCTCAACAATAGCTTTGACCTTTTTATCGGGTATCCTTGATTTTGAGAATGTATCATCTTCATACCAATAATACCCTGGCTTGACTCGTTTCTTTTCAGCTTCTTCAGCTTTTTGTATTGATTTTACAGCGTCATAATGCAAATAAACACATATGAAGCATGTCATTACAACAAAAAACATTGCGACAATAAAAATCCAATTAGTTTCCATAACATAAAATTTTAATGGTTATTTACTTTTGTTAATTTTTTAACTTTGTTTTTTAAGTTGTTAAAAGGTTGCCAAAAATGACATTCATCAACAATAAAACAAATAATCAAGGATGCAACTGATAATAACAGCCACTTCCAATTCAAGGTCCCATTAAACATAATAAGACCAAAAACAGTAAGCAGAAAAAAACAATTTTCTTCATAATTTATAATATTTAAATAGTTAGATATAATAATTTTTAATAGTGGGCAAATGATAATCTACTTTGATTTAAAATGCAATAAAAATATGGCTAAAAATCCATCATATAAACTCTTTTAATTGGTATTGGAATTCCTCATAATAGGATATTATTTCAGTTAGTAATTCATCAATATCCCACCACCATTTTATACAACCTCTTGTTTCTGACAAGAGGTTGTATGCTTTTCTCATTGATATTTCTATAGTGTTTTAAATAAAGTTTACCCCTCACAACAATAAAATTGCGAGGGGTTTCAATTAAGTCAAACTGTTACACTTAATAATTCAAGTAGGTAACATTTTTGCCGAATTTAACGATGCGTGAAGCTATTAATACTTTTGCAATCAACACAAAACCTAATATACTCCATATGGCTGTAAAGAAACACCAA
>SUUV01000007.1 GCA_015062345.1 Alphaproteobacteria bacterium | reverse complement strand
TATCCTCCTGCTAAGAAAAATATTACTCTCAAATTTACTCTCTCCGGTAGAATTTATGCTAATTACAGGTGTTCGGATTTAATTGTGTTTTAACACATTTTTTTATAAAATGTAGCAAATAAGTTAAGAATGTGCTTGGCAAAAACAAATATAAATAATATAACAGAAAGCATAAAGATGTTTTTTGATTATCAAAAGGGGAAGTTTTTTGAACGCAGCAACAAAAGCTATGGCAATTTTGCAAAAAATCCAACAGGATATTTCCGAAAATAAAGACATATCCGACAAATTGGAACATACCATGAGTCTGATTGCTCAGGGGTTTGATGTTGATGCTTGTGCTTGTTACATTACTGTTGATGATACTTACCTTGAATTGTTTTGCAAATTTGGATTTGAAGACGAATATAAAACAAACATTCGTTACGGTGAAACTATCATTGGCGAGATTGCTGCACAAAGGCATTCTGTTTTTTGCAACAATTCTGCGGAGCGTTTCAAATCTGTCATCGGTTCGCCCATGCTCAGGTGGAATAAGGCCGCAGGTGTTATCTTAATTGCCGACAAAAACGAACGGCACTTTACTGATGAAGAAATGTCTATGCTTGAAACAATTGCCATGTTTCTTACCACATTTTTTGCAACCGAAGAAATTAATGCGTATAAGAAAAAGTTGATAAAATCTCGCGGATTAAACCTAAAAGACCGTTTAAAAGGTGTTGTGTTAAACAAAGGTTTTGGTGTCGGTTGCGCAGTTGTTCACAGGAGAAGGCAAGCTTTAATCAAAATTTTTGCCGAAGATAAAAGTTTGGAACTTGCTCGTCTTGAAGATGCCAAAGTTCGTATGAATAAAAAATTAGATGAAAAATTTAATTCGACTCGTTTAGGCTTGGGTGAACACACTGATATTTTAGAAACTTACCGAATGTTTGCCAAGGACAAAGGGTGGTACAAAAAAATTTCCGACAACATTGAAAGCGGCTTAACTGCCGAAGCCGCTGTTGAAAGAGCTTATGAAGATATGTGGAACAGGTTGTCTTCCGGCTCAGATTCTTATTTGCGTGAGCGCTTGCTTGATTTAAGAGATGTTGCCGATAGGTTACTCATGTTTTTAAGCGGAAACGACAATGCGGACAAATCGTACAACGGTGACATAATTGTTGTGGCGCAAACCATGGGACCGGCCGATTTAATGGATTATGATTATAAAAAAATTCGAGGCCTCATCATTGAAGAAGGCACTCCCACAATGCATGTGGCCATTGTCGCAAAAGCCTTAAACATACCGGTAATAGCAAAAATACGAGGAATATTCAAAGATGTAAAAGACGACGAATTGTTGGCAATTGACGGACAGGAAGGCTATGTTTACATCAATCCGACCGATGATATAAAAGAAAAATTTAAATCTAAACAAAAAGATATGGCAATTGTGTTAGAGCAACTTGAAAAGCTCAAAAAATATGCCAACAAAACTTCAGACGGAGTTAAGATAAAACTTAACATAAATATCGGTCTCGATTTTGATATGGATTATTTGGAATCTACCAGATGTGACGGTATCGGTCTGTATCGTACGGAAATTCCTTTTATGTCATCGGATAAAATGCCCGATGTTGACAAGCAAATTTCTTTTTATAAAAAGCTTATAGACAGAGCCGGCAATAAGAGTGTGATTTTCAGAAGTCTTGATGTCGGTTCGGACAAACTGTTGCCTTACTGGAACAATATGAATGAGGACAATCCTGCAATCGGGTGGCGTTCAATTCGTATCACTCTTGACAGACGGGCAATTTTAAGAAAACAAATGAAAGCATTTTTAAGGGCATCGGCCGGCAAAGAATTAAGAGTTATGTTCCCGATGATAGCAAGTTTGGACGAATTTTTAGAAGCCAAAGAAACTTTGATGCTTGAATATGAAAAAGAAAAAAGAAAAAATCAAGCCGTGCCCAAATCGGTAAAAGTCGGTTTGATGATTGAAGTGCCGTCGGTTGTTTTTCAACTTGATGAAATTTTAAAGCATGCCGATTTTATATCTGTGGGCACCAATGATTTGGCGCAATTTATATTTGCTTGTGACCGAGGAAATCCGCGCATAACCGACAGATACGATGTGTTGTCGGCACCTTTTTTAAGAGTATTAAGAGAAATTGTTAAAAAAGCCGACAAAGCGGGAGTTTCTTGTTCCGTGTGCGGTGAAATGGCCAGCAATCCGATTGAAGCCATGGTTTTAATCGGATTGGGATATAGGCAACTATCGGTTGCAGGCTCGGCATATTCAAACATCAAACAGATGATTCGTTCGTTAAATGTACAAGACATTTCCGATTATGTACAGATTTTGTTAAAATCACCTAAACGAACACTAAGACCGCAATTATTATCCTATGCGTTTGACCACGCTATTGCAATTTAGGAAAAAATGTGTTTTAATGATGAAAATTTAAAAATAAAGGATATATCAAGTGGAACAGGATAATAAAACAACAGAACAAAATTCTCAAGAACCCGCTACTGTGGGAATGTTCTTAAAATATACAAGGCAAAATCAAAAAAAATCGGTTGAAGCCGTGGCTAAGGCTTTGTGTATCAGAAAAATTTATATCAAAGCCATTGAAGAAAGCGATTTTAACGAGTTACCGCCGGTTCCGTACGGTATCGGTTTTATTCGTTCTTATGCCGACTATTTAGGCTTAAATGCCGAGCGTATTGTTCAGTGTTATAAAGAAGAGTCTATGCCGAAAAAAAATGATACGGTAGCTAAGCCGATTGTAAAAAAGCACACAACTCTGACCATGCCGAACTTTAAGCAAATTTTGGTCGGTATATGTTTGGTTTTGGTTTTATACCTTTTAGTTCTTGCTTTCGGTCGTGACAATGTGACAACCGAATCGGAAGTGAGTGACAATATTGCGGTTGAAGAAAATTATGTTGAGCCGGAAGTTGAGAATGTTGTTGAAGAACAAGTGGCATTAGTTGTTGAAGAAGATACCGTAACAGTGGTTGAAGAAAATTATGTTGAGCCGGAAGTTGAGAATGTTGTTGAAACAAATCTAAATCCGGTAGAACAAAAAAACAAGATTGTAGTAAAGTTTAATGGCGAATCGTGGTTTGAAGTAAAAGATGATAAGCAGGTTTATATTAGCGGAATTTATCAAAAAGGCTTTGAATATGAAGTTCCCGATGTCCCGAATTTGATTTTTTCGGTCGGCAGATATTTTAATGTTGATGTGTTTATCAATGATGAGCTTGTCAAAGTTGCCGGCCCGAAAAAGCAAACAAACATTAAACTTGATGACTTTTTAAATCATTAGCAAAAAACTAAAAAAGCAAAAAATGGCTTGAGAAACCTGAGCCATTTTTTCAATTGTTTAAAAGAATGTATAAAAGAGGTAAAAATGGTAAAATTACAAAGTGTACGCGGAACATATGATTTGTACGGTATGGCAAAGAAAAAAGCTAAAAAAGTGATATCAACGGCATCTGATGTGGTTGAAAAATATGGTTTTGAAGAAATCGAAACCCCGATTTTTGAATTTACCGAAGTCTTTGCCCGAAACTTAGGTGATACATCTGATATTGTAACCAAAGAAATGTACACCTTCCAAGACCGAGGCGGTGAAAGTTTAACACTTCGTCCCGAGGGTACGGCCGGTGTTGTACGCTCGTTTATATCCGAAGGTATGCAACAAAATTTACCGGTAAAACTATATTATTCGGGTCCGATGTTCAGATATGAGCGTCCGCAAAAAGGCCGTCAGCGTCAATTTACCCAGTTTGGCGTTGAAATGCTCGGAGTTGAAACTCCGCAAGCTGATATTGAAGTTATATCAATGGCATATGAGTTTTTGGAAAATTTAGGCTTGGACGGGGCTGTTACCGTTGAAATAAATTCTTTGGGAGATAAACAAAGCCGAGATGCTTATCGTGAAAAGTTGGTAGCATATTTGAGAGAAAATTTTGATAAACTTTCGGAAGACAGTAAAAATCGTTTGGAAAAAAATCCTTTACGAGTGTTAGATTCCAAAGAAGAATGCGACAAAGAGGTTGTTGCCAATGCGCCGTTATATGCCGATAGCTTAAATGAATATTCGGCAAACTTTTTTGCAAGTGTGTTAAAAGGGCTTGATTTATTGGGAATTAAATATCGTGTAAATAATCGTCTTGTGCGTGGTTTGGACTATTATTCGCATACGGTTTTTGAACTGGTAACTGACAAATTGGGCGCACAAGGAACGGTTTTGGCCGGTGGCAGATATGACGGTTTGGTTGCACAGATGGGTGGCGCCGATGTTGCCGGTATCGGTTGGGCCTGTGGTGTTGAAAGGTTGTCAATGCTTTTGGAAAAAGAGCTTGAACAATCTCGCCCGATTGCCGTAATTGAAGTTGGCGAAGATGTTAAAGATGCGGCACTTCAAGTTGCTTACACTTTAAGAAAAGCCGGTTTTAAGGTTGAACACGCATATAGCGGAAACTTAAAAAAACGCATGATAAAAGCCAACAAAGCCAATGCTTACAAAGCTGTTATTATCGGCTCTGACGAGTTAGCATCAGGCAAAGTAACACTTAAAGATTTAGATTTAGGTGAGCAAAAATTGGTTGAGCTTAACAAATTGGTTGAGGAAATTTAAGATGAATTTAGAAGAAAAACTTTCAAATGTTGTTCGTCGTCATGAAGAAATTGAGGCCTTGCTTTCCTCAAACATTTCACCTGACGAGATGGTAAAGCTTAACAAAGAGCTTTCGGTGTTAACTCCGATTGTTGAGGCTATTAAAGAATATCAAAAAAATGTCGCAAACTTTAATGATGCCAAAGAGATGATGGAAGATGCATCTTTAGATAAAGAAATGCGTGATATGGCTCAAATGGAATTTTATGATTTGAAAGAAAAGCTTCCGGCAATGGAAAAAGAAATCAAAATCTTATTGCTGCCAAAATCTGAAGATGACGAAAAAAATGCTATTTTAGAGGTCAGAGCCGGTACGGGCGGTGATGAAGCCGCTTTGTTTGCGGCCGTATTGTTTGAGATGTATCAAAGATACAGTCAAAAACAAGGTTGGCGCTTTGAGGTGATAGATGCCAATGAAAACGGCATTGGCGGATATAAAGAAGCAACCGCAAAAATCACCGGTACAGATGTATTTGCAAAATTAAAATTTGAATCGGGAGCACATCGTGTGCAACGAGTTCCGGTTACCGAATCGCAAGGACGAGTTCATACCTCGGCGGCTACCGTTGCCGTTTTGCCCGAAATTGAAGAAGTTGATTTATACATCAATCCGGCAGATTTAAAAATTGATGTTTACAGAGCATCGGGTGCCGGCGGACAACATGTTAACAGAACAGAATCGGCCGTGCGTATTACACACATTCCGACCGGTGTGGTTGTTCAATGCCAAGATGACCGTTCACAATTTAAGAACAAAGAAAAGGCAATGAATCACTTGCGAGCAAAGCTTTATGATATGCAAAAAGAAAGCATTGATGCCAACTATTCCGAGACCAGAAAGCTCCAAATTGGAAGCGGTGACAGAAGTGAACGCATAAGAACTTATAACTACCCGCAAGGACGAGTAACCGACCACAGAATTAACTTGACACTGTATAAACTTGATGATGTGGTTTGCGGTGAGTGCTTAGATGAAATTATCGATGCATTGATAACAGAAGACCAAGCACAGCGCTTAGCCGAAATGGAATAATTTAAGGGAGCTTGTATGCTCCCTTTTTAGTATATTAATATGTTTGAGTAACGGTAAATGAACCGGTATATGTACCTGCTTTTACTTCTGTGGGAATTGTTAATGTACCTACAAGTGTATCGCCAGCTACTTTGTCAACCAGTAAGTTCATTGTCTGATTATTCTCATTTTTGAGGTCAAGAGATATTTTACCATCACTAAAAGAGGTGCCATCACACATCGCCACACCTGAACCACTGACAGAAATTATACCTTCCGGAAGACTTTCAGAAGTTGAACCGGGAGCAACTAAAGACATAACACTATTATTTTGCTTAACAACAATAGTACCAAAATCTAAATCTTCACAAGTAAAAGTACCTGCTACTTCAATGGTTGCTTTAGCGGTTACTTCAGCATAGTCGGTTGTTGCGTTGGCAGTGCCTGAAATCATCAAAGCAACGGCAGATAAAAGAAAATATTTTCTCATAATTTTAATTCCTTAAAAAAATAGTTAAACTTAATTTGAAAGGTGCAAAAATTTACCTTTCAATACGCATCATAAACCGTTTTTTTTTTTTGCAAGTAAAAAGAGTCGTTTAAAGAATTTAAATCAAATTTGAGGTAAAACTACTTAAAGTCTACATCTTGCAGAGTGGCTTCAAAGCCTTGGTTTTGCGGAGAACAGATATAAGCTCCGACTTTTAGTTCAATATCTTTTGTGTCCATATAAAATTGGCGAAGTCTGATAAATTTTTTACCGTCCAACGAATAATAAACCATAAAATCATCGGCTTTACGCACCAATTTATACCAAACTTCGCTTGGGGTATTATCTAGCATTACACCCGCCCAGTCTGAATGTCCGTTCAAGGTTACGCAACTTCCGATTTCCGGATTTTGGCTTTCTTGATACATCAGCGATGCCTTAAACCAATTTTTCTCATCAACTCTTATCATCAGTCCGCACTGATTAAAATTTACGGTGTTTTCAGCTTGCCAATGGACAATGACATTAAAATCTTTTTCAGTTCTTAAAAAAAACAAATGACCGTCATCTTTGGCAAAATTATGATGTTTGCTCTGCCAAAAATCTGTTTGTTTTTTTGCCACAATTTTCATTTCTTTATCGGCAAAGATAACATTTTCCGGTTCATTCAGCCATTCAAAATTTTTTAAGTTCTCAAGTATCATTTAAAATGCCCTGACTGTAGTTTCGTTTAGTTCGGTTAAGGCCTGTTCCAACAGTTTGTTCGGAGTTTTAGGTGAGACAATTTTCAAGGTAATAATTTCGTCACCTTTTGCTTTGCCATTGTCAATTCCTTTGCCTTTAAGCCTTAGTTTTTCACCGCTTGACGAATATGGCGCAATGGTAAGTTTAACTTTTCCGTCAATGGTCGGCACCGTAACTTTTGCTCCCAAAACCGCTTCTTTTATGCTCAACGGCAAATCTATCAATACATCTAAACCTTCCGATTTAAAATATTGATGCGGGCGAACTTTCACCGTAATCAGAGCATCGCCGTTTTGTCCGCCGTTATAACTCGGATTGCCCAAGTTTTTAAGCCGTAATGTTTGCCCGTTTTCAGTTCCGGCCGGAATTTTGACATTGATATTTTTACCGTTTAAAAATATGTTTTTTTCGGCTCCTTTGGCTACATCCAAAAAATCAACATCTATGGTGTATGAAACATCTTGACCTTTTTGTGCCTGATTAAATCCGCCAAAGCCTCCGCCGTTTTTTGTTGAAGTGTTAAAACCGCCAAAAATATCTTCACCGAAAATGGAAGAAAAATCAAAACCGCCGGCTCCGCCAAACGGATTGGCACCTGAGTATGTTCTTGAGTTAAAGCCCTGTCCGAACGGATTGTGGCCACCGTTAAATCCGGCACCGAAACCTGTTGGTTTGCCGTCGGCATCAATTTCGTTATTGTCATATTTTTTGCGTTTGTCTTTATCACCTAATATGTCATAAGCGCACGAAATTTCCTTAAACTTTTCGGCAGCTTGAGTGTCATCTTTGTTCAAATCGGGGTGATATTTGCGTGCCAATTTACGATAAGCGGACTTAATTTCAGATTCGCTTGCCGATTTTGAAACTCCTAAAACACTGTATAAATTTTTGCTCATCTCTGATGCCTTTAAAAACTATATTTATTCTCTAAGATTTATATAGTTTTTTAATTTTTACATTGCAAGATTTACACAATCAAATGTTGCTCTGCGGGCATTGTTGCGATATAAAACAATTTCTCTTAAATGAGCATTTGTACCTTGTGCAACCTCCTCGCAATATTTAATTGCAAGCGATGCCAACTCATCAACTCTGACATCTTTATATTCATAAGTTACAAAAGTGTCTCCTTTGTCTTTTACGGATATATTTTGACGATATCTTACTGCATCGCTGTCATAAGCAGTGTTTAAAACAAGTGTCGGCTCACTTGAAACCGGAGTGTTAACAACATTGTTTACACTGCAGGCATTTAAAAATGCGCTGATAGCTAAAAACAAACAAATTTTTTTCATCGGCTTTTCCTTAACATATTATTTTGGTTTAAAGTATACATCATTAAGTTTAAGCAATTCTTAATCAAGCTCATCATAAATTTGTTTTCCGGCTTGACGCAAAATATTATAAATTCGTCTGTTTGTTGCGTTTTTTGATTTTGCATTATCAAGTTTTTCCATCATTTTTTTAAGTTTATCATTAAATTTTTTATCTTCACGAAGTTGTTGAACTTGTTTTTGGTTTTCTTCATCATTGATTTTATAATCTGCAACTGCTTTAACAACTGCAAAATAAGCCGCATCTTTTTGGGCTGAAAGTTGGGCATTTGCCACATTAACAGATGTTAAGAAAACACTCATTATAAAAAATATGGTTTTATACATCATTTAAGTTTCTCCTTGACCTTGTTGTTTAATTTATTTTATAATAAGATAATTTTTAATTTTAAGAAAGAACTATTTAAATGAAAAAAATTTTATGGGTGCTGTTAGACAGCCGTATGGGCAGTGTTGGTCAGGCTCGCGGTGTGGTTAGCTTTTTAGATAAAGAAAAATATGAAATTGTGGAAAAAAATTTGGAATATACCAAACTTTCCGGATTGCCTAATTTTTTAAGAGGTAAAACTTTGGTCGGTTTAACTCCCGAATGTAAAAAACAAATTATTGCACCTTTTCCGGATATGGTGCTGTCTATCAGTCGTCGTACTGTACCGGTTGCCAGATATATTAAAAAGCAAAATAAAAACACCAAGCTTATACAACTTATGCACCCCGGAAAAACCGGCTTAAAAGAGTTTGATTTAGCTTTGGTTCCCGAACATGATAAAAACAAAAAAGCATATTCTAACATTGCGTATGTTGTCGGTGCACCGCACCGTATTACCGATAAGGTATTGGAAGATGCCAAGAAAAAATGGGAGCCGGAATTTGCAAATTTGCCAAAGCCCTTAACTGCGGTTATTGTCGGAGGAGCAATTAAAAAGAAAGAATTTTCGCTCGAAAATGCCGCTGATTTAGGTAATAAAGTTCGGATGATAAAAGAAAAAACCGGTGGCTCAATTTTGATAACCACTTCTCGTCGTACCGGTGAAAAAGCTCAAAATGCCATTATGGAAGCCTTAAAAGGCATTCCGGCACACACATTTTTGTGGGGCGAAAAGAAAGAAAATCCGTATATGGGATATTTGGCCTGTGCTGACAACATTGTGGTTACCGGAGATTCTGTTTCAATGTGTTGCGAATCGTGTGGTACAAATAAACCGGTTTTTGTTTTTACTGGCAAAAAATGGCTCACCAGAAAGCATATCAGGTTTGTGGCATCACTGTATAAAAACGGCTATGCCGTAGCGCTAAAAGAACGCAATCTGGATTTTAAACCTAAAAAAGCTCTGAATGCGGCTGTTGACGCTGCCAAACAAATTGAAAAACTTTAATTGTAAAGAGGCCTTAAAAAAGCCTCTTTTTTTATTACCTCATTTTTGATTTAAATCCACAAATAGACTCTTTTTACTTGCAAAAAAAAAAAACGGTTTATGATGCGTATTGAAAGGTAAATTTTTGCCTTTCAAATTAAGTTTAACTATTTTTAAGGATTAAAAATTATGAGAAAATATTTTCTTTTATTTGCTGTTGCACTCTTGGTAACAAGCAATGTAAATGCAACAACCGATTACGCCGAAGTTACCGCTAAAGCTACAATAGAGGTGGCTAATAAAATAGAATGCTCAAATTTAAATTTCGGTAAAATTGTTGTGAAAAAAAACAATGAGGCTACAACTGTTATTTCAACGCCTGATGATGGAATGGGTGATGAAGTAGTGCTAAGCAAAGATATTCTTTCACATACAGGTATGTCTAGTGTATATTGTGAAGATGCTGCAATGGCAATGGACCAGTTAGGATACTCATTTCCGCCAACCGTAACTTTAACCGGTACAGGAGGTAATCTTACGGCAAAACTATCTTCCGTTAGCTATGGAAAAATTGAAGGACAACTATCAATTCCTAATAATGTAACAGGTGGTGACTATACAGGTTCATTTACGGTATCTTTTACTTACGAATAAATATGTAAAAGTAGTATTTATATGTAAACAGCCTCTTGTTTTTTTACAAGAGGCTGTAGTTTCTTACATTCCTTTTAATATATATTCGCTGAATTTTAAGGCAAAAAATGACGGGTCGGAGACCGGTTCGCCTTCTGCTATTTTGGCCTGATCAAGTATAAGTCTTGATATATCGGCTATTTTACCCTTATTTTTATCATCGGTTGTCATTTCGGAAAGCTTAATAATCAACGGGTGATATGGATTGATTTCCAAAATTCGGGTACTGGCAAAACTTGTTTGTTGTTGATGATTACGCATTAAGCGTTCTAAGTGGATACTCATTTGTCCTTCTTCAACATTTAAGGCTGCCGGTGATTTAGTCAGCTTTTCGGTAACTGTTACCTTACCCACTTCCTTAACAAACATTTCGCTCATCAAATCGGTAAGTTTTTTCAAATCGCCCTCTAAAGCCTTGGGCTTGTCTCTTTTTATACCCAAATCTATCTCTGCTTTTGAAATGTGCTTAATGGCAAAAGTTTTATAAGTGGTTAAGGTTTGTGTCCAAAACTCATCAATCGGGTCGGTTAGGAGCAACACCTCAACTCCATTTTCTTTAAATGCTTCCAATTGCGGATTATTTTGCAAAGTGGCAACATCATCACCGGTGACATAATATATGGCTTTTTGTTCCGGTTTTGCTCTTGAAATATATTCATCTAGCGAAGTTAATTTATCATCGGAAAATGTGCTGGCAAACATCGACAATGCGGCAATTTCTTCACGATTGGAAAAATCTTCATAAATACCTTCCTTAAAAGCAATGCCGAAAGCTTTCCAAAATTTGATATAATCATCATAGTCTTTGGTGCGTTTTTTGAGTTCTTTTAAAATTCTTGAAACCGTACCTTGTTTGATTTTTGCAAGCAAAGCACTTTGTTGCAACATCTCTCTTGAAATATTAAGCGGTAAATCGGAGCTGTCGATTACCCCTTTAACAAAACGCAAATATGCCGGCATTAAGCCTTCTATTTTATCCGAGATAAACACCTTATTTACATAAAGTTTTAAGCTTTGTTGTCTGTCGGGTTGAAACAAATCATAAGGTGCGGCGGACGGAATATACAAAAGCGCATTATATTCAATGCTGCCTTCAGCCTTAAAGTGAAGTGTAAGCCACGGGTCATCAAAGTTTTTGGATATGTGGTGATAAAATTCTTTATATTGTTCCTCGGTAATTTCGGCTTTGTTTCTGGTCCACAGTGCAGAGGCATTGTTTACGGTTTCTTCACCGGCCGTGCCCAAATTTAGAACAATGGGATATTCCACATGGTCGGAATATGTTCTGATAATGTGTCTTAAATATATTGTATCGGTAAAATCTTTGGCATCTTCTTTTAAGAAAAGTTTGATATCGGTGCCGTTTGTTTCTTTTGTTGTTTCAGATATTTCATATCCGCCAAGGCCGTCGGAAACCCATTTCCAAGCTTTTTCATCACCTGCTTTTTTGGTGATTATTTCAACTTTTGAAGCCACCATAAAGGCCGAATAAAAACCGACACCGAATTGGCCGATTAAATCTACAACCGAGCCGTTATCTTTTACATTGCTGACAAAATCTGCCGTACCTGATTTTGCAATTGTACCGATATGGTTTATCAAATCGTCTTTATTCATACCGATACCATTATCGGATATGGTAAGTGTTTGTTCCTTATCATCGGGAGTTATCACAATTTTTAATTGTCCGGAAGGTTTTGCAATATCCGGATTGGTTAAAGCCCAATATCTTAACTTGTCGCAAGCATCACTGGCATTTGAAATCAGCTCTCTTAAAAAAATATATTTTTCCGAATATAACGAGTTAATTACAATATCTAAAAGTTTTGCAACTTCGGTCTGAAACTCTCTTTTTTCACTCATTTTTGACTCCCAAAATTTTTTATACTGATTGTTATATGGGTATAAAAAATCCACTTCGCAAGGGCTATATACAAATTTTACTTGCTTTTATTTTTAAAAAAGCTAAAAATATGTCTTGAATTTAACTTAAACATTTTTAGGAGATAGTTTATGCCTTCAGTTGTTAATGACAGTTGCATCAAATGCAAAATTTGCGCAAGTGTATGTCCCGTTGAGGCTTTTCGTGAATGCGAAACTCAGCTTGTGGTTGACCCCGATGTTTGTATTGATTGCGGTGTTTGCATTGTCGAATGTCCGCAAAGCGCCATTGCAAATGATGCCGATGCTGATGAAAAATTTGTAAAATTTAATGCCGAGCAAGCAAAAATTTGCCCTTCGGCAAATGAATAATTTGTTTGAAATTGTAAAAAACGGAGTGCTAAACTCCGTTTTTTGTAAGTTTTTTTATAAGGGAAAAAGAAATGGACGATATAAAAGTCAGTCAGACACACAAAACCAAATCCGGCGATAAAAGTGTGTGGAGATATTTTGTTGAATGTATAACCAAAAAATATGTTTGTTTTAAGGGCAGAGCCAGAAGAAAAGAATATTTCGGTTTTTTGTTGGTTGATACTTTAGTCAGAATATTTATTGTAGTATCATTGGTGCGTCTTCAACCGCTCGACGATTTTATAAATTTGTTATGGTCTTTGTTTTTATTTTTACCCGGTCTTGGTGTTTTAGTACGAAGGTTACACGATGTCGGATATTCTGCTTGGTGGATTGCGGCTACACTTATGCCCGTTATATCAAATATTGCGTTTTCTACTGTTAATCTGGTATTTTATGACGGCAATACTGCTGATTATTTATCGGTGTTACAAAATATTTGTTTTATTTTAGCTTCAATTCCGACATTTGTGATTGTTGTTGTGATATTCTTTAAAAGTGATATGAAGAAAAATAAATATGGCGATGTGCCCGAAGGTGTGGCTTAAACTATAAATGCAGTATGCGAAAAAATCGATATTGGTATAAAGCTGATGTCGATTTTTTTATAAATTAAATATGTTCTTATCCGTAAGAGGCTTGTCTTTGTCTTGAAATATTAAGCAACTTATTGATAGTCTCCGGCAAATCTTCTTTTTGCTTTGATTCGATAAGGTTGATGATATCGTGTTCTTTACCGGTCAAATCCTGATTAATGCCGATTGATGAAAAATATTCGTTTCCTTGTGCATATAGGCTATTTGCTTTAGCCATATCACCTTGCGCCTGATGGAATTTTGCCATTTGCATATAAGCATTTGCAACTTGGTGCGGATATATATCTTCATCTCCGGTATTGATAACATTTTGATAAGCCCAAATTGCTTTACTGTCAAACGAAGATGAGGCATACATATCGGCAACTCTACTCCATGCATTAACATTTTTGGGCGAAAGTTCTATGGCAAGCTCAAAGGAACTGACTGCCAAATGTTTGTCAGACAAACTGGCAAGTGTTCCGAATGTGCAAGCATAATTTGATGCTTCCATAAAGGCAATGTCTCGTTTTTGCACCATTTTAACATTATGACCTTTGTCAATGTTGCTGTTCATCAATGCTTCAAGCATGGCTAAACAATATGAACTGTCACCTTCGGCTAAGTTATACAGAGCTTCTTCCGGTGTCGGCAAATATGCGGCATCGGGTAAATTGGCAAACTTTCCGTTATTACTCAAAGATATAAAATTCTTCATCGAATCGATAAGCTGAATTATGTCTTCTTCGGTTGCATTGTCACCGCATCTGACTTTGACGGTTTGAGCAATTTTACCCGAATCAATATTGCGAGAAAACATATTCAAAATCAGTCCGGTCATTGAATCTAAAGTTCTGTATGTGGGTTCATATTTAAAGGAAGTAATCCCCGCCGATATTTCATCTAATTCAACAATTTTACCTGTTTTCCAGTTAAAATCGGCAGATGCTTTTCTTCGGCTTTCTCTTTGTTTTAGAGCAATGGCATTTTGTGAATTTTCCATAATTTTGGATTTTTGATACATTTGCTCAATTTTTTGTTGAGCTTGTTTCTCTTTGAGCAATTTTTCTTCTTGTTGCTTTTTGAGTTGCGCTTGCTTTTGCTTGTTTTGTGTTTCTTCCTTAAGTTTTAGTTTGCGAGATTTTTCAAGCTCTTTTTCAAGCTCATTTTCTTGTATCTTTTCATTTTGCAAATCATCGGAAAGTCTTGATGATGAAGCACCGCCCGATGAATGTAAAGAAGGTGAAATGTCAGTTTTAATAAACGAAAGCAACGATTTGATATATAAAATCACTACCAAAAATAAAAACAATACAAAGGCCAAAAGTAACAGTATAATCGAAACAACACGCAAATTGTCGGTGCCGGAAAAATGTTTTTGGAAAAATCCGGCCATACCGCTCAGGTTTTGCGTTATTGCAGCCCCGATACGAGTTGTCATCAAATATAATGCTATATTTTTAAATATCAAAATGTCCTCTCTGCTATGTTTTTATAAGAGTAGCACCTCAATATATACTCCTAATTGATTAAAAATATATTACTTATTATCTAAAACTGTTTGTTTTTTTATTTGTTCTTTAATTATTTTAATGAGCTTATCATCGCCCTGCTTTTTAGCATTTTCAAGTGCTGCATCTAAATATCTTAACTCGTTTTCTTTGTTCCCCAGTTTTTTTTCTATCAATGCCAAATTTGTGTAATCGGTTGCGGCAGCCGTATAACGCTCATTACACTGCTCCAAATTTACAGACTTTTTAAATAGTGCCGTTGCCCGATTGAAATCTTTTAATTTGATATAAATAAGCCCCAACAAAGAATATGCGCTCGCTATATGAAAACAGGTAGAATGTTTTTCATATGTGTCAATAAGTTCACGACACATATTTTCAGCCTTTTTATATTCTTTAAGTTCAAACAAGCTTTGTGCCGCAACAAATACCGAATCTGCAAATCCGGAATAATTTTTTGATTTAAGATAATTTATCATCGCATTTTGCGCATTTTCCAAAGCTGTTTTATAATCTTTTTTATAAAAATATATCAATGCTATAATTTCAAAAGAAAAAGCCTCACCTGATATGTTTTTACATTTTTGATGCAACATCAATGCTTTGGTCGCATATTTAAGCGCTTTTGAATATTTTTTTTGTAAAACATTTAACAAAGCTTGCTGGTTTATAATTTCAGCCTCGGATAGGGTTAATTTGGCTGTTTTGAATGTTTTTTTGCTTTGAGAAAATAAACTATCTGCCTCATCAAACCTTTCTTGCCCGACACAAAGCATGGCTTTTAAAGCTTTTATTTGCGCCGATTTAATTTCGTTATCAAGGCAATCATAAATTTTTAAGGCCGTATCAAACATTGTTTGTGCCAAATCATATACGGCACTGATACGGTAAATTTCTCCCAGCAACGCATAAGCTTCGGCTTCTTCATAAAAACAATTATATTTTTTAAAAATTTTAATAGCTTTTAAGGTGTGAACGCTTGCATTAAGCATATCCGCATCAGACAGTTCCGATTTTGCCGTTAAATAATATTTTATACCGTTTTGAGCTTTGTTTAATTTAAGCTCTTGCAAGCTTTTAACAATCTGTTTTAGCTTGTTTTTGTTAAATTCCGAATCGTAAATCAGGCCAAGAGCCAAAAGCGCTGATTTATCTTTGAAATTTTGTTTGATATATTGTTGCAAATTTTTTTTATTTTCTTTTAAGTTAAAAAAGGCTCCAAAAGCATATGCCGACACTTTGTCTTTGTTTATAAAAAAATCGGTTACGGATTTAAAATCGTGCGCATTAATATAAGAAAGCAAAATTTTTTGATTTTTAAGACTTTCGGCATAAATTAAATCAGCAATTTTTAAGACTATATATGAAGAAAAGATGCCCTTGTCGTTTAAATAAAAATAGCTTTGCGCAACTTTTCGCAATATGTAGTCTCGATAAAACTTTTGTCGCAAGTTTGATTTAAGCACAAACCAAATACCGAGCATTAAAATTATTATGTTAAATAAAAAATATTTCATGCACATTTACACTAAATTAGTTTTTTAACCACTATAATCATACAGATTAAAAAATATAATTGCAAAAGGATTTTGAAAAATGGCTATCACAAAATTATCTTCAGACCAACTTTATCGAAGATGCGACTACACAAAATTTGATTTTAATTCTACGGCCGATTTGCAAGAACGGTTATCCGCTTTAGGTCAAGATAGAGCCATAAAAGCGGTTGAGCTTGGCATAAACATTAAGTCTAAAGGATACAATCTGTTTTGTTTCGGGCCCGAAGGCACCGGAAAAATGAGCTTAGTTAAACGCATTTTGGAAAAAGAATCCGTTTTGCGCAAAACTCCCGATGATTGGGCCTATGTGTATAATTTTGACGAGCCTCACAAACCTAATGCAATTTGTTTTACCGCCGGCCATGCATCTGATTTTGCCGAAGCGGTTGATGATTTAATTGATGAACTTAAAAACTGTTTACCAACAATTACCGAAAGCGAAGAATATAAAACCGCATTAGAAATTATACGAGAAAAATATAAAAGCAAAAAAGACGACTATATCAAAATATTACAGAAAAAAGCTCGTGGTAAAAGTGTGTCGTTGTTGCATATGCCGGTGGGCATTGTGGTAGCTCCGGTTAAAGACGGCGAAGTGTTAAGCCCCGAAGCTTTTGAACAACTTTCACCTGAAGATAAACAAAAAATCACTCAGGACTTGAACGCCATGCAGGCCGAAATTGAAAATTCTTCACACGATTTGCCGCAATGGGAAGAAAAACAAAGAATAGAAGTGGAACGCTTAAGAGAAAAAATGGCTAAAAAGCTCATTTCTAAACCGATTGATGAGCTAAAACAACAATATAAACAATTTAAAGGAGCGGTTGATTTTCTAAAAGCTGTGCAAAAAAATATCTTAGATTGTTTAGATGATTATATGCCCGAATCACAACCGCAAATGGCAAGTTCCGAAGATGATCCGTTAAGTCAACTCCTTAGTCGTATGAATAAAAATGAAGAAGATAAGTTTGCAAAATTTAAGGTTAATGTCATCATTAAAAACACTCCCGAATCGGGAGCACCGATTGTTTTGCTTGACCACCCGACTCAAGGAAATTTGGTCGGAAAGGTTGAAAGAGTGCAACAATACGGTGCCTTGCTTACCGACTTTACACTCATAAAAGCAGGTGCTTTGCATCAGGCAAACGGCGGATTTTTGCTTATTGATGCCCGAAAACTTTTACTTCAACCTTATGCGTGGGATTCATTAAAAAGAGCTTTGGCTTCCAAAACCATAAAAATAGAATCGCCAAGCGATGAAACAAGTTTTACCACCATTTCACTTGATCCGGAGCCAATTCCGTTAGATGTGAAAATTATATTAACCGGTGATGAAGAACTGTACGAATTATTGGCTGAAAGAGACCCCGATTTTTCTGATTATTTTAAGGTTGTGGCCGATTTTGGAATTGTAATGGATCGAACTGAAGAAAACGAAATTGAATACGCAAAGCTTATCGGTTCGTTATCCAAGAAAAAGAAAATTCGTTCGCTTAACCGACAAGCGGTTGCCAAAGTGATAGAATATTCTTCTCGTTTGGCAGACGATTCGGAAAAACTTACCGCCCACATTGCGTCTATTGGCGATTTGTTACGAGAAGCCGACTATTGGGCACGAAAATCTAACGCCAAACAAATCGGTAAAAATCATATCATTCAAGCCATTGCCGAACAAATGTATCGTAGCGACAGAATAAACAAAGCCATGCTTGAACAAATTGATAAAGGCACAATTTTGATGGATGTTGAGGGCGAAAGAGTTGGGCAAATTAACGGATTGGTTGTGTACAATTTTTCACGCAATTCGTTTGGAAAACCGGCCAGAATCACCACTCAGGTTCGTTTGGGAAAAGGCGAATTTGTAAACATTGAACGAGAAGTTGAAATGAGCGGACCGATACATACAAAAGGTGTCTTAATTTTGCAAGCTTTGTTATCGAATCGTTTTGCCAAACGCAAACCGTTGTCATTATCGGCCTCAATTGTATTTGAACAATCATATGGCGGTGTTGACGGCGATAGTGCAAGTTCTACCGAATATTATTGCCTGTTATCGGCAATATCCGAATTGCCGATTAAACAGAGCATAGCCGTAACCGGCTCAATCAATCAGTTTGGAGAAGTTCAGCCAATCGGCGGAGTAAACGAAAAAATTGAAGGCTTCTTTGAAGTTTGCAAATATAACGGCTTAACCGGTGAGCAAGGTGTGATTATCCCGAGAACAAATGTCAGTAACCTGATGCTTAAAGAAGAAATTATCGAAGCGGTTGAAAACAATATGTTCCACATTTATGCGGTTGATACGGTTGATGACGGAATTGAAATTTTGACCGGAGTGCCGGCAGGTGTTCCCGACAAAAACGGCAAATATCCCAAAGGTACGGTAAACTATTTGGTGGCTAAGAACTTAGATGATTATTACAAACATTATGTTCGCTATGCCAAAGAAACCGAGGGTTGCTTGGGAAGATAAAAGTTGTGAAAAAATTGTAATATTTTTGTTACAATTTCTTGACAGTCTTTTAAAACTGTGATATATTGACATTAATAATAAAATTTGGCTAGAGGAGAATAGTCATGGTAAACGAGATAACATTAAAAAAAGCACAAGGCTTGAAACGCAAGTCGATGCTTACAGGTATGCGCTTTATGCAAGAAAAAGTTGCCGTCGGTAAATTGGCTGAAAGCTATAACAATGCCAATAACTATTCTAAGGCCAATGAGGACAAAAATAACAGCAGACAATCATAGTAATAAAGCTTTCTATACGATTACCGCCTCCTATTTTGCGATAGGAGGCGGTTTTTGTATGATAATTTAGTAAGTATGAGTTACTGTAAATGAACCAGTGTATTCGCCTGCTTGAACTTGTGCGGGGATTTTGAGTATTCCATAGAACGAAGGGGCATACTCTATATCCATCTCTGGATAATAAATAAGTTTTGTGCTTTTTCCATTTGCTGTTAATTCTATGCTTTCAGGAAAACTTACACCTGTATCTTCGGTCGTTAATGTGCTACACAAACTATTACTTACATTCGTTACTGATAGTATTGATGTTTTGTCATAGCGTGTATTTTCCAAGCCTTCACCATAACTAATCGTTGTTTCAGCATTTTGTTGCTTTACGACAATAGTTCCAAAATTCATATCGGAACAACTAAAAGTACCTGCAACTTCGATTGTAGCCTTAGCGGTTACTTCTGCATAGTCGGTTGTTGCATTTGCTGTTGTTGCAGCCATCAAAGCAACTGCAGATAAAAGAAAATATTTTCTCATAATTTTAATTCCTTTACAAAAATAGTTAAACTTAATTTGAAAGGTGCAAAAATACCCTTTCACATCGCATCATAAACCGTTTTTTTTTTTTGCAAGTAAAAAGAGTCTTTGTGTGGATTTAAATCAAATTTGAGGTAAGAAAATAAACCAACCAATGTCATGCTTTTTTTGTAGAACACAAAAAAATCAAGACATTTTCGAATTTTTAAATAATCGAAAGCCACATAATTAAAGGATTGTTTATTATATACATCAAAAAAGAGCCTTAGCTCCTAAAAGCTAAAGCTCTTTTGTAGTTTGCTATGATAACATAATAATATGGAAAAGGGTTAAAATTCTAAACTGACACGAATGTATTTACTATCATTTGTAGGCATATGATATAGGTAACCATTACCCATATCTAATTCCCAATATCTGCCATCATCACTTGGTGTTGATGACCAGTGATAGGATAAATAGCCGTTTGATATTGTATCAGCATCTATGCCATAGCTTGCTAATATATCTAATGTATCATTTATGATTATTTGAGTTGTTCCTGTTGCACCAATAGTATTTGATGTTACCTGACTTGCTTTGAATCCTTGTAATAGGGCTAATTCTCCGATTGCCGGTAAATACCATTTTCCTGCTCCTACTATACTATCGGTTGTATTTACATTTGGTGGATAAAACGATAATGCGGCATTGACTACAATAGGCATACAGTATTGATTATATATTGCTGTTCCGGGTTGATATGTGGTGGTACAATATGAATATGTTGGTGATGTGTTGGCAATTAGTAATGTATTTAGTTTACCATTATATATTGCTTCATCTTCAAATGAATTTTGTATTGTATCAGTGTTGTAGGTATATACTCCTGATGGAGTAGTATCGTATAATCCGAAGATTATTTTATTATAACTGTTATCATATGGATTTTCAGGGTTAAATAAATAGGTGTTGTTGTCTGAAGTTAAATTTCTCAAATTAATTACCCTACCATGTTGCCTTTTAAAACCATCTGCTTCAGCTTGTTGAGTGGTATAAGGTATACCGCCTTTTGTCTCAGATAAGGCATATACAACCCCAACAGGAATTTTTGTATCATCATAGTCATAAACATTGCCACAACTTCCGTCAGAATAAAAAACATCGCCAAGGGCACATAGTTGTAGTCCAGCAGAGCAAGATGTTAATCTACTATCATTAGGACAGGTTAAAATTTTTCCGCACCAAGCAGACTTATCATCGGTTGTATATCCGAGTTCTTCACAATCAAGCTCATTACCACCTGCAACACATCTTTTATAATTGGTATTAAACGGGCAATAGAGGTAATTGGTGCAACCTGAAACATCTTGGTTGGAATAACCCAAGGTTTTACAATCACCGGCGGTGTTTTCGTTTTCAACACAACTTGCGGTGCCGGCATAGTCTTTTACGCAAGTTGTAGCCTCTGAAACCAAAGGAAAAACAAGTAAAACAAACAAAAACATCTTAATCATAGCAAATCTCCTTAAAAATATGGTTATATTTGTTATTCTAAACCGTTTTTTTTTTTTGCAAGTAAAAAGAGTCTTTGAAAACATTTAAATCAAAAATGAGGTAATAAAAAAGGAGGGGTAAACCTCCAAAATTTATTTTGCATATGGGTTATCAGATTTTCTGACCGTAATACGAATCGGCACACCGCCAAGGTTAAAAGTGTCCCTTAAACTGTTTACTAAATATCTTAAATACGAATCAGGCAATCCTTCGGGGTTGCTTGAAAAAATATAAAATGATGGCGGACGAGTTTTGGCTTGAGTTATATATTTTAGCTTAATTCGGCGTTTGTTTTTGCCCAAAGGCGGGGTGTTTTGTTCTTGCACATCTGAAAACCATTTATTTAAGGGTGCAGTCGGTATGCGCATATTCCATCTGTCATACACCTTAAATACCGCACTCATAAGTTTGTCGAGCCCCTCTTTTTTTAAGGCCGAGATGGTAACGGTCGGAATCCCCGTAACTTGAGTTAGAGATGTTTGTAGTTTGTCATTTAAACGCTGTAAAGCTTCTTTTTTATTAGCAATATCCCATTTGTTTACGGCAATAATCAGGGCTCGACCTTCATCAATCACTTGTCGGGCAATGGTTAAATCTTGCTTATCTAAAACCGCATCAGCATCTAAAACCAGTATGACAACCTGTGCCATAAAAGCTGCGTGTTTGGTACTTGCTGCCGACATTTTTTCAAGCGAATCGGTAATTTTTGAATGCTTTCTTAAACCTGCCGTATCAACCAAATTTACTTTACGAGATTTATATTGCCATTGCGTGGTGATTGCATCACGAGTAACTCCTGCTTCAGGGCCGGTGAGCATTCTTTCATCGTTTAACAGAGCATTTACAAGGGTTGATTTTCCGACATTAGGCCGTCCGACAATAGCAAGTTGTATCGGCTTGTCGTTGTCTTGGTTGTCATCAATAATCTCTTTATTTTGCTGTTTATCAAAAGCAAGCAAGGCAATATATAAATCATCAATTCCGATACCGTGCTCGGCCGAAAAAGGTATCGGGTCGCCAAGACCTAATTTATAAGTTTCAAAAATGCTGTTTTCTTGGGTTTTGCCCTCACATTTGTTGGCAAGCAAAATAACCGGTTTTTTGCTTTGTCTGACAATGTCGGCAAAAACTTCATCATAAGGGTGAATGCCGCTTCTGGCATCGGTCATAAACAAACATACATCAGCCTCATTAATGGCTCTTGATGTTTGTTTAAACATACGATTTTCCAAATTATCCTCGGTGGAATATTCAAAACCGGCAGTGTCTATGATGCTTAGTTCTAAATCTTTAAGTTTTGCAGGTGATTCTTTTCTGTCACGAGTAACCCCCGGTTTGTCATGAACAATGGCAAGCTTGCGTCCTACAAGCCTGTTAAACAATGTGGATTTTCCGACATTCGGGCGACCGATTATTGCAACTTTTAAAACCATATTTTTTTCCTTGTTATCTGTAAGCGATTATATCGGCATCAGAATTTACAAATATAACCGTATCATTTGCACTTATCGGAGCATAAGGCAAATTGTTTTTTGTATCAATGGTATGTTCAATAATGCCGTTTGAGGCTGATACAATATAAACAACTCCGTTTGATGAAGTTATAAGCAACTTGTTATTTACCATAATGGGACCGGAAAGATAAATATCGGTTCTTTCTTCTAAAGTGTAGTCTTGCAAAATAAAGGTATTGAACATAACTTCACCGGTGTATTTATCCAAGGCTATCAGTTCATTATTGTTGGTGACTACATACAAATAATTTCCGGCAAGCCACGGCGTGTTGGTTGAGCCGATTTCTTGCGACCAAACGGTTTCGCCGCTTCTATAATCAAGAGCAACCAACATATCATTGTTTCCGATTGCATAGACCAGTTCTTCATCAATTATCGGCGATGCTTTAATTGCATTTATGTTTGTGCTCGAATTACCTCTTTTATTGTTGATAATTGAGGCTGTCCATAACGGATAACCGATACTTAAATTAAAACTTTCGATATATCCGTTGGAAAATCCGGCAACAATTATGTCGTTTTCAACCGAACAAGCAGGTGTCGCTCCGCCGGCCAAAACAGTGTCTTCAGACGATATATCATATTTGTTTATCTGCGAGCCGTCTTTGGTGCTTAAAATTATCAGCTTGTTATCTAATGTTTGAATGATGAGCTTATTATTGCAAACCGTAGGAGCGGTTCTTAACGGAGTTTTGGTTTCAATTCTCCATAACTGTTGTCCGTTTAACTTGTCAAGCGATACAATACTGCCAAAACCGGTTAAGGCAAAAATTGATTGTCCGTCGGAGGCAAGGCCGACACCGTTTAGGCCATTATCGGAAATATTTTTGTTTTCAGGCTTGATTTTTGTTTTCCAAACTTTTTTTCCTGAGGCAATTTCAAAGGCACTTACCGTGGCTTCAACATCTTGAGCATAAACATAATCACCGATTATGATAGGTTGAGCCAACAACAAATTGCGTTTGTTTTCACCTTTGCCGAAATTTGCTTCCCAGACTTTTTTCATATTATTGTTACCACTTAGGTTTTGCATAATATGTACCGAATTTCCGCCGGTTTGTGACCAATTGTTACTAAAACTCATTGATGGTATCTCAATGTTTAAATTACCTGCTTTGGCATTTAGCGGTTGCGATTTTTCAATGATGGATATTCTTTTACCGACCGGCAAATCTTTTTGACTGTCAAAAATGGAACAAGAACACATCAATGTTGCACAACAAAAAATAAGTCCTGTTTTTTTTAAGGTTTTCAATAACATATTATCTCCTGCTCAAGAATGTTAACCGCCGGTGTTTTCCGGCGGTTTGTTTTTTACATATCACTCAAAGCCGAAAGCATATCCTGAATGTGAAGTCTGAAGTTTTCAGATACATTTTCGTTTTGCAACAGTTCGTTATATATCAGTTTTGCGTCTTCAAAATCACCGGTTTTGATTGCAACCATGGCAAGCATATCTTTTGCCAAAGGTGTCCACGCATTGTTGGCATTAGCAACCGGTTCAAGCAAAGCTTTTATCTCATCGGGAGTAGCAGTGTCAATTTTGTATGTGGCTAATTTTAATGAGGCCAAACTGCGTACTCTCGGGCTGAGTTCATCGTTGTTTGCCATAACTTCCAACATCTTAAGAGCATCATTAAGTTTGTTTTGTTCAAACAAAATGTCAGCAATTTGAATGCGGGCAAGCTGACTGTATATACCATAGTTTCCGGCTGCAATTTTTTCTAAAGCTTTGATGGAGTTTTCATAATTTCCGTCTTGTACCATAGCCGCAATATAGCTCTCGGTTTTAGCTTGCATTTGTCTTTGATGCCAAGCTTTTATCGTTTCAAAACCAACAGCCGCACTTACAGAAATTACCACAAACAAAACAATGTATAAGCCGTATTTATTCCAAAACGCTTTTAAATTGTCGTTTTTAACTTCTTCGGTTACTTCTTGAATGAAAGCATCGGTCATCTCATCTTGACAACTTGAACATTTAGGACAAGATTTTGCTTGTGCGAGAGTTTGTGTGTCTTGTTTGGTTTTTACAACGGCTTTTTTGACGGCTTTTTTGACCGGTGCGGATTTAGCGGTTGTTTTTTTTGTAGCGGAACTTTTCATATCGGTTTTCCTTTTTGGTTAAAACATTTTTCTTACAATATAAAACAAAATATCAGATTATCAATCAGAATATGTAACTAATTACCAATTATTTCACTGATTAAAACGGCTCTTATCCATCTCAAATCTTGAGCGGGAAGTTTATGGCCCACGGTAACCAAGTTTTTATCGGACACGATGCTCAAATAATAGCGGTCGGTAGTCGGTGTATAATTGATGTCAATTCCTTTGATGTGCTTAATATCTATTATGCTGTCACGCACTCTTAAAAAAACAACTTTACGAAATACAATGATTTTATCTTTTGTCAGTAAAATAATATCTTTGGACAGAAAGTTTATTGTACCGAAAAGCAAAAGTGTAAATGTAAAAGCATATCCGATTAACAAAATTTCTGTTTTGATGTATGTAACCAATGCAGAATGATAAATAAGGGCCGTTATCATTGCGATAAACAATAAAGCACATAAGCAAGTATATAAAACACTGTATGCATCAACAAATATTTTGCCGATTTTTATCATTTTTTCACCGGATTGACGCTTTTTAAAGGTTATGTATGAGGGTTTATCAAGCTCAAAAATAAAATTTTGCGGCATATGCCATTTAGAGACTACTTCTTCATAATTGCGGTTTAAATCTTGAAAATTTCTGGATACCATACCTCGTTCGGACATGGTTATACCCGGCATATGTAACAGTGTGGCATATTCTTTCCAGATTTGTCGTATGTTTTTCTTTTTTAAGCTTATGTATAACGGTACAATTTTGTTTGTGTCTTTATGATACAATTCGATGATATATTTATTTAGGTTTAAAATTCCGAATTGATAAAATTTAACCCTTAATCTGACACCCGAATAGTTGTATAAAGGTTCTTCAAAAACCTGTATCGGCCCCAATACGGGACGCTTTTTAACTTTTACATAATTGCCGTCAAAAAAGATTTTGTTGTAACGAACATACATTACAAAACAAGACATCATCACAAAGATGCCTATAGACATCACCAAAAGATTAAAAATATCGGGAGATATAAACGAATGAATTTTTATGTTGGTTTTAGGAAGACTGTTTTCAATGTCGGTAACACCGGATAAATCGGAATTGGTAAAATGATAAACTCCGAGTAAAAACAACATCAAACCCAAAACAAAGGCAGTTACGGTAACCAAACGAGAAAACCTGTCAACCGCTTTTGAAGGTTTGTTACCGATTTTTAATGCAAAATTATAGCTGTAATGATCATCAACACCAAGTGTCATTGTATCTTTCCTTTAACAATTATTCGTAATATTTTTTTAAGTCTAACCGATTTAAAAAAAATAATCATCTGTTTTTTTGCTTTAATGAAAGTTTTAATTTATTTTTTAAATCTTTTCGTATAATATACCATCAAGATACAATTTTTAAGAGTAAAAGTCATGCTTTTTTTTAATTTATACGAACAATCTTCCGTAATTGTAACTTTGTTTTCCGCAATTTGTTTGTTTTTTGCTACTTTTTATGCATCAAAAGTCAGGTATAAAAAAGGGTTGATATATTTTTTAATCGGATTTGTGCTTTTAGTAACATCTTCACAGTTGCAACAAAATACGATGTATTTTTATGCATATGCCGTATCTGTTCGAACAATAGTGTTTGTTGAGCTTTTGCTGGTGGTGCTCGGTACACTTTGTTTAATTGTTTCATCGGGGTACATATTGCTTAAAAAAGCTTTAGAAACGATGCTTTTGTTCTTGTTTATCAGTATCGGAATTTTGTTGGCTGTATATGCGGTTTTCATTGCCGACAATGCCAATATTGTGGCCGATATCAGACAATTTTTACCGATAATCGGTATGGCTTGTGTATTTATCAGCTATGCCGTTGAATCAAAGTTTTGGGCGCATATAGGACAGTTGTTGGCTTTAGTTGCAATCGGCGGATTTATAACCTTGATGATATATCCGATGTTTTTTGATACTTTATATTCGTGGTATGTGCCGGTAATGTTGGTCTTTTTGTTGTCTTTTTCTTATATATTGATGCAAGCCGAAACTTTAAAAAATGAAATCAGACTTATGTCCAAAAGCCAGAAAAAAACGGCCATGAACATTAAAAATATTATAAAATCTTCACCGTTTCCGATTGTGTTGTCTCGTTTGGGAGATGACAGTCTTATAATGGCTAATATAAACGCTTTAAAACTTTTTGGCTTAGATGAAGAACAAATTTATCGTTATCATTTTAAAGATTTTTTTGTAGATTCGGATAACCGAAAGCTTTTAACAGAGCGCTTAGAACATAACCGTGAAGTACATGATTTTGAAATTTTGGTAAAAACCGCTACCGGTAACACACCGTTTTGGCTTTTAATGTCAGCCAATGTAATTGAATATAACAATGATATTGTCTTGTATTCGGCTTTCCAAAATATCACATTAAGAAAACGACACGAATCGGTTTTGCAATCGCAAGCCGACAGAGACCCGTTAACCTCGGTTTATAACAGACGATATTTTGAAAACAAAGTTGCCGAAAAAATTAAAAATGCACATATCAAAAATTCTTCATTTGCAATTTTGATGATTGATGCGGATAAATTCAAAGATATAAACGATACATACGGTCACAAAATCGGTGACAAAATACTCATTGAGTTGGCTTCGGTTTGTGAACGCAATTTGCGTCAGGAAGATGTGGTGGCTCGTTATGGCGGTGAAGAATTTGTTGTATTTGTCGACAATGTTGATAAAGATACGGCAATTACTGTTGCGAACCGTTTAAAAAAGGCAATTTGTGATGTTGTGGTATATTCCGATGATAAAATACCGGTCAGTGTTTCTGCCAGTATCGGTGTGGCAATATCGGGTATATCCGACAATGTATCGGTGATGATAAAAATGGCTGATGATGCAATGTATTTGGCAAAGCAAAACGGAAGAAACAGAGTGGAAATGTATGACAGAGAAAAAATTGAACAAATTGTTATTGATGTCAATGCATCGGAAAAACAAATACATCCTGCGTTTTCAGGTGAGGAAATTAAAGAAATATCTCTGCTTGACGGTATAGAATCGTCGTCTTTGATTGAGGATTGATGAGATGAAATGTGAGTTTAGTCAAAATTGTGGCGGGTGTTGTTATCGACATTTGGATAAACAAGAATATCAAAAATTGAAAATTCAAAAACTTGAAAGCATTTTAAAAGAAAGGCTTGATGTTGCAGATTGTGTTTTTAGAACTCCGATTTTTATTGATGACGGCACAAGAAGGCGAGCAAGTTTTGCGTTTGAATATAAAAAATCAAAATTAAAATTCGGGTTTAATGAAAATAAAAGCGATAACATTGTGGACTTGTTTAATTGTCCGCTTTTAACAACCACAATAAACCGACATTTGGGCGCCATAAGAGAGTTTTTGCAAAAATTGTGCGAGATAAAAACGGTTAAAAAACTTAAAGCCAAAAAATTTTGCGAATCGTTTATTTCTAAAGGTGATTTGTTGGTTTTAGAAGCAACAAACGGACTTGATTTGGTGTTGGAAACTTCTTCTCAATTGGAGCTTTCGCACAGAATAGAAATTTTTGATTTTGTAAATGCCAATGAAAATATTGTCCGTTTTTCATACAAAAAAGATGCTTTTTCGGAGCCTGAAACAATTGTTGAAAAGCTAAAACCGACAATCAATATTGCAGGTTTTGATGTATATGTTGCTGCCGGAACATTTTTACAGGCCTCAAAAGAAGGCGAAACCGCATTGATTGATACGGTTTGTAAATATTTGGAGGATATAAACGGTAACATTGCCGACTTGTTTTGCGGAATCGGGACATTTTCGTATCCCTTAGCTAAAAATAAAGAAAACAAAATTGTGGCAATTGATGTAAACAAAAATTTATTGGAAGGATTTAGAACTTCGATTAATAAACAGATGATACATAATGTTGCGATTGAACAGAAAAATTTGTTTAAATATCCTTTAGAATCTAATGAGCTTGAAAATTTTGATGCCGTTGTTTTTGACCCTCCAAGGGCAGGAGCTTTATCAATAGCAAAAGAATTGGCAAAAGTTGATAAATCAAAAAAATTAAAAAAGGTGGTGGCGGTTTCGTGCAATCCGCACAGCTTTGTAAACGATGCAAAAATTTTGCTCGAATCGGGATATAAATTAAAAAGCATAACTTTGGTTGACCAATTTGTATATTCCAATCACTTAGAATTGGTGGCTTTGTTTACAACAAATTAAAGGTTTGTAAGTTACTATGATAAAAAGTTTTATTAAAACGGAGGAAATATGAAAAATACGATATATGCATTGATGGCTCTTTTGTTGTTTACGGCTTGTGCAGAGCAAAAAGATGAGCATCGTTATGTAATTAAAGTAGGTGAAAACGAAACCGAATATTTAAAAGATGTTGAAGTTTGTCCCAAAGTGCATATCAGAAGAAATGATGCAACGCTTGTGCAAAAACAAGGCAATCAACCGGTGTTTAAAATTGAGGCTTCTTCTTATTCCGGATTTTGTTATTTTAATGAGGATACACAAACACAAAAAGCGGTTGTTAAACCGCAGTTTAAAATTGTTCGTTTAAGTAATGAAGATATCACAGATGTTCATTTTTCGTACTATTTGGAAACGGCAGAAGGCCCTACGGCATATTTGGGTAAAAAAACATATTTTGCCAAAGTTTCGGTTCCGGTTGATGTAAAAGAAATAAGTTATACCGCAGAGGCGGCAGAACTTACTGTTCCAAAGCAAGGTACATATGATTTAGATGTTTATTTTGGTTTAAATGCGGACATTTCCGAGTTGCAATTTAAAAAATAAGAGGAGAAAACATTATGCAATATAATTATGCCGATATGGCAAACGCAATCAGATTTTTAAGTGCCGATGCAATTGATAAATCAAAATCCGGACACCCCGGAATGCCGCTTGGTATGGCAGATGTTGCAACTGTTTTGTTCTCGGAATTTGTAAAAATAAATCCTAAAAATCCGCATTGGTTTGACCGAGACCGATTTGTATTATCGGCAGGTCACGGCTCAATGTTGATGTATTCTCTGTTATATTTATTGGGCTATGAAGATATTTGCCTTGAAGATATTAAAAATTTTCGTCAGTTAGGAGCAAAAACCGCAGGCCACCCCGAATATGGTCATCTTGCCGGTATAGATATTATGACCGGACCTTTGGGACAAGGCATTTCATCGGCTGTGGGTATGGCTTTGGCGGAACGAATCGTCAATGCTAAATATGGCGATGATTTATGCAACCATTATACTTATGTCATAAATGGTGACGGCTGTTTAATGGAGGGTGTTTCGCAAGAAGCAGCCGAGCTTGCCGGACACTTGAAACTTAACAAGCTGATTGTGTTGTGGGATAATAATAACATTACCATTGACGGTACGGTAGCAAGTGCAAGCTCAACCAATCAATTGAATCGTTTTAAGGCTTTTGGTTGGAATACAATTGAAATTGACGGGCATAATTATGGGCAAATCAGCGATGCAATAAAATCGGCGCAAAAATCTGATAAACCGACTCTGATTTCTTGCAAAACCACAATAGGTTTCGGGGCACCCAACAAGTGCGGAACACCAAAATGTCACGGAGCACCTTTGGGAGAAGATGAAACTTCTCAGATGAGAAAGGCTCTTAACTGGGATTATGCCCCGTTTGTTGTGCCTGAAAACATACTAAATATGTGGCGTTCGGCTGGTGAAAAATCGTTAAAAGAGTTTGAAGCTTGGCAACAAAGAGCCGATAAAGCGGGCAGGGAATTTGCCGATTTTATAAAAAATAAATTGCCCTTAGATTTTAATGTGGGATTAGCTCAGTTAAAAGCAGAAGCCATTGCAAATAAAACCAAAGTTGCAACTCGAAAAGCTTCAAATATGTGTTTGGAAAAAATTGTCGGCGTAGTGCCGCAAGTTGTCGGGGGTTCGGCCGATTTGGCGGCTTCAAACTTAACTGTTGTGAGCGCATCAAAAACCATTACGGCCGATGATTATAACGGCAATAATGTGGCTTACGGTATCAGAGAACACGCAATGGCAGCCATTATGAACGGAATGAGTTTACATGGCGGTATTATACCGTTTGGCGGAACATTTTTTGTGTTTTCCGATTATATGCGTCCGTCTATGCGTTTGGCGGCTCTAATGGGAATTCGGGTGATATATGTCTTAACGCATGATTCAATCGGTGTAGGTGAAGATGGCCCGACACATCAACCGGTTGAACATTTGGCATCGTATCGTGCAATGCCCAACATTTATACTTTCCGCCCGTGTGATGTGGTGGAAACGGCCGAGGCTTGGGAAGTGGCTTTGAGTTTAGAATCAGCTCCGAGCATTTTGGCGCTCACTCGTCAGGGCTTGCCGCTTTTAAGAGAAAGTGCGGCGGAAAATTTAACCGCAAAAGGCGGATATGTTATCTCTGATGTACAAAGCGGTAAAACCCGTCAAGCAACTATCATTGCAACTGGCTCGGAAGTGTCTATGGCCATTGAGGCACAAAAACTGTTAAGAGAAAAAGGCATTGAAGTTGCAGTTGTTTCTATGCCTTGTACGGAACTGTTTGATAAACAAGACCTAAAATATCAGGATGAAGTTTTGGGAGATTGCCCGAGAGTTGCGGTTGAAGCAGGTATAAAATTCGGTTGGGAAAAATATACCGGACTTAGAGGTGATATAATCGGAATGGACGGCTTTGGCGCATCGGGACCGGCAGATAAACTGTTTGAATATTTCGGTATTACGGTTGAAGAAGTGGTCGAAAGTGTCGAAAACTTGGTAAGGTAATATTAAAAGGAAGCCACCCATTGATAATAATAGGTGGCTTAGCAGTTTAGTGAATTGTTGTAAGAGTATATGAACCGATATATGTATCAGCTGTTACATTTTGAGGAATGTTCAATACACCTTCGATCTCAAACTCAAAAAGTTCTACGGCATCAGGTACAACATTAGCGGTAATAATCTCTTTTGACTTTTCACCAATTAAGTTGATGGTTGCCGCTGTTGAAGTGATAGAATAGCTTTCTTCATCATCAATACCACGGCATAATCCACGACTATAATCTTCAACAGATAAAACATCACCTGTATAGGTCAGCCTACCTTCTTGAGGTATTGTTACGGTTGATGCAGCGTTATTTTGTTTTACAACAATAGTTCCAAAGTCTAATTCGCTACAATCTAATTGGGTAGCAACCTCAATTGTAGCCTTAGCTGTTACTTCTGCGTAATCGGTTGTTGCGTTGGCGGTGCTTGTTGCTAAGAGTGCAACAGTGCAAGTAAGAAAATATTTTCTCATAATTTTAATCCTTAAAAATAGTTAAACTTAATTTGAAAGGCAAAAATTTACCTTTCACATCGCATCATAAACCGTTTTTTTTTTTGCAAGTAAAAAGAGTCGTTTAAAGAATTTAAATCAAAAATGGTGTAGAGGTGTCTCTCTCATCACCGACATACCGGTGCCCAAGCTTTAGCTTGGAATAGACACCGGTATCTAAGGGAATAATTTAGCTATATAATTTAACCTGGACTCCGGCATCAAGTGCCGGAGTGACAGTGAGGAGGCGGACTTCAGCATCAAGTGCCGGAGTGACAGTTAGGAGGCGGTTTTAGTTTTATATACAGCAGATAATGTTTTGTATCTGAAATATTAATTAACTGAAGTAATTAGTACTTCAGCATAATATTTGTCTGAGGCAACATCGGCAGGAATATATACAGATCCCCCGAAGAAAGTATTTTTTTCTCCTTCATTAAGATAATACGACTCTATCGTACCCGATAATGTATCTCCTGTATTCTCACCCGAAAGATTAAAAGATATTTCTCCTTGTTCCATATTTACATTTTTACAAGCACCTCGTGTTGCTCCAGAAAATTCTATTACGCCACTATCATTGGTTGTAGAAAGTTCGTCACCGTCAGCAGATATGCTAAAGTAACCACCTTCAAACCAATCAGAAACTTTAATGGTACTAAAGGATAAAGGTGAACATGAAATTTCTGTCATTACTTCAACATCAGCACTTACATTTAATTGAGTATACTGTCCGGCATTTGCAGATGTTGTAGCTAACATTACAACAGCTGATAAAAGAAAATATTTTCTCATAATTTTAATTCCTTTACAAAAATTAAGTTTAAGTACATTTGAAAGGCGCAAAATTTACCTTTCACATCGCATCATAAACCGTTTTTTTTTTTGCAAGTAAAAAGAGTCTATTTGTGGATTTAAATCAAAAATGAGGTAGAAGTGTCTCTCTCATCACCGTCATATCGGTGCCCAAGCTTTAGCTTGGAATAGACACCGGTATCCAGGGAATAAATAAAGCTATATTACCACCTGGACTCCGGTATCTTCGTACCGGAGTGACAGTGAGGAGGCGCTTGCAAAGTATGAGAATAAAAAACAAATATTTTTTAAAATTAATGTAGTGCATATTCACCCCACCGTCATATCGGTGCCTGAAAGGTTTTAGCCCTGAAGGATTAGACACTGTAAACCTTCTCCACGGTCATACCGGTGCCCGAACTTTAGTTCGGAATAGACACCGGTATCTAAGGGAATAATTTAGCTATATAATTTAACCTGGACTCCGGCATCAAGTGCCGGAGTGACAGTTAGGAGGCGGACTTTGGCATCAAGTGCCGGAGTGATAGTTAGGAGGCGGACTCCGGTAATAATTGCTTACTAAAGTTATTAAGAGGTGATAAATATAAATTTGTTTGACTATTACCTCAAAAATGATTAGATATCCACAATAGACTCTTTAAAATTGCAAAAAAAAAAAACGGTTTAGAATGTGAACAGAATATAATATATGGAGTTAGTTGATGAGAAAAGTTTGTGAACTTGGAAGAAGTATGGTTGAAATGCTTGGTGTATTGGCGATAATTGGAGTTTTATCGGTCGGTGGAATTGCAGGATATTCAAAAGCAATGGAAAAATACAAGCTCAACAAACAGGCTACACAGCTCACTCATTTAGCTAATGTTATGCATATTTATAAAAATCAATGGGAAATACTCGGTCAAAACAGTGAATTTGTAAATTTAATTCCTTATTATAAATCAATGGGTGAAATAGACGATGAAATGATTAAAGATGAATCCGAATATATTTATGATTCTTTTGGTTCAAAAATAAAGATGTCAACGAACGGTTGTATAGCTCCAAATCCGTGTACCGGTACGGTTTTACACTTATATGTCGCAGAAGATACTTCTTTTAGTGTATGTCAAAATTTTTTCCAAATAGGAAAAGAGTTTGATGAGCAACTATCGTATATGGGTGCTTATAAGTCGGTTGACGGGCAAGGTTCTGGCTACCGGTTTTATGGTAGCAAAAGGTGTAATTCTCAAGTAACCTGTATAAAAGATACGACCTTAATTGATATGGAGCAGGCTTGTCGTTTTTGCGAACAAAATGCAAGCATGTGCACATTAGTTTACAGTTACAGTTTCTGACATTAGGTTTTAGTATTATAGCAGTTGTTATTTTAAGCGATAATTTTTTACTTAAAACGCAAAACTTAATCCAATCATGCCAAAATAATCAGGTTTTACATTTTCCTGATGCTCCGGATTTATTCTTACGCCGAAACGAGTTTTAAAATTGGTATCTTCTTTTATTTTTGTATCATAAAACATACTCAAATTCCACTCCCTTTTGGTATCTTTTAAGTCTGCCTGATATTTATTTAAATATACCTTATTTTCGGTCCGGTGTCTGCCTGAAGCAAGATAAATGTCGGTTGTTCCCTTTAATATACCAAGAGGCGAATATACATCAATTCCCATAATGTTGTTTGGAGTTAAATTATATGTAGCATTAAATGCAATGCTTTCACTTACCAAGCCCGAGATGTCAAACAATGAGCTTTCAATTAAGGTTTTGGTATAACCTCTGTAATATGATGCACTTAAACTCAATTTGTTAATCGGCTTATACATAAGTTTTAAACCGGCAAAATAGGTGTTTGTTATGCCCATATCAAAGGCATTTTCTCCGCTCATACCCAAAACCGAGCCGTCTTCTCTTAACATTCCCATATTTGAAGCTACACTTAGGTTATGGGCAAAATCATATTTTAATCCGGCAGAAAATGCGTCAATTTTGTTATCATACAAATCCGAATTGTCCTCATCTTCAAAGAAGTTGTTTTTTCCGCTTGTATAATCAAAATTAAACAATACTTTTCCTAACTTATAATTAAAGCCGACGCCAAACGCATTATCCATACTGATAAACGGATTTCTTAAAGTATGGTTATATGCGTTGACATTGTTTGATATGGTGTTGTCGGAATAAAAAGCATAAAATCCCGAACGGTTGTTGTGTTTATAATTTAGGCGCAAAAATCCGTACGGACTGTAAATATCATTTCCGCTGATTGATGTGTTAAATGCAAATGATAAATTGTCGCTTAGTTTGACATCTTGTACCGACTTTGCCATAAATGCCTTAAATTCATTTTTAAATAAGTGTCTTTGTTGCTTGGAAGTATCGGCAAAAAGTGATGCCGTCTTAATTTCAAAGCCACGGTTATATTCATCAAAAGCTACAAATTTTTTCGGTAAGGCTTTTAAGATTTTTGCATTGGCCGATTTTGATAAGCTCAAAGCCGATTGAGTATAAGCTTTTTGATTTTGAGCATCAGAAAAATCAAATGTCAAATATCCTATGGGACTGGTTGCGGCCTCTAAATTTAAAAGTCCGTTTCCGTAAATTTCATCAATGCCCTTATCTCCGATATCTGTTGCAGTTCTAAATAATATTTCTACAATTTGTTGTGATGAAAGATGCGGGTAGGCGCCCATTAACAAAGCCACACTTCCGGTTACCACCGGAGCCGCCATTGAAGTTCCGGTTGCGTATCCGTAGGCGGCATTGCCATCGTTTTTTTGATGATTTCCGTCATTTTGAACGGTAGAAAAAATCAAATCATCAAAATCACCGCCGGGGGCTGCCAAGCAATATTCTTTGCTTGCTCCGCATTTTTGCGAATATGAAGCCAATTGATTATTTTTGTTAACAGCTACAACCGAAATAAACAAATCGGTTAAATCGTGTTCCGAGCCTTGTTTAAAATTGTTGCTCAAAGGTATTCCGGATAGTAAGTCGGCTTCCAATGTATTGCCGTTATTACCGGCTGATTTAACGGTTACGATATTGTTCTCGGCCAAAATTTCAAACATGGATAGAAAATAATCAATTCCATCTATGTTGGTGTTTGCAATGTCTTTATCTTTTATTATTGATGCTTGGTTGAAATGTTGCAAATTTTCATCAAAATCTAAGCCGAAACTCATATTGATAACTTTAGCATTTTCTTTTGCCAAAGTTTCGGCGGTAAGTTTATAAACATTATCATCGCCAAAATACATGCTTTGCGAATAGTTAATTCCTACCATGTCAACATTTGGCGCTACACCTTGAATTCCGCTGTTGTTAACCGATGCCCCGATAATGCCCATAACATGCGTTCCATGGTCGTTGCTTTGAAAGTTTGTTAATGTATTTACTCCATCTTCATCCGGAAGATAAGCAATCGGATTGTTTTTTAAATCGTCCCAATTATAATCGGTCGGATAATCTTTGAAAATGTCGTTAAATTCTTGCAAACTTATAGTTGTGTTATCTGTTGCTTCTATATTTTCATCTTGTCCGTAAAATACAATGTTTCCGGTTTGATTTGTATTATCCGTAATGTTAAATCCGAAACAGTTTTTATTATCGCCATTGCGACACGGGCCATAATCAAAATTGTAGCCATACGGGGTGCCGTTTTCATCTTTTACGATGTTGTCAATTAAATCAGGGTGAAATATATCAAAACCGTTGTCCAATACACCGACTTTTACTTTTTTATCCGAAATCAGCTCAGAGCCGTCATTTACAAGCGTGCCGTCATCATTACGATTTACAACAAAACCTGTATACCCTCTTGCATAAGCATAATCGGCACCGATTGGAGCTAAAAATGTGGCTGATTTGTTATAATCATTTGTGTGATATTCTTCAAGGTCATCATCTTTTGGTGCTGCGCCTTTAACATTAAAGAAAATACATTCATCGTTAACAATTGTTCCGCCTTTTTCTTCACATGTGTTAATTTGCTCAAGGGGCGGTTTTGAAGAAGATGAGTTGCTGCTTCCGCCACCGCCGCCACCACCTGATGCGGCGGCAATACCACCACCGATAAGAGCAATGGCACCAACTGTCAGAGAGGTTTTTGTAGCTGTACTTAACCCTTGGTCAGGATATATTTTAGGTCTTGACAACAAACTGCCCTGATTATGATATGTGCCGACGGCAGAGTTTTCATAAGCATATAAAGAACTTTCAAAGCGTCTTAATTTCATATAGCCGGTTTTTTCCATACAATATTTTTTACTTTTGGCGCCGACCTGAAGCAAAATTTTGTATGTTTTCGGGTCATTATTCTCAATGGCATGGCATAAAGCGGTGTTGCCGTTGATATCCATAATGTCAATTCCGTGGGTGTTGCTTATTCTTTTTAAGCCGGAAAAGTTTTCTTGTTTTGCATATTTATAAATCAGCTTACTATAATCGGCGGTGACATTGTTTACGGCCTTTGCATTGTAAGCAAACAAAGAAATCAAAACAAAAACATTGATGAATATTTTTTTCTTAAGCATATTAAAGTCCTCTGATAAACAATATTACATTTTAGGCAGAATTTGTTTAATATTAGCTTAATAAAAAATTTGATATCATTAATAAAAAAAATCCCCATACATCGCAAGATATACGGGGATTTGTTTGATATACAAAATTTGTATTATTCTTTGTTGGCGGGTTCAATTCGCATTGCATAAAATGAGCGATATACGAAAATCAAACCTAAAACAAAGAAGAAGATTCCCGACCCGATGGCAACACATTTTGGAGCTGTTGCAGCCATTTCAACCGCTAACAAACCAAACAATGTCGTAAACTTAATAATCGGGTTTAAGGCCACAGATGATGTATCTTTATACGGGTCACCGACAGTGTCACCTACTACCGATGCATCATGAAGCGGTGTGCCTTTTTCTTTTAAGTCAACTTCAACCACTTTTTTAGCATTATCCCATGCACCGCCGGCATTTGCCATATATAAAGCTTGGAACAAACCGAACACGGCAATCGAAATTAAATAGCTGGCAAATAAATTTGCATTAAAGCATGCAAAAGCAATGGTAAATGAGAAAATTACGATAAAGATATTAAACATACCTTTTTGAGCATAAAGTGTACAAATTCTGACCACATTTTTAGAATCTTCAATTGATGCGGCTTTTTTACCATCAAGTTTGATGTGCTTTTTGATATAATTTACTGCCTTATATGCACCAGCCGACACTGCTTGCATTGATGCACCCGAGAACCAATAAATTACGGCACCGCCCAAGATAAGTCCGAACAATACATTCGGGTCTAACAAATTAAGCGACAAATTCAACAACAAGATAATTGAGAAAATCATCGTGGTTGCACCGATTACGGCTGTTCCGATTAACACAGGTTTTGCCGTTGCTTTAAAGGTGTTACCTGCAGAATCGTTTTCTTCCAAAAGATGTTTACCGGTTTCAAAATCAGGTTTAAAACCGTAATCTTTTTCAATTTGTTTCTTAATACCCTTAATTTGCTCAATTTGTGAAAGTTCAAACACCGATTGTGCATTGTCGGTAACCGGACCGTATGAGTCAACAGCAATGGTAACCGGACCCATACCGAGCATACCAAAAGCCACCAAGCCAAACGCAAACACTGTCGGATATACCATATATGCATCTAAGCCTGTTCGAGCCGTAAAGTAGGCAACAGCCATCAAGCCGACCATTACCAAACCTTGCCAGAAAGCAGAGAAATTGCCGGCAACAATACCTGATACAATGTTTAATGATGCACCGGCTTCACGACTTGCGTTTACAACTTCATCAACATGTTTAGATTTTGCCGATGTAAAGATTTTGGTAAATTCGGGTATTAAAGCAGCCGATAATGTTCCGCAACTGATGATGGTCGAAAGTTTCCACCATAAATTTGCACCGAATACTCTTTGGTCAATTAAGACATATGAAACTCCGAAAGTTACAAAAATTGACACAATGGAAGTTAACCAAACAAGTGATGTTAACGGCGTTTCAAAATTAAACTTATCTTTGTTACCGAAAACGGCTTTACAGAAGAAGTTGTTTAATAAATAAGCAAATACGGAAGTTAAAATCATCAATACACGCATTGCAAACACCCAAGTTATAAGGCGAGCCTGAATGTCAATTCCGTTTGGTAAAAGAGCCAATTCACCGTTTGGAGCATACATCATACCTGCACCTAAAACGATAAAACTGATAAGAGCAACACCTGTTACACCATAGGTTTCAAAGCCATCGGCAGTGGGACCTACCGAATCACCTGCGTTATCACCCGTACAGTCGGCAATTACACCGGGGTTTCTGGCGTCATCTTCATCAATTTTGAAGATAATTTTCATCAAATCGGCTCCGATATCGGCAATTTTGGTAAAAATACCGCCGCAAATTCTAAGTGCCGATGCGCCTAAAGATTCACCTATGGCAAAACCGATAAAACAAGCTCCCGCATTGTCACGAGGAACAAATAACAAAATGAAAATCATCATTATAAGTTCAACGCAAATAAGCAACACACCGATTGACATACCCGAATGTAAGGGCAAGTTCATCACCGGATAAGCTTTACCTTTTAAGGACGCAAAAGATGTTCTGGCGTTGGCATATGTGTTGATACGCATACCAAACCATGCAACCGAAAAAGAGCCCAAAATTCCGAGTATTGACCATAACAAAATGTTTAACACTTTTAACATTGGTGTTTGATTCAAATAAAAGAAATAGTAAAAAATGCAAACTGCAATGAAACATTCTAAGATAAACAAAAGCTTAGCCTGTTGTTTCATATATGTCTTGCAAGTTTCATAAATTGTTTCGGCAACACTGAGCATAGATTTATGAGTAGGCATTTTTTTGATGTGAACAAACTCGTAAACACCAAAAAGCATACCCAAAACACAAACAACCATACCGGCAAGCAAAATGTCGGACCCGCTGATTGAAAGACCGAAAACATTAAACATTACATCAAGTGACGGAATGTTTAAATCTATCTCTGAAGCATATGCGTCTTTAAAGATAAAAAGAGACAATAAAGCAAACATAAATACTTTGCTTAACTTACCAAATTTTAACATAATATAACCTCATTAAAAAATTGTTGCGCCGATATCCGGATTTTTTTATCAATCCGGATATAACCATTATGAGGACATATTAAACCTTGATTTATAAAAAATAGGTTAAGTTTTTTTATTTATATTAAATTAAATGGCAGGAGCAACACTTAATTTTTGCATTTCAAGATATGTTTTACCTTCATTATCTTTAACTGAAACATCGGCTCCGCTGTTGATTAACAACTCAACCACTTCGTCATTTGAGCTGGCAAAAGCATAAAACAAAGCGGTGCGACCGTTTTTATCGGTTGCGTTTAAGTCTGCTTTTGCATCAATAAGCATTTTTACAATATCTAAGTTCCACACATTGGTAACTGCATTCATAAGCGGTGTACCCAAAGAGCTTACCAAATTGACATCGGCGCCGTTTTCTATTAACAACTTAGTCATATTAATCACTCTTGTCATTTCAAGAAATAAGTTCTTTTTAAGTTCTTCCTGAACAGATGCTTCTTCAGTGTTAAGCCCCATGGTTTTCATCATCATAATCTGGAGTTGTAACTCATTGGCTTTTGAGGTGGCAATGTTTAACGGTATCATACCGTTTTTTGCCGGCATATTTACATCTGCACCAAACTCAATGGCTTTTTTGGCCACCTCCAAATCGGGATTGCGATATAATATATAATATAAAGGAGCATTGCCGTTTATATCTTTTTGATTAAAATCAAAACCTTCATTTTTCAATTTTTCCAAAAAAGCAACATCGGCTGTTGCCATTTGTTCTTCCAAATCAGTGTTTTCAAACTCGGCTACAACTTCAGAAGTTGTAACTTCGTCGGTTTGTGCAAAAACAACCAAAGGAGTGCACACAAGCAAAAGACTAAACAAAACGGATTTTAACATAATTTTCTCCTTTATAAAAATTTATTATAGCATAAACTATTTTATAATTTTTTCAAGAGCTAAAATTCTCATTGACAATAAAAGCAAAAACTGATAAAAATAGACAGAATTTTAATTTTTATGCATATGAAAAAGATATTATTTATTTTTGGCTTGCTCTTTTTTTTAGCAGGGTGTGAGCCGGCTCCGACACTTGATGTTATAGGTTACGGGGTTATTGAATATGATGAAGTTCTTGATGACTATTTTGTTAAGATTAACGACAGAACAATACAGGTCAATCAGGTACTGTCTTACAGAAGTGGTGACATCTCATTTGATAAGCCTGTGGTAGGACAAGAGGTTATGTGCTATAAAATGTCACATAAAGATAAGTATTATTTCGCATATTCGGAAACTGCTATTGAAAAAATTGAAAGTCAATATGCTGCCAGATTTGTCGGCATGGATATAGGACTTTTGTGTGGCATTTTATTTGCCGTTTTTATTTTTTTCATGGTAGCGATTTTACCCGAAATACTAAGCTAGGTAAGAAAAAACTCTCTGAAACCAATCAGAGAGTTTTTTTGTTGTGTATAACTTTGTGAATAAATTATATCTTGGCTTGCGAATCTTTAAAAGTTAATTAATTGTTAATACAATATTAACATAAGGTAAACAAGATGAATTTTGAAAACGAATATGTAACCGCTCAAACCGATGATATTTTAATTTCGGCTTGTCAGGCTTATTTGGAAGATGAAGAAGACAATGCTTGTTCATATTATTTACGCATTGAGAACAACTCTGACGATAAAATCCAAATTTTAGGAAAAGAGTTTAATATCACCGATGATAAAGGAAACTCATATCTTGAAAACGGGCTTGGTTTTAAAGGAGAAATTCCGGAGCTTGAACCGGGGGAATATTTTGAATTTTCCGACAGTGCTCCCGTTAACTCGGCTTTTGCGGTTTTATACGGAACTTGCAAAATTGTGAAAGAAAAATGCAATCAGGTTAAAGATATAAAAATTCCGGCAGTCAGTTTGGTCGGAAATATGCACCTTAACACTGCGTTTAATTAAGAAAATATATTTTTTGTAATTGTAATCCGCTCTTTTACAGGGCGGTTTTTTGTATCAAATTATAAATGTAATAATTCGTAATTTATCGTGTTTGGACATTAAAAAAAGCATTAAGTATGATATCCTCATTAATTTTGGAACAATTTTTTATTTAGGGGATATAATATGGCTCAAATTCATCCGTCAGCCGTTGTCGAAGATGGCGCTCAAATTGCTCAAACCGCTCAAATCGGACCTTTTTGTTGGATAAGCTCTCGAGCAAAAATCGGTGAGAATGTAAAACTTTTGGCTCGTGTAAATGTTATGGGAGATACAACCATCGGCGATGGAACAATTGTTTTTCCCGGAGCTTGCTTAGGTTCAGGCCCGCAAGACCACGGTAACGAATTTAAAGAAGAAGCAAAACTTATTATCGGCAAAAACAACATCATCAGAGAAAATGTTACCATGCATGCCGGAACACCTAAAGAACAATTCACAACCGTAGTCGGTGATGATTGTATGTTTATGGTTAACTCCCATGTTGCACACGATTGTGTTGTCGGCAACAATGTCATAATGACCAACAATGCCGTAATCGGCGGTCATGTTCGTGTCGGCGATGGTGCAATCATTGGCGGTAACAGTGCCGTCCACCAATTTTGCCGCATTGGTCGCAAAGCCATGATTGGCGGAATGACTGCCGTTGACCGTGATGTAATTCCGTTTGGTATTGTGGCAAGTGACAGAGGCAAACTCAGAGGCCTTAATGTTATCGGCTTAAAAAGAAGCGGATTCGAAGAAAGTGTGGTAAAATCTATTACCAGAGCTTTTATGTTCTTGTTTAAGGGCAAAACCGACAACTTTGAAACCAGACTGGCTCAAGCGCATGAAAAATTCAAAGACAATGCCATGGTTATGGAGCAAGTTGAGTTTATTGACGAATCTTTACAAGGTCGTCGTAAAGTTATGACATCTGATTAGTTGCAAAGGAAAATATGATGAGCAAAATTTCTGTTATCGGAGCCGGATTTGTCGGTTCTACTGGCACATATGCCTTGATGTTAAAAGAAGTTGCCGATGAAATTGCCTTAATTGATATCAATGAAAGTTTGGTTGCCTCAGAAGTGGCTGATATCAATCAAGGATTTAAAGGCTTGAGCAAAACCAGAATCAAAATCGGTACTTATGCCGATTGTCAAGACAGCGATTTAATTGTTATCACGGCCGGATTGGGCAGAAAAGTCGGCGAAAGCAGACTTGATTTATTAAACAAGAACATAAAAATTATGGAAAGCATTGCCGAACAAATAAACAAAACACACACTAAAGCTTTTATCTTGGTGGTTTCAAATCCGGTTGATGTTTTAACATACAAGCTTTCAAAAATGATAACTGCTCCCGTAAAAGGTGTTTATGGCAGTGGATGTGCTTTGGATACTTCAAGACTTATCAGTGTGCTGGCCGATAAGTTTAATGAGCCGGTTGACAACATTGAAGGTTATGTCATCGGTGAACATGGCGACAGTCAAATTGTAGATTGGGACAGTGTAAAAATTTGCGGATTATCTGTTGAAGATTATTGCAAAGCAAAAAATATTGCTTTTAATGAAGATGATAAACAACAAATTGCCGAAACGGTTAAAAAATACGGTATGACCATAATTTCGGGTAAAGGTCGTACCAACTACGGAATCGGTACCAGTATTTGCGTTATATCCGAAGCAATTTTAAAAAACAAAGGTGTTGTTTTGAGTGTGGCGTTGCCTGATGATAGTGTGGAAACGGCAGTAAGCAAACCTCGTTTGGTTGATGCTAAAGGAGTTCATTAAGATGCAAAATTTACAAGAAAATTTTAGTCCGTTGGGAGATATGCAACCGTCGGCAACATTGGCAATTTCGGCAAAAGCCAAAGAACTGAAAGCAAGCGGAGCCGACATTTGTTCAATGACCGCCGGTGAGCCTGATTTTGATACACCGATTGCCATAAAAAATGAGTGCATTAAGGCTATCAATGAGGGAAAAGTTCGCTACTTGGCAGCTTCGGGGTTGCCCGAACTTAAAGCCGAAGTGGTTAAAAAATTTGCCGCAAACGGCATTAAGACTGATGTTTCAAATATTGTTATTTCAACCGGTGCAAAATTTGCTTTGTTTCAAGCCATTACAACTTTATGCGGCAAAAACGACGAAGTGGTTTTGTTTGCTCCTTTTTGGCTTTCTTATCCGGAGATGATTAAGGCAAGCGGAGCAAAAGTTGTGGTGGTAAACACGATAGCCGAAAACAATTTTGAGCCTTTAAGAGCCGATTTGGAAAAAGCCATAACACCAAATACCAAACTTATTGTTTGTAATTCGCCGAACAATCCGACCGGTGCGGTTTACAGTCGGCAAACTCTGGAGATGATTGCCGATGTTGCGGTTAAAAACAACATTATGGTTTTATCAGATGAAATTTATGAAAAGCTTATTTATAACCCGAATGCAAAACATATCAGTATTGCAAGCTTAAATGATAAAATTGCCGATTTAACCGTCACCGTAAACGGTTTTTCAAAGGCATATGCCATGACCGGTTGGCGTTTGGGCTATTTAACCGCTCCAAACTGGCTTGCAAAACGCATTTCGGCACTTCAAAGCCATGCTACAAGCAATGCAACCTCGTTTGTGCAATATGCAGGTGTTGTTGCACTACAAGGAAAAGCTGATACCGAAGTTGAAAATATGGTTAAAGCTTTTGCAAAACGCAAAAATCTTATTTGTGAATTGTTAAAAGATGTAAAAAATATATCTTTTGTAGAGCCAGATGGTGCTTTTTATGTGATGTGTAATGTTGCAAAAACAGGGCTTTCAGGCGATGAATTTGCAAAAAAGATTTTAGAAGAAAAGCTTTTGGCCGTAATTCCGTGTGCATCTTTTGGTGCAGAGGAATATATCCGTTTAAGTTATGCTTGTTCGGAAGAAAACATAAGAGAAGCTGTTAAGCGCTTAAAAGAATTTTGCGAATAAAACAAAAACCGCCTCCGAAAAGGAGGCGGTAGATGTATAGATTTATTCTACTATGGTAAAGGTAAATGTACCCGTTAATGTACCACCCGTAAAGTTAGCAGGAATGTTAAGCACTCCACCTATGGCAATTTCATTTCCTTCAACATCAGTGGATAAACTGTCAATCCAAGCCGGCATATCAAAGAAATCTTCTTCACTTCCGGTTCCTCCTGTTAATTCAAGTTTATCATCGATAATTAAGTTATAAGCCATATCTTCAAAATCAAATGTACCTGTTAATGTACATTTTGCCGGTTTTTGACCGGTATAAGATGTGATATCACCGGTTATTTCAATATTTTCTGCCGCATCCATATATATTGTAGAACGGGCATTGCCTGCTTTTAAGTAAATTGTACCAAAGTCCATATCACTGCATGTTACATGATTTACGACATTTACTTGAGCTTTTGCTTGAAAAGTTCCTGATTCGGAAAGTGCGTTTGCATTTGTTGCAGCTAACATTGCCACAGCACAAGTAAGAAAATATTTTCTCATTTTATTAATTCCTTTACAAAAATTAAGTTTAAATGTACTTGAAAAGCTAAAAATTAACCTTTCACATCGCATCATAAACCGTTTTTTTTTTTTGCAAGTAAAAAGAGTCTAATAAAGGATTTAAATCAAAAATGAGGTAAGAAAATTATTAAAAGTCATTCTATGAGCTACGCTGTGCATCAGGTTGAAAAAATATCTAAACATATAAAAAGACCTCGCTTTGAGCGAGGCCTTAAACAGATTATACAACATCTTTGCTTATAAAATTTCCGTTGTCATCGACTTCTCTGACTATCAGATAGCCCTTTTTGAGATATCCGGTTGATTTTACTCTTATCGGAAAAACATCAAATTTTTGCGTAACCGGAGCATAAAGCTTAACCGATATGTGTCTGTCTTCATCTGTGATAGTTCCGATAACATACTGAATATAAATCAGCTCATGATTTTGATTAAAAAAATCTTCACATCCGTTGTCTGAAATTTCCAAAGTGTAGATTTTATCAGGTTTTGCCGTATGTGAAAATGCATCTTGTAATGATATCAGATACAACAAAATGACAAGCAGACTTACAGGTGGAAAAAATTCCGTAAAAGCAATGTCGTAAATAAGAATCATTCCAATAAAAAGGCCGTCAATAATAAAAATATTTTTTAAGATTCGGCGGTTTATGTGAAATGCAGCACATTTAATAATATAAAGTCCTAACAAATGCAGGACGACTAAAGCAATGTTTAGCCAGGTTATAAAAATTTCCATAGCGCAATAATTTTTGTTATGAATATACAATATCCGATAAATTGGTTTTTGTCAATGTGTTAAAAATATTTCAATGACAAAAAATTTATCATCAAATGTAAGGTGTTGTCTTGGATAATGAGCAAAAATTTTTCTAAATATTCAGGAGTGTTTTTTGGATATCCCGAAGTGGTCTTAAAATTAAGGTTTTTGAACTGATTTAATTTGTTTACAATGTTTGTCCGGTCAATTAAGGCATGAGATAAGCATATAATTGATAAGGCTGATATACTTTGAGTTATAAACAAAAAAGGTAAGGTGTAAAAAAACGCATGTATCAGAGCAACCAAAGTGTTGTGTTTTTTGTTTATGGACATCCAATGGCTTTGTAACCAATAATCTCCTATCAGGTGACAAATAAGTTGTTGCATGTTAAAGTCCTTTCTTTACAATCAGTTTTCTAAGTTTTCAATAATATTTTTGGCAATTTGTTCGTAGGCTTTGGTATGTTCACTCTCCGGCTTTGCCATAACAACGGGGGTGCCGTTATCAGAGTTTTCTCTGATGTCAATATGAAGCGGAATTTCGCCCAAAAAATTTTCTTTTAATTCAAGAGCGGTTTGTTTTGCGCCTTGATAACCGAATATGTTTGCACGATGTCCGCATTTTTCACAAAGATAATAGCTCATATTTTCAACAATTCCCAAAATTTTTATACCGATTTTTTTGAACATATTTATTCCCTTTACGGCATCAATTAGAGCAATGTCTTGCGGAGTTGAAACAATGACGATACCGTCAAAATTTATACTTTGGGAAAGTGTTATCTGAATGTCGCCTGTTCCGGGAGGCATATCAATCAGCATAAGGTCAATTTCGCCCCAATTGGTTTCGGTTAAAAGTTGTTTGATGGCGCCGTTGGCTTTTGCTCCTCGCCAAATAAGAGGTGTGTCTCGTTTAATCAGAGCTCCGATGGAGGCGGCTTTTACTCCGAAGTTGCAAAACGGTTCAAACAATTTGCCGTCAAGCGAAATTGGCGCCATACCTTCAAAACCGAGCATGGTCGGAATGGACGGACCATAAATGTCGGCATCAAAAACGGCGGTTTTAAGTCCTAAGTTTGATAAAGCCAAGGCCAAATTTACCGCAGTGGTAGATTTTCCGACTCCGCCTTTTCCGGAAGCAATGCCGATAATTTTTTTAACTCCCTTAATTTGCCATTTTGCCGGCTCCGAATTTTCTGAAACCGTATCAACGGTTTTTGTAAAAATCACACTTGCTTTTTTAACTTCATCAAGAGCCGACAGTTCTTCTTTTAATTTTGTTGCCAAAGCAATATCTTCTTTTATATCTTTAAGTGTAACAATAATTTTACCGTTAAAGTTTTTGACACTTTCAATGTGCTCTTTGGCAAAATATTTTAAGGTAATTTGTTCTAAATTCATTGTTTCAAATTCCTTGTGATGTGGATATAGTTTTAAGGATAATTGTATTTGAAATATATTTATATTATTTTAATGTGAAAAGTAAACTGTTTTTTAAAGAGGTAAAATTATGGCAGAAAAAAATAATCCGTGGGAAACAGAACTTCCGCCGGAACAATGGGAACCAAAAGTTTTGGTTTCTAAAAAGGAAACATCAAAAGTGGCAAAATTTCCCAACATAAAAGATAATTTTGAGTTTCCGAAATTAAAAATTGTGTTGGGTGTGTTGGTTTTGTTGTGGTTGGCATCAGGTTTTTATCAGGTCAGCCCGAGCGAACAAGGTGTTGTTTTGCGTTTCGGAAAATATGTTGATACAACCGATGCCGGTTTGCATTATCATCTGCCATATCCTGTGGAACAGGTTGTTAAAGTTAATGTTACTCAAGAAAGAAGTATCAATTTGGGTGTTGCCGAAGCCGTTCCCGCATCAAACAGATATTATAACAACAATTCAAGTGTGGCGCTAAATTCGTTTACCGAAAGTCATATGCTTACAGGTGATGAAAACATTGTTGACATCAACTTAACCGTTGTATGGAAAATTAAAGATGCCAAAGATTATTTGTTTAATGTCAGAAGTCCTGATGTGACCGTTCGTGTGGCGGCGCAATCGGTTTTGCGTGAAATTGTCGGACAATCCGAGATGCAACCGATTATTACCGGTGACAGAGGAAAAGTTGAGGAAGAAACCAAAGAAGAATTGCAAAAAGTTTTAGATGATTTCGGCTCCGGAATTGTCATTGTTCGTGTAAAATTGCAAAAAGCAGACCCGCCAAAACAAGTTGTTGATGCGTTTAATGAAGTTCAAAGAGCAAAAGCCGATATGGAAAGATATAAAAACGAAGCAGAAGCCTATCGTAACGAAGTTTTGCCCAAGGCAAAAGGTGAAGCGGCAAAACGCATACAAGAGGCTGAAGCTTATAAACAAGCCGTAATTGACAAAGCAAACGGTGATGCTCAAAGGTTTAATTTGGTATATGATGCATATAAGCAAGGCAAAAAAGTGACAGCAAAACGATTATATTTGGAAACAATGGAAGATGTGTTGTCAAAGTCGGATACGGTGATTATTGACCCGTCTGCCAAGGGCTCAAATGTGTTGCCGGTGTTACCGATAAAATAAGGGGAGAGTAAGAAAATGAAAGATAAGTTTTTGTACATTAGCGGTTTTATAGGAGCCGCACTTGTTATACTTTTGTTGTCATCGGTTTACATTGTCAATCAGACCGAGCAAGCCATTGTTTTGCAGTTTGGTGAACCGGTAAGAGTGGTAAAAGATGCCGGATTAAAGTTTAAGATACCGTTTATTCAAAAGGTTGTGCTATATGATACAAGGTTGCTCAACTTAGACCCGCCGGCTCAGGAAATTGTATTAAACGATAAAAAACGATTAGATGTTGACAGTTTTACCCGTTATCGCATTGTGGACCCGTTAAAATTTTATCAAACGGTCAGAACTGAAACTCAGGCCAGAAGCAAATTGGAAGAAATTGTAAATTCTTCGGTGCGTAAGGTTTTGGGACGAATTACTCTACAAGAGTTATTATCGCAAAAACGAGCCGAAATTATGTCGGATATATCAAATGCGGTTAAAATTGATGCCGAGCAAATAGGTGTAAATGTGGCGGAAGTTCGTATCAGAAGAGCCGATTTGCCATTAGAAGTTTTGCAAGCCATCAACGACAGAATGAAAGCAGAGCGCGAAAGAGATGCCAAAGAGTTTAGAGCTCAAGGTCAACAAATGGCGCAACAAATCAGGGCAACTGCCGACAAGGAAAGTACCATAATTGTGGCCGATGCCGAAAAACAGGCTCAAATTATACGAGGTCAAGGAGATAATGAGGCAACAATGATATGGAACAAAGCTGCATCGACAGATGCCGAGTTTTATGCGTTTTATCGTTCACTTGAGGCATATCGTAAGTCTTTTAAGGAAAAAAATTCTTTTGTGCTCGCACCTGATTCGGAATTTTTTAAATATTTTAACGGTGATGTAAAATAAGATGAACTATAAAAAAATAATTTTACTGTTTATGTTTTGTGTGGCTACTTTTGGTGCCAATGCACAAACATCTTTTGCCCCTTTGGTGGAAGAATTGATGCCGATGGTGGTAAATATTTCAACCGATGTTGAAATTGAAAAAGATGCGCCCGAAGTCAAAAACAGTTTGGTTTTTGAAGAAAAAAATCGTGAAAATTTGGGTTCCGGATTTGTTGTTGATGAACAAGGTTACATTGCTACCAATGCGCATGTAATTGAAAAAGCAAGCAAAATATCGGTTGTCACATCAGAGGGCAAAGTTTATAAGGCAGAGGTTGTCGGGCAAGACACCAAAACCGATATTGCCTTAATCAAGATAGAGCCTGAAGAAAGTTTAACTGCGGTAGTGTTTGGAAATTCCGATGAGGCTAAAGTCGGTGATTGGGTCTTGGCTATCGGCAATCCTTTTGGGTTAGGCAGCAGTGTTACGGCAGGAATTATCTCTGCCAAATCGAGAGACATTTCGGATAGTCCTTATGATAACTATTTTCAGACCGATGCGTCTATCAATCAGGGAAATTCCGGCGGGCCGATGTTTAATATAAACGGCGAAGTTATCGGTATTAACACAGCTATTTTTTCAAATTCGGGCAACAGTGTGGGTGTCGGGTTTGCTTTGCCTTCAAATGAAGCCAAAAGAATTGTCACAGAGCTTAAAAACAGTGGTAAAGTTACAAGAAGTTGGCTCGGAATTGAGCTCAAAAAAGCTACAACAAAAGACGGATTATCCGGTGTGGTAATTACATCGTTTATTGATGAAAAATTGGCAAAATTGAACGGTTTTGAAGTGGGCGATATGCTTCTTGAACTAAATTTTAAACCGATTGTGTCGTTAAAGTCTTTTTTATATGATATTTCCGTTATGGCTCCGTTAACCAAAGTAAACTTAAAAATTTGGCGGGACGGTAAAATACTTGAGCAAACGGTTATGGTTGATGTTTGGGAACAAGAAACGGCTGAAAACAAAAAAACTGCGCAAATACAAAGCGGTGTGTTGTGCTCGGAATTGGGAACATATTTTGACGGTTTTAAGGTTGCGGGTTTTGTTCAAAATTCGCAAATGAAGTTAAAAGGGGTAAGTATCGGCGATGAAATTGTAAAAATCAATGACAAAGATGATGTTTCGTTTGATGATTTTATGCTGATGATAAAAGAAGCTTATGAAAATATGGGAAATGTATATTTTGATATTAAGTCCGTAACCGGCGATATTTATCATATGGAAATAACATTTGATAATCGGGAGTTGCTATGAGGGTTGATTTTTATCATTTACAAAAACAGATTTTAGATGATGTGTTGCCAAAGCTTTTGGAAAAAGCATATTCAACCGGTAAAAAAATTAAAGTAAAAGTCGGCACCGAGCAACGAGTGGATTTTTTAAATTCGTTGTTGTGGACATATAATGAGGAGTCTTTTTTACCGCACGGAAGCAAAAAAGACGCAAATGCCGAATTGCAACCGATATGGCTTTCAGATGATGAGAACAATCCTAATCGGGCAGAATTTTTGTTTTTGGTTGACGGGGCGACCGAAACACCTGATGTTTTAGAAACATTTGAGCGAGTTTTTAATATATTTGACGGTAACAGTAACGAAGCCCTAAATAAGGCTCGAGAGTTTTGGAAACAACTTAAATCGGCAAATGCCGAACTTCATTATTGGCAACAGTCGAACGATGGAAGATGGTCGGAAAAATAAAATTTATAACTGTTGTCAAAAAGCAAAAAACAGTTGATTTTAAGTCATAAAAAATATACTCTGCCGTTATTAACATTAATTTTAATTGGACGGAGTTTTTTTTATGTCTGAAAATAAAGATATTAAAGCGGCAAAAGAAACCATTGACCGCGAAATTGCAGCTTTACGCATTATGGAAAGTATGCTTGATGAGAGCTTATCAAAAGCGCTTGATATGATGGAAAATTGTAAAGGCCGTGTAATTATTACCGGTATGGGAAAATCGGGGCATATTGCTCGTAAAATTGCGGCTACTCTTGCCTCAACAGGTACACCTTCGTTTTTTATTCACCCCGGAGAAGCCAGCCACGGTGACTTGGGAATGCTTACAAATGATGATGTGGTTGTTGCCATTTCAAACGGCGGAGAATCTAAAGAGTTATCCGATATTTTACTATATTGCAAAAGACATGCCATCGGTCTGATTGCTATGACCAAAAATCCGCAAAGTACATTAGGTCAAACATCGGATTTGGTATTAAAATTGCCCAATAGCGGTGAGGCTTGTCCTTTGGGATTGGCGCCTACATCGTCAACAACCGCAACGCTTGTTATGGGTGATATTTTAGCCATTGCATTAATGGAACGCAGAGGCTTTTCTGCTACCGATTATAAGCAAAGACATCCGGGCGGAAAATTGGGTGCAATTTTGTGTAAAGTTGCCGATTTGATGCATTCGGGAGATGAAATGCCGCTTGTAACCGAAGAAGCAATTATGCAGGATGCGTTGCTTGAAATGAGCGCAAAAATGCTTGGCTGTGTCGGTATTGTTGATAAAAAAGGTGACCTTATCGGTATGATTACCGACGGTGACTTGCGTCGTTGGATGTCACCAAATTTGATTACGGAAAAAGTGACTACCGTTATGACCAAAAACCCAAAAACCATCAGCCCTGATGCTTTGGCGGTAGAGGCGGTATGGACTATGAACAATACCGGAAAAGGTATCACAAACTTGTTTGCCGTAGACGGTAAAAAACCTTTGGGACTTATTCATATTCACGACTGTTTGCGTGCCGGAGTGGTATAGTTGGTTGATGTTCACAAAATAGATGAGTTTTTTAACGGGAAAAGACCTTTTGCCGAAAAAAAAGCAAAAAAGCAAAATGCAAAAGTCAGGTTTTTGCGTGTTTTAAAGCTTGTTATGCCGTCGTTTGCGGCGGTTATAATCGGCTTTGTTATGGTCTTTCCCTCGTTAAAAAAAGAATCTGTTGTGATTAAAACCGATATAACCGTTCCCAAAGAGGGCGAACTTGAAAAACTTCACATTGAAAAAACGGTGTTTTCAATTACCGATGAAGAAAATCGGATAAGCACATTTACGGCTGACAGCCTAGATGAAATTGAGCCCAACTCCAAGGTTGTTAAAATTATAAATCCGAAAGGAAGGCTTCCTGCGGGTAAAAAAGGTGATATGGCTGATTTGGTTGCAAAAACGGGCTTTTATAATCAAAATGAAGAGAATATCAAAGTCCAAGATGATGTAAAAGTTGTATATGCTGACGGTTCAACGGTTTTAACCCAAAGTGCCGAGTATGATTTTAACAAAGCATTCGGTTTCGGAAATGATGATATATATGCCTATGGTACTTGGGGCAAAGTGTGGGCACAAGGTTTTGAATATTATCAACAAGATGAACTGTTGGTGCTTAAAGGCAAATCTAAAGTTGTAAGCGAAAACAAAGTATTAACCGCTGACAAGCAAATTAAATATTATCGTTTGAAAAACAAAGTTGAAGCAATCGGCAATGTAAAGGTTGTAACCGATACCAACACATTGTTTGCCAACAGAATGGTTGCTGATTTGATGTCATCAGATGGTTTAAACATTAAAAAAGTTGAAGCATTCGGCAAAGTTAAAGTTGTAACAAAAGATGGTGTGGCAAAAGGTGATTATGCTGTTTATGAACCGCAAAAAAATCAAATTGAGCTAAATGGGAATGTTTCAATTGAAAAAGACGAAAATGTCATTTACGGGCAAAAAGCAATTACAAACCTGAAAACCTCGGTAAGCAAAATTGTGTCCGACACAAAGGGCAAAAACCGAGTTTCGGGGGTTATTAAGGGCTCGACGATAAAAAGGAAATAACAATGAAAAAAAACAATCAAGACAGTGTATTGGAAATTTTTAACATCGGAAAAAAATATAAAAACAGAACTGTTTTAAAAAATGTGTCGTTGCATGTAAAAAGAGGTGAGGCGGTTGGTTTGTTAGGTCCGAACGGAGCCGGTAAAACCACTTGCTTTTATTGCGTTACGGGATTAATCACTCCTGATTATGGCGATGTTCATATCAACGGTGAAGATATTACGGGTATGCCGATGTATCAAAGAGCCAGAATGGGTATCGGATATTTGCCTCAAGAAGCCTCAATTTTCAGGGCTTTGAGTGTTGAGGATAATATCAAGGCAATTTTGGAAATTGTGGAAAAAGATGAAACCAAACGAGAAAACAAATTGGAAGAGTTGTTAAATGAGTTTTCAATTGCCCATTTAAGAAAATCTCCGGCAATTGCGCTTTCGGGTGGTGAAAGAAGAAGATTGGAAATTGCCAGAGCACTTGCCAGCAACCCTGATTTTATTTTGCTTGACGAACCGCTTGCCGGTATTGACCCGATTGCGGTTGGTGAAATCAGGTCCTTGGTATCACAATTAAAGAATCGTGGTTTGGGTGTTTTGATAACCGACCACAATGTGAGAGAAACCTTAGATATCATTGACAGAGCATACATTTTGCATGGCGGTACCGTTTTGATGGAAGGCACTCCGGAAGAAATTGTGGCAAGCAAAGAAGTCCGAAAAGTATATTTGGGTGATAATTTTTCTATGTAACCCTTTGTTATCCGATTTATAAAATTAAGCACAAAAAAACCTCCATGCCTTTTTCAATCAGCATCGGAGGTAAAAATTCTTAGAGGGTTGAGACTTAGCTCAACTTTTACCCTATCTTTTTTATAGCCGGGAGTTAATAATCTAAAATCATATTCCCGGGAGAATCTCTTGTTCTACACATACTGCGCAGAGTTTTTACTGGGTTACACTTGTACTTCAATATAAAAAATTTAATTTTACAAAATGTTACCTTGGGGGAGATTTGTTATTTTTCATAATTGGAATTATAATTGGTTTATGTCTAGTCTTATAACGCATAATTTATGCGGTGTCAAGAACTTTTTTCATATTTTGTCATTTTTTTGTGTATTTTTTTATTTACGAACATATCAAATAGTTTTAAGTGGGTTGCAAAGTCAAAAGTTAGGGCTATATCATAGGTGTTCAATGATGATATGAAAAGTCAAGCAGATTTTGAATTTCAGAATTGAGCCGAAAATGTTCCTTTGGCAAAAGTTGATATCAGTTGCAAAAGGTCGAAAAAGAGGGGTTGCTACCCCTCTTTTTGTGGTTTGTAGATTATTCTTGAGTTTTTGTAATAGTAAATGAACCTGTATATTCACCTGCTTTAACATTGGCGGGAATGATAAGTGTACCGCCCAAAAAACCACCTACATCTTCAACAGATAAGGATAGTTTATCATTACTTGCATTACTAAGCGTTATATTAGGCTCAGAAACATTCAGGATCGATGAATTAGTAGTACAATGTGAATATCCTTCTCCGCTTATAGATATAATATCATCAACATTATAACCCATACTTTTAGATTCCGATAAATTTTCTACAAGCGTTGTTTCTTTATTATTTTGTTTAACAACGATTGTACCAAAATCCATATCCGTGCATTCAAAAGTACCAGCGACTTCAATTGTGGCCTTAGCGGTTACTTCGGCATAGTCGGTTGCGGCATTGGCATTTGTTGCAGCCAAGAGGGCTACCGCTGATATTAGAAAATATTTTCTCATTTTTAAAATTCCTTTACAAAAATTAAGTTTAAGTACATTTGAAAGGTGCAAAAATTTACCTCTCAGGTCGCATCATAAACCGTTTTTTTTTTTTGCAAGTAAAAAGAGTCTAATTGTGGATTTAAATCAAAAATGAGGTATCGGTATGTTCTCCTTTACTGTCGTACCGGTGCCCAAGCTTTAGCTTGGAATAGACACCGGTATCCAGGGAATAATTTAGCTATATTACCACCTGGACTCCGGCATCAAGTGCCGGAGTGACAGTTAGGAGGCGGTTGCAAAGTATGAGGATTAAAACAAAAATCTTGTGTTTTTTACTAATTTGAAGACGCTAAAACATTTTTGTTTGCACAAAAAATCAGCGGTGATTTGTTAAATTATCTGTTATACAAACAAACCACCTTTTCAGGTGGTTTGTTGTGGTTTGTAGATTATTCTTGAGTTAAAGTTAAGGTAAATGAACCTTCATATTCACCGGCTTTAACCTCGGCAGGGATACTAAGGAATGAGTATAAATTAGTACTACCTTCTCCATGATATTCAACTCCTATTTTATCACCATTGCTATTTTTCAGTTCAACATAACCACCAACACTATCTGGAATAGTTGCAGTACATGTTGATGTGGCACTATTAACACCTGTGATTGAAATAAGGTCATCAGCATAACCACCACTAGAAGATAAATTATTGCCAAGAATATCAAAAGCTCCATTTTTTTGTTTTACAACAATGGTACCATAATTGATTTCAGAACAAGAAAAAGTACCTGCTACCTCGATTGTAGCCTTAGCGGTTACTTCGGCATAGTCGGTTGTTGCGTTTGCTGTGCTTATGCTCAAAAGAGCCACAGCGGAAGTAAGAAAATATTTTCTCATTTTATTAATTCCTTTACAAAAATAGTTAAACTTAATTTGAAAGGTGCAAAAATTTACCTTTCACATCGCATCATAAACCGTTTTTTTTTTTTGCAAGTAAAAAGAGTCGTTTAAAAGATTTAAATCAAATTTGAGGTGATGGTGTTGTCTCCCATCACGGTCATACCGGTGCCCAAGCTTTAGCTTGGAATAGACACCGGTATCCAGGGAATAATTTAGCTATATTACCACCTGGACTCCGGCATCAAGTGCCGGAGTGACAGTTAGGAGGCGGTTGCAAAGTATGAGGCTTAAAACAAAAATCTTGTGTTTTTTACTAATTCGAAGACCCCCAAGACATTTTTGCTAACTACAAAAATCAGCGGTGATTTGTTAAATTATCTGTTATACAAAAAAACCACCTTTTCAGGTGGTTTGTTTTGGCTCCGACTATCTGATAGGGTACTCCCGCTTAAAGCGGGTCCTCCTCGCGTCGTAAGGTTCAAACTTCGCATTTCGCATAAGCTATTCGCTAAGCTCAAAGCTCGTTTTCACCAACTAACCGCTCCGAAC
>SUUV01000006.1 GCA_015062345.1 Alphaproteobacteria bacterium | reverse complement strand
CTGGATACCGGTGTCTATTCCAAGCTAAAGCTTGGGCACCGGTATGACCGTGATGGGAGGCAACACCGCTACACCATTTTTGATTTAAATCTTTTAAACGACTCTTTTTACTTGCAAAAAAAAAAAACGGTTTATGATGTGCTGTGAAAGGCGATTTTTACACCTTTCAAATGTACTTAAACTTAATTTTTGTAAAGGATTTAAAAATGAGAAAATATTTTCTTTTGAGCGCTGTAGCTTTGATGATTTCAGGCACAGCAAACGCAACAACCGATTACGCAGAAGTAACCGCTAAGGCTACAATTGAAGTGGCAAATACTTTTACTTGTCCTAATTTAGATTGGGGAACTATTGTTGTAAAACAACAAAATGAAGACATTATCATTGATTCTGAATCAGGTTCTGATTCTGATGACTTGATATCATATTCCGGTACAGGAAGAACTGAATGTAATATCGATTTAATGGACGATTATAGTGAGACAATTTCATTAAAAAATAGCTCAGGTGATACTATTAATATTTTAATTCAATCAGAATTTTCCGAATCATCAAGTTTGATATCAACGATAACAATCCCCGCTAATGTTAAAGCAGGTGAATACACGGGTTTATTTACAGTTACTAAGACATATTAATCTTCAAAATTTAAGCCTCCCGTTTGGGAGGCTTTTTGTAAACTAAAACATCAATTACAAATCAGCAACTATATCCATACTGACAATGATATCAGGGTCATGTACCATTCCGTTAAAGCCGCCGCCTTTTTTTATCATATCGACATATTCCATACCCGAAATCACTTCGCCCCAAACGGTATATTGTCCGTTTAGCCACGGAGCATCGGCAAAACAGATAAAAAATTGGCTGTCCGCAGAATCAGGGTCCATGGCTCTTGCCATTGAAACCGTGCCTCTTTTGTGTTCAAGTGTATTAAATTCGGCTTTAAGTTTTTGACCGCTTCCGCCGGTACCTGTTCCCAACGGGCAACCGGTTTGTGCCATAAAGCCCTCAATCACCCTATGAAATTTTAAGCCGTTATAAAAGCCCATACGCACAAGTTCTTTAATGCGGGCAACATGATTTGGCGCCATATCTTCAAACATCTTGATAAGCACATCTCCGTCTTTAAGTTTTAAGACCAAGGTGTTTTCTTTGTCGTCAACATTATACGAGTGTTTAATTTTTTTTGCTCTGGTTTCACTAACTTCCAGTTTTTTTGTTTCTTGCGCCTCAATATTTTTGGTTTCTGATTTTTGCAAACCTTTAGTTTCGGATTTTTTAAGTAATTCGGTCATAATTTATCCTTTCGGGGTTAATATACAATTTTCTACACATTATTTAGGGTTTAAAATTTATTTATTCAAGATAAAATCAACTCTTTCTTCGGCACCTAAATTTTTAGGATAGTTTTCTTCAATATCCTTAACCGCATTTAACAAACCTTTTCCGTTGGCAATCTGAATAGCAAGACCGGGGCGAGCATTGAGTTCCAACATCATCGGCCCTTTGTTTTTATCAAGTACGATATCTGCTCCCAAATAGCCAAGTCCGGTCATTTCAAAAGCTTTTGCGCCAATAATTAAATGCTCTCTCCAAAACGGAACCGACAAACTCATCAAATCGGCCTTTGTGTCGGGGTGATGCGTAATCGGCAAATTGTGCATCACGGCTTTTAAGGTTTTTCCGGTTTTAACATCAATTCCGACACCAACCGCTCCTTGGTGCAAATTGGCTCTGCCGCCCGATTGAGCGGTGGCTAAACGCATCATGGCCATGGCCGGATATCCTTTATAAACAATAATTCTGACATCGGGTACACCTTGGTAACTGAAATTGTTAAACACATCACTGAAATTTACCATATCTTCAATTACGGCTACATCATATTGCCCACCCAAACTGTACAGTCCGCTTAATACATTTGAAATGTGCTGATATACATCATTAAAACTTAAAACTCTGCCCGATGCACTGATAAATTGTTCTTCGCTCCATTTTTTTATCACCAAAACACCTTTTCCGCCACTGCCATGAGCCGGCTTTATAACAAATTGCGGATAATTTTGAATGTATTTGATGAAATTTTTTACCTGATATTGATATTCTATAATCCCGATTAAATCCGGTGTATTAATACAAGCTTTAGCGGCCAGAATTTTGGTCTGAACTTTATCATCAACCAAAGGATACAACCTTCTTTTGTTGTTGTGTCCGATAATATCATAATTGCGGGCATTCATACCCAAAATGCCTTTAGATTTCAAAATTTTCGGATTTGTGAATTTTTTAAACAAACCAAACATTTATTATCCTTTTGCCAAGGGTGTAAATCTTTTTAATTCGGTTAAGCGATAACCGGTGTATGTTCCCAAAAGCATCACCATAAACAAAATTACCAAGTTTATTTCATTAAAAGCAAAAGTAATGTGTCTTACATATTCACTGCTGATAACAAAATATGTGGCAACAGCCGTTATCATCGAATATACAATTTCTTTTCCGGCATTTAAGGGGCCGTCTTCTTCCCATATAATGGAGGCTCTTTCAATTATCCAAGCGGTAATGATAATCGGGAAAAACACTGCCGAAGATGCAATTTCCCAATTTAGCTGATAGCCGAATATGGTCATATATTGCATAATCAAAATTACAAATATCACCACTGCCGAAATGCGAGGAACTAAAAGCAAATTGAGCCTTGAAAGCAGTGTTCTGATTAAAAGTCCGATTGATATAATTATAAAAAAGCACATCAAACCGGCAATAAAACCCGTTTTAACCAAAGACATGGCAATCAGCATTGGGGTAAATGTTCCCATGGTTTTTAAACCGACCACATTTCGCATTAAAACCGTAATTAAAATGCCTAAAGGAAAAACCATCAACCATTTTAAGGTGTTTTGTTCCAAAAGCGGCAGGTTATAAATTGAAAAATCAAAAATGTCGGAAAAATCAGAAAGTTTGGCTCTGTGTCCGGCCATTTTTATTGACGGAGTAACCGATTTTAGCACTGAAAACCTTATCTTTGAATTTATACCGCCTACAACATCAAGAAGTGATACCCCGCCTCTTTGAAACACCACAAAGTTTTTAGGAAGCCCTGCCTGAGCTGTATGCAAATCATAAATTCGCCATTTGTGGCCGTCGTGAGCCTCAAGCATCAAATCGGCCTTTGCGGCTTTTTTGCCTTCTTCTAAGCGAACACCTCGAGCCAGCCTTGCCGGTATGCCCATATATGCCAATATGTCAATTATTTTTTCGGCTCTTTGTTTTTCGGTAATATGTACCGGTAACAATGCACTTACCGTTGGATCAAGCGGCTCGTTGTTAAATATGGTGATAAGTTTTTTAACCTGATTACCTTCAAAATTTTTCGATGCTTTGATAATTTCATCAACCATTTCTTTTTGCTGATTATCAAAAATCGGCTTTGTTACTTTGGGTTTTCTGTCGTCCCAAATTTTTCCTCTGGTGTCTTCATTGTCATAAATCGTAACCCGATAATAAATATTTTGTTTGCCTTTTTTTGCATTTGAGCTCATCTCAATGCGTTTATCTTTTTCGTTTTTGGTTATGGTATAACCTTTTGCGACAATATCCTCATTTAAAATTTTGAACTCATGCCCCATATTCGGAGTTGCCAAAGAAACATTTATCGGCTCTCCGGTGGGAGTAAACGAAATGTGAGCATCAACCACCCACACATCAGATGAGGCATCGGGCGAAATACCAAAACCCCAGTGCTTTATCTTGTAATATGCGCTATATGAAGCAAAAACAATTGAGAGAAACAAACAAAAAGTTAAAACTTTTCTTATGCTGAAAAATTTTTTCATCTTAAACAGACCTTATTTTAATGTATTGGAAACTGAAGTATCAACAATGGCTCTGCCGGTTAGAATGTTGCGACCGATAAGCGCCTGATAATCAAAATCTTCTCGTTCGGCCAAAGTAAATTCCGCTTTGAAAATTTCTCCGCCGAATTTAACATCCATAATCACTTTCACCCGTTTTTCGTGATCTTCGGCTCGGGTGATGCGCACTCGTTTGAAGATTTGTTTTTCAAAATTATGCGTTTCACCGCTTCGACGATTGGTAACGGTAAAAGAAACCCATTTTTCACCGTCTCTTTCAAACCTTTTTAAATTGGTTACATCAATTGAAGATGTGGTTGCGCCGGTATCAATACGCGCATAAAAAGCCGACTTCATCGGCAACATATAAATCGGCTCAACGGCACCGATTATGTTAGTAACCCTTCTGGGCTCCGCCGGTTTCGGGGTTTTTTGTGTATTGGGTACAATTGAAGGAATTAAAGACGGTTTTTGATAAGTGGTTGTTTGGCAACAGCAAAGAGTTGACAACATAAAAATTATGAGTAAGTGTTTTTTTAGTTTATTCATTATAGTTTCCATATTTTTTATACCGGATTGATTTTAATCTTACTTAGCCCATATTGTAAAGAAAAAAATATAAGCGGTTAATACTTTTTTTGTATTAACCGCTTAATTTGAGAAAATATTTTTCACATAATAATTTTAGTTACATAAACAGTGTCAATCTTAAAGAAACTGCAGTGCCGTAGTCAGATTTCGGATTTAATGCCGGATTTATGTAAAATTGCACATCGGGAGTTATGGTTGCCCATTTGGAAATTCCGATTGCCCAATAAGCTTCTATTACCTGCTCGGCATCATGAGACAGCGCCTCACCCACTGCTTCTTCATTTATTTTATTGTAAGCATAAGCAAGGCCGATTTGATCAAGTTCGTTTCTTTCAAACGGATTTAAGCGCACAATACCGGCTGCCCATGACTGTTCAATGGTATCCATATGGCCGGAAACTCCGTTTACACGACCGAAAATATTCCATTTTTGCCCAATGTTTTGCGATAAGTTAATTGACCAACCGTTTGTGGTTTGAGGTTGCAATTTTACTGCCGGCTGATTGTAAAGCAAAACAGAAAATTCGGCCTCACCCAGTTTATTGGTGGGAGCATATTGAATTTGCCCGAAAGTAGTAAAATGACCGTCGCTTAAATCATTAACTCTGACGCTGACTGCGTCAACATTGCTTGCATCTTGAGCACCTATTGCAAAACTCCAATCTGATTTCGGAGTGATTTGCACAAAAGCTCCGACACCGGCTATTGCGTATGTGGAAGATGCGTTTTGTGATAAAGCATAGTTAATAAAATTTACCTGCTGATTTGAATTATACGGTGAACCGTCAAAATTATAAATCGGAAATTGACCAAGTGCTATTGTGAGCCAATCTAATTTACCGGCAAACTGATAAGAATAGTACAACTCATTAAATTCATTAGCATTGGTCGAATAATCGTTTATATCATCAACCACTCCCATACGATATCCGATATCGGCGGCATTATGATTGCCGTAGCGAATTATGGTATAAGCCGCATTTAAGCTGCCGCTTCCGTACTCGTTTTTGTGCGTTGTCCAAGTTAAATAAGGATACAAATATAATTGCACCGCATTATATTTTCCGCTCGGAGCACCTCGTTGCGGCATTATGGAAGCATCAATGCCGTAATCTATGCCGTATTTTTTGTTGAGCCAATATTTAAACATTGAATAATCAGCGCTCAAAGAACGAGCTTGAACATTGCCCGCAAATAAAAGCGCCAAAAATAAACCGACCGGTGTAAATTTTTTCATATATTTTCTCCTTTATTATCAAAATTTTCTAATATGTAATATTCAAAAACAAAAAATAAAGGGGTAAATTAAAACTTTGCAAATGTATGTAAAAAAACTTGTCAGCCGTAATAAACTCATATACAGTAATAAAAAAAATTTCAAGGATTTATAAATGATAGCAAAACTTAGAGGACTTGTTGACAGCATATTTGAAGATAGCTGTATTGTTGATGTCGGTGGCGTGGGATATCTGGTTTTTGCCTCCGCAAAAACTTTAGCAAGATTAAACACCGGCAGTGAAATATCTCTTTTGATAGAAACCGTTGTCAGAGAAGACAGCATATCTTTGTTCGGTTTTTATGATGCTTGGGAAAAAGAATGGTTTGGTACATTAACCAAAGTTCAAGGAGTGGGAGCTAAGGTTTGTTTGAGCATATTGTCGGTTTTAACCCCGTCTCAATTGGCTCAGGCAGTTGCGGCACAAGATAAAAATTCGTTTTTAAGAGCTTCCGGAGTGGGGCCGAAATTGGCCGCTCGTTTGGTAACCGAACTTAAAGATAAAATTGTTACCGTTCCGGTGGGTGAAGTTTTACTTTCTGATATAAAATCCGATAACACATCAGAAAATGTTGCCCCCGTAATTGTTAATGATAACAAAACCGAAGATACAATTTCGGCTCTGATTAATTTGGGTTATAATCGTTTGGAAGCATATAAGGTGGTGGCAAAAATTTATGAGAACAATTCGGATAAGCCGATATCCGAACTTATCAGACTGTCGTTAAAAGAATTTGCCGGAAAGGATTTTTAAGCTATGCAAGAAGAAAGATTGGTAAGTCCGTATCCTTTAACGGAAGATGAAAAAAACTTAAATAATGCGCCGGTTAATACAAGACCGCAAACATTATCCGACTTTGTCGGTCAAACAACGGTATGTCAAAACTTAAAAGTGTTTATTGAAGCGGCAAAGCAAAGAAAAGAAGCTCTTGACCATGTGTTGTTGTTTGGCCCTCCTGGGCTTGGTAAAACCACACTTGCCTCCATTGTGGCCAAAGAATTGGGAGTGGGCTTTAGGGCAACTTCCGCACCGATGATTACAAAATCGGGCGATTTGGCCGCCATACTTACCAACTTGGAGCCGAACGATGTTTTGTTTATTGATGAAATACATCGCTTAAATCCGGCAATTGAAGAAGTTTTATATTCGGCAATGGAAGACTTTCAGCTTGATTTAATTATTGGCGAAGGACCTTCGGCTCGTTCGGTCAGGATAGATTTGCAACCGTTTACATTGGTCGGAGCCACAACTCGTTCGGGTCTGTTGTCAACACCTTTGCGTGAACGATTCGGCATTCCGCTAAGGCTTGATTTTTACAATCATGAAGAACTAAAACAAATTGTGTTACGAGGGGCGGCAATTTTGGGTATGCCGATATCTGAAAACGGCGCTTTGGAAGTGGCAAAGCGCTCAAGAGGTACACCTCGTGTGGCCGGCAGATTGTTGCGCCGAGTGCGTGACTTTGGCGCAGTTTCGGGCGGAAACGAAATTGACAACAAACTGGCCGATACGGCATTAAGGCGCTTAGATGTTGACAACTACGGACTTGATAATTTTGACAGGCGCTATTTAAATTGTATTGCCGTAAACTATGGCGGCGGGCCGGTCGGAGCCGATACAATTGCGGCAGCCCTCTCGGAAGAAAGAGATACAATTGAAGAAGTGGTTGAGCCGTTTTTGTTAAAATTGGGCTTTATCCAAAGAACACCTCGAGGCAGAATTATCTCTGATTTAGGTTGTCAATATATGGGCATATCAAAACCGAAAATTAAAAAAGACAATCCGCAGTTTGATTTGTTGTCTAACATTGAAAGGGAAAAAAATGAGTTGTGATGATATAACACCGAAAGGAAAAATGGTCGGGTCAAAATTTGTTTTTCCGATTCGAATTTACTATGAAGATACCGATGCCGGCGCAGTGGTATATTATGCCAACTATTTGAAGTTTGCCGAACGGGCAAGAACAGAGTTTTTGCGTTATTTAGGCTTTGGTAATCAACAAGAAATTTTGGAAAAAGACCGCTTTGCTTTTATGGTTCGTCATGTGGAGGCCGATTATAGAGCACCGGCAGTGTTAGATGATTTGTTAACCGTCAGCTGTGAGATGATTGAACAAAAAGGTGCAACCGCAACATTGCTTCAAGAAATTAAACGAGGTGAAGATGTTTTGGTTGAGGTAAAAGTAAAAGCGGTATATGTAAACCTTCAAAAGCGTCGTCCGATGCGTATGCCTTGTGATTTAATCGAAAAAATGAAAGTAGTGCCTTAATTTTTAAGTTGAAAAATTAAAAGCTTTTTGCTAAACTTGATGCAGATGAAATATTTATTGTCTAAAGGGATGTTTTTATGTGGGTGGTTGTCGTACTGATATTGTTGTTTTCTAATACAGTTGAAGCCTCATTATGCGTAGAAGATAATGTTACCAAATGTGCAGAGCTTGGTTTTACGCAGAGCTCCTGTCCGTATGGCGGTGTGGCATGCTATTATGATTCGACTTTATGGCATTGTGCAAAGTGGACTTGTGCCGACGGAAGATACTATGCAACATCTGACAAACCCAATGATGCCAAATGTATAGAGGTGTCTTACAAAGGACTTGATTGTTTTGATTGTTATTCTGAGTGCCCCGTAGGAACGGTTGATTTTGCAACTTGTTGGGGTGGTTCATTATATCAAATTATTAATGATGCAACATATTGTACAAGTTTAGGATATATTGACAACTTGGGAAGTTGTACCGATTATTTGGTTTGTCCGGCAGACAGAAATAAGATTCGTTGCTTTAACTAAAAAGGAAAGAAAATGAGATATATTTTGTTATTATTGCTTATGTTAGTTTCGTTTAAGGCAAATTCGGCTATGGATTGTCAAGTGGTTCCCAATTGTGCAAGTTTGGGCTTTTCAACCGAAGATGATGACACTTGTCCGGAAAACGGCTATATGTATTGTCCGTTTGATTTAAATTATAAAAAATGTGTCGGTTCTCAGGTTGTAAATTGTGAAAAATTGCAATTTTCCAAAAGTGATAAAAGCGAATGGTGTGCCGACATAATTAAATGTCCGAGCGATGAACAATACACTTTATGCAATGCCGGTGTGGCAGTTTCCACCAGATGTAAAATCGGTGATGTTTTTTATGCCAACGGAACTTGTTTTGATATCGGAGAACACAGAGACAGTCTCGGTACTCCCATTGGTGTTGTGTTTGAAGCTTCGGAAGACGGAAGAAACGGAAAAATCGTAAATTTAAAAGATATTACATTTTATTATAACTATAAATTTTTATCGGATAAACCATATGATGGCGGATATTACGATGAAATTTTTTGGGGATTAAAAGATGTCAGTACAGGAGTTCATATGTATAGCACTGCAGACGAACTCAAAGCCGCATTGGTTGATACATCGTCAGATGTATATAACGGAAAAGAGGCGACAGTAACAATAGCATCAGTAAAAAAATCAGGCTGTTCTTTAACTTCAGGTGAAGCGTGGGCGACATCTTGTGTGTCGGTACCGGCACAAGCTGCAGTTGCGTTTTATCCGCATGCAAGTATTAAGGATAATGCTAATTATGGTGCCGGACAATGGTGGCTTCCGGCAATCGGTGAACTTGCCATGATATATGGATTGGATCCGGCCGGTGTAACATCTGCAAACTCAGCAAAAGGTGCAACAGGTGAAACAATAAAACTGGTAAACGCTACTTTACAAACGCTTCTTGATAAAGGTGTTGTTGCAGCTCCGTTGGAAGAAGTTGAATATTGGTCTTCAACTCAAAGGAGTAACACTCAAGCATATAAAGTCAATATGTATGATGGTAAAAGAAACTACTATGCAAAAAGCAATAAATTAAAAGTGCGATTTATAACTGATTTTAATTTTTAATTACAAGAAAGGCTCTTTTTTCAAGAGCCTTTTTTATGTGCCTAAATAGTTATCAATTTGTTGCCTCAAATATAGTATGTAATCTTGTCCCAATGAGAGCATATTTTGCGGATTGCTGATTTTTTGATATCCCAAAGCCTGACCGTCTTGAATTTTTACCAATACAATGGCCAGCGGTGATGTCAAATTATAGGCTGTTGCAAAATCATATTCATTATCTTCCTGATAGTTAATGACAAACATTGAGTATGTATCGGAATAATATTCGTTGTAAACTTGTTCGGTAAGTTCAACTGCTTGCGGACAATCGTAACAATCTTGAGTGTTGTTAAAAAAGATATAAATTATAGATTTATTATAGTTTTCATCTTCTGCGGCAAAATATTCTTGCAAAGGTTCATCAATCGGATAATTACCGCTGTTAAAAACCGGATTTGCCGATAAAGGATTGACTATTACCATAAAAAATAAGGCAAGATAAAGACATATTTTCAAAGTGTTTCTCCCTTAAAAAATTATAACGGGGAGCAAACACCTTTCAACCATATCTTTTCTTTGCTATCCAAATGTGGAGCTAAACAATTTATAACCTCTTTATGATAATTGTTTAGCCGGTTTCGCTCCTCGTTGTCTAACATATAAACATTAATTAAGCGCTTATCAATAGGCACTAAGGTTAGGTTTTTAAATTGTAAAAAATCATCATTATCGGTTTTTTCAACATAAACCATATTTTCAATTCGGATTCCGTATTGGTTTTCTTGATAATATCCGGGCTCAATTGATGTAACATAATTTTCTTGAACAGTTCTGAAATTGTTCGGACTTAAACCGAAAGGATATTCGTGAACATTTGAAAAATGTCCTACACTGTGGCCTGTTCCGTGTCCGTAATTTTTATAACAACGCCATAATTCTGAACGACAAATTGCATCTAATGCTGCGGCCTGAATGTTGTTCGGAAAAATTAAAGATGATAATTTGATATGCGCTTTTAAAACTTGAGTAAATGCATTTTTGATTTCATCTGAGGGGTTACCGATGGCAATTGTTCTGGTAACATCGGTAGTGCCGTCAAAATATTGTGCACCGCTGTCAAGTAATAAAACCGAATTTTCTTGTAAAGTCACACTGTTTTTCGTATCGGGGTGATAATGCACAATGGCCGCATTTTTTGCACTGGCGGCAATGGTTGCAAAACTGTCTGAAAAATACATATCGTTTTGTTTACGAAAATATTTTAACTTGTCAACAATGTCGGTTTCGGTTTTGTTTTGATAATTATTTTCAAGCCAATATAAAAACTTAACCATAGCTACTCCGTCTCGGATATGAGCATTTTTAAATCCGTTAAGTTCAACCGAATTTTTATTGAGCTTAAATAAAGATATCGGGTTTAACATATGCACAACCAAAGTTGTGTCACAAATATAATCTAACATTTTTTGCGGTGTGGTTTTGTGGTCGATAAGCAGTTTTAAATCGGCATATTTTTTGAGTTCCGCATACAACTCTGATAAAGGCATAATGTCTTTATGTCGGCAATTGTCGGAAAATATTTTTAATTCGCCGGTTTTTGATAAAATGGCATAAGCTCGCAAAACCGGAGTAAATTCTAAATCTTTAGCCCGTAAATTGGCAAGCCAAGACACAATTTCGGCCGAAGTTATTAGCATGGCATCAAAATTTTCAAGAGAAAGTTTTGCAATTTCTGAGCATTTTTCTTTGGCAGACTTTCCGGCAAATTCCAAACTATGTTCAAAAACATCATCGCAAGGGCATACTTTGTTTGCAAGTAAAGTTTCATTTGCGAGCATATTTATTTGGGCTTTTTTAAGCAAGTTCCAATCAGAAATACTTATACACCAAGGGTTGCAAGTAAGGTTTTGTATGTTTTGTTCTTTTAATAAACCGATAATTGCCGGAAAAAAAGAGTTTACATCAACAACTTCAATGGTGGTTTTTGCGGTTTCCAAACGAGCCTGAATGGAATATCTGCTGTCAACAAAAAGCCAAGCCTTATAAGGTGTAACCAGCATATAACCATCTGAACCCGAAAAACCGCTTAAATGTAAAAGCATATTTTCTTCATCTTTAATGTCTTGTTTTAAGTACATATTGTTTCTGGTTACCAAAAAAGCTTGTATATTTTCACTTTTAAGTTGTTGCTGAAAATCCGTTAAAGTCATTATTTTTTCTCCATTAAAACCGCATACCAGTTGTCAATATTATACATTTTCACAACACTTAATCCTTGTTGTTTATGCGCATCAATCACCCAATCTACCTGTTCATCAACAAAGCCGGATAACACGCAATATCCGCCGGTTTTTAGGTGTTTATATAATGACGGTGCCATTTCAATTAAAGGTCTGGCCAAAATGTTTGATAATATAATGTCGTAAGGTGCGTTTTGTTGCACAATATCGCTGTTATATCCGTCACTTTGAGCCACATTTAAAAATTGTTCCAATTTATTGTCAAACGCATTTTGAGTGGTAACTCTTACCGATTCGTCATCAATATCTACTGCCGTAACAAGAATGTTATCATCACCCCAAATTTTTGCACAGGCAAGTGCCAATATACCCGAACCTGTTCCCATATCCAAAATGTTATTGTGTTTTGCATTTTGTTTGTTTAAATCACTTATGGCATTTAAGCACGATTTTGTAGTTTGATGTCCCGAACCGAAAGCGGTGGCAGCATAAATTTTTATGGTCGGTTTATCGGTAGAGGGCGCTTTTTTTTCGTGAATTCCGTAGATAAGAAAATCATCGGTTTCGACAGGGTCAAATTTTATGACATTTTCGGTCAGCCAATTTTTGTTTTTTAAGACTTCAATTTTATATGTCGGCAAAACCACATTTGAAATTTTAGCTGATGCAACAAAATGAGCCTCATCAAAATCAAGCCCTGCGTATCCGACATATTCTTCTTTGCCGTCATCGGTATAATTGCAGGCTGTAACATCAAAATATTCATCTAAAAAAAACACTAAATCTTCCGAAATTGTTTCTGATGGCTCAAAAGTGATAATTGTACAACTTGATAAATTATTGTTCATATTTTTTCCGTTTGTTATCTTTTTGTTTACTAAATATGTTTTATAGTTTATACATAAAAATGTTTAAACATCAACAAAGAGATTAATGTTATGAAAAAATTTACAGTTGCTTTATCTTTTTTAATGCTTGGAGCGTGCTCATTTTCTGATGCAGGTGATATTTTATCAAGTCGCAATATACCGTTTAAGGTATGGCAGACACAAGAAGTGTTCAATTATGACCGTACCACTGGGGAAGAATTTTTATCGGAAAGTAAGACAATTACCGAAGAAAAAATTGAAAAAAATGTTGTTCTTACAACAAGAGCAGACGGAATCATGGTTTCGAGCAAAACATATCGTACCGATTTTTACAGTGTTGAAAATGTAAAAGTAAATAAAAATGCAATTATGAGTTCGACATTTTCTCCTGTCAGAATTGATAAAAATGCGGAATATACGGCATTTGGTGAAACTAATATTGATAACACAAGATATATGCTTGTGAAAAAAGGAAAAGATAAAGACATTTTGCTTGTTAATGATGAAGGTGAAATTTATCACAAAATCGGTCGTATGGTCGGAAATCGTATTGCCGTTTTAGATATTGATTTTGTTATAGAACCCGATGATGTGTATATGTTGCCGTCGGTTAGCACCAGAACGGAAGTTTCTGAAATAATTGACGGTTATGAGCTGATTTATAACGGTATTAAAGATGACAATATGGTGTTTACCTACAACATTTTAGGTGATATGGCTATGTCTGATGAATTTGTATTTCCATTAAACAGTCGTATAATTGAAATTAATAATATCAGAATTAATGTGCTTGATGCCGGATATAATAAAATTGAGTATATTATACTTGGTACCGATGTTCCTTGTAAATATGCTTTGTAATAAAAACATTATTTTCTATATGTTTACACTCCCGTAAAAACATTTGCGGGAGTGTAAATTTTTTAAATTATTATTTATTCATTTTTGATGTTTATAAGTAATGCTTTATTGATATACTCAAAAAAAAGAGCCTTAGCTCCTAAAAGCTAAAGCTCTTTTGTAGTTTGCTATGATAACATAATAATTTGTAAAAGGGTTAAAATTCCAAGCTTGGTCGAAGATGTCCGCAAAATCCGGTCTCTTTTATCTCATATGTTCCGGAATACATATTATATGTCCATAAGTAGCCATTTCTTGTTGTAGATGACATATAATAAACGGAATCATCAGTGTTGTTTATTTCGGTAGCATCTTCACCAAAACTGCTTGACATTGAATCAAGCACTTGATTAATAGTGGTTAAATTTTTATATAGAATATCTAATTCGCCAATTGATGGAATATACCATTCACCCGCTCCGGCTCTGGGATTATCTTTATCAATTTCAGGGGGATAAAATGCCAATGCGGCTTGAGGTGCATTATCTCCACAATGCTGAGTGTAGTTAAGTCCGCTGCAATTTAAGTAATAATAATCAGACAATGCGAATGTATAGTGCTTTCCGTTATATAAATTTTTAGATTTATCGCTAAATGCTTTTGCAATTCTATTCCCATAAAAATCTCTATCACCTAACGAAATACGCCTCAGTCCTGTATAAACACATTCAAGAGAATTATCAAAAGGGTTGTTTACATCAAATGTAAATTCAGTACTATCAGATGTTAAATCTCTTAGAGCTATGGCTCTACCATGTTGCGAGGTATAGATGTTTTCTGTTGTGTAAGGAACACCACCTTTAAATTCTGAAAGAGCATATACTACACCAATCGGTGTAGTATATGCACGATAATGGATAATACTACTAAGCGGTGAACAGCTTCCATCTGAGTATAAAATGTCTCCTATACTACATTCATCTATTTTAGCACAAGCTGTATAGGCTGTATCATTAGGGCATTCGATAACATTTGAACACCAAGCAGACTTATCATCGGTTGTATATCCGAGTTCTTCACAATTAAGCTCATTGCCACCTGCGACACATTTTTTATAATTAGTGTTAAAAGGGCAATAAAGATAGTTTGTGCAACCATCAACATCTTCAGAGGAATAACCCAAAGTTTCACAATCGCCGGCGGTGTTTTCGTTTTCAACGCAACTTGCGGTGCCGGCATAGTCTTTTACGCAAGTTGTAGCCTCTGAAACCAACGGGAAAACAAGTAAAACAAACAAAAACAGCTTAATCATAGCAAATCTCCTTAAAAATATGGTTATATTTGTTATTCTAAACCGTTTTTTTTTTTTGCAAGTAAAAAGAGTCTTAAAAGTGATTTAAATCAAATTTGAGGTAATTGTTGTGCCATTGCCGAAAAAACTTTGGCTTTTTAAATTTGATATACAAATTTCTTGCAAATATACATTATAGTTTGTATATGAAATTTATAAATTAATATTATCGGCGGCTTTTTTAATGCAAATTTAATAAAGGGAAAGATGATGCAAAAAAAATTAATCATTTGGGATTTTGATGGTGTAATAGCCGACACAGACAGTGTTTGGATGAAGATTTTTTATCAAAAAATGATAAAAGAATGCGGATATACACAAAATTTTGAAGATTTTTACTATATGTGTGGCGGAATGTCGATTATCACACTTAAAAAAACATTTCAAAATCTCGGGTTTCAAATCGGAGACAGTTTTTTTGAGGAAGTAAAACAAGAATTTACCGATACCGTAAATGCAAATTTTCCATTGGTTGAAAATGCCGATACTACAATCAAAAATATAAACAAAACTCAGTGCTTGGCAACCGGAACTCCGGCATCAAGAATTTCGTGGAAAGTAAAGCTTAGTAATTTAGAAGATGTATTCACCTCCAAAAATTCTTTTTCTTCAGAATTAGTTGCAAACGGTAAACCGGCACCTGATATTTTTTTGTATGCAGCGCAAAAAATGGGATTTGAACCTAAAGACTGTGTGGTGGTTGAAGATTCTTTTGTCGGCTTGCAAGCGGCAATCAGCGCCAATATGACACCGATTGCTTTTGTCGGGTGTAAAACTAACAACAATCAAATTCGTATCGAAAAAATAAAACAAATGGGTGTAAAACATATTTTTGCCGATTTTATTGAACTTGGCAAATTTCTTGAAAATATGTGATAATATATTTTTTTGACTGTTGAAAACCAAAAATTTAAGCATATCTGAAAATTGTTACAAACAAAGGAGAACAGATATGAAAAAACAAATTTTATGCATTGGTTTACTTATCGGATTAGGAATAATTTTATCTTATAATGTAGCCAATGCAAAAGGTGCTTGGGATAGCACAAAAGAGGTAACATCAGATGTTTGGGACGGTACCAAAGAGGTTGCTTCCGATGTTTGGGAAGGTACCAAAGAAGTGACATCAGATGTTTGGGACGGCACAAAAAATGTGGCTTCAGATGTTAAAGAAGGGGTTACACCGGATAAAAAAACCGAACCGATTACAACAGATGAAAAATCAGTCACAACAGATAATAAATAAAATATAATCTCGCCTTTAATAAAAAAAGACGAGATTTTTTTTGAATTTTAAAACATCGGTTATTCCGAAGAACTTAGCATTTTTAATCTTTCAACCAACAAAGATTCGTTATAAATAATGCTTATCGGTTGCGGAGCTCCGTTTTTGAGCTTTTCTTTTATCAGTTCCTTATTTAACAGTTCGGTATCTTCTTTTAAGGTTAAAGCATGTTGCCACTGATATTTTGCTTCATTTTTTCGTCCCACCTGCCAATATACATCGCCTAAATGGTCGCATACAACCGCATTGGCCGGCAAATATTCGGCGGCTTTTTCCAAAACATTTAGGGCATCGTCAAATTTTCCCATACGATATAAAGCCCAACCCATACTGTCCATAATGTGACCATTTTCCGGATTTTGTTGATATGCTTCAAATATCATATATAGTGCTTCATTATAATTTTGGTTGTTTTCCAACCAGACATAGCCTAAATAATTTAATATAAACGGGTGTCTGTTACTGATTGACAGTGCTTTTTTTAACACATTTTCAGCCTCGTTCCATTGATTATTTCTTTCATAAGCCATACCCAAAGCGTAATAAACCGTCCAATCGGCAGCGGTCGATTTTGGTGCCACATCGAGTGCTTTGTTATAATATGTTATCGCATCTTTGTTGTTATCGGTCATACGATTTATTTCGCCTAAGTTAAACAAGATATTATAATCGTCGGGATAAGTTTTGAGCATATTTTTCAATATTTGCACCGATTCGTCAAATTGTTGATTGTTCATAAGTATGGTACTTATTTTTAAGTGAGCCATATAATGCAACGGTGATGATATGCTTAATTTGTTGTACTGTTTAATGGCTTCGGTAAAACGATTGTTACTTTCTGATAAATCGGCAGATGAAATGAGAGCCACATCATTTTCCGGATTTAAATATAGTGCCAATGCGGTAAAAATTTGGGCAATATCGGTTTGAAAATCTCTAAATATAACGGCAATATTAAAAATGGCCTCGCCCAAACCCTTTTCGGGGGTGTCAATTAAAGGAAGAGTTCGATTTTTTTCAATTTTTTGTATGTTTTCCAATAAAGTTGATAACACCTTTGTATTGGTATTGTAGCCGGCAAATGTTTTAATCAGATTTTGAGCTTTTTGCGGTTGATTGTTACGCAAATAAAAATTGGTAATAATCTGCAATGAACGAAACGAAATTTCTAAATCGTCATCTAAAATTATGGCTTCAAAATCTGTTTGTGCCGATTTGGTGTCATTAAAATAATCATGTATCATACCTCGGTGCATATAATAAAAAGATAACAAAGCTTCATCTTTTTTAAAAACTTCCAACTGTTCCAAGGCTTTTTGTTTTTCGTTTTTTGCGGCATATAACCAAGCCTTAAAAAGCGGACCGATAGATTTTTGATACATTTCATCTTTAATGTTATCAATACTCTTAATAGCTTTGTCATAATTTTTATTTTTAGCTTCATTTGCCATAATTACAAAGTGAATAAAATTGCTGTTATCATCTTCTTTGATAGCTTTTTTTGCATATTCGGCAGCCTCATCAATCCGTCCTTGGGTTGTCAGCAAAAGATAGATTCGATTCAATAAATCGGCATCATCGGCACCTTCTTTAATTGCCTTAACATAATAATCGGCAGCCAGATTGTAATTTTGCCGTATATGAGCTACTCTGGCGGCCAGATATGCACCGTATTTTGTAGAGTGTATCGGATATGCTCTAAGGCTTTGCGTTTGCTCGGTTATATGTCTGTTGATAAACAAACCGGAACAAGAATTAAAAATTCCGACACTGATTAAAATTGCAATGATATACTTTGTTTTCATACTTTTTCATCTTTTGAATTATTTTACTTGTAGTAATATATACTTTCTTTAACAGAATATCAATTATATAATTTTTATGTGTAAATAACTGCTTTATGTTGCAAAAAAAACTATTTTGGTTATATAATTTGGCTTATGGAACAAAAATATGACATAGCTCAAGTGTTAGCATGGTATATTGATAGCGGAGTTGATACGACCTGCGGAGATGTTTGTTGTTTAAAAAATCAGAACACCCCGACACCTAAACCGGAAATGCCGTCAATTAAGAACAGGCCGGCAGTTACCAATTTGTCGCAAACAACAAATGAAGCTTGTAAAAATGCCAGAGATTTGTGTTTAAAAGCAAACAGTTTGTCTGAGCTAAGGTCAATGGTAGAAAATTTTGAGGGTTGTTCATTAAAGCTGACGGCAAAATCAACGGTCTTTGGCGCCGGCAACGAACAAGCCGACATTATGCTTATAGGGGAGGCTCCCGGAGCAGACGAGGACCGATTAGGCTCTCCGTTTGTCGGTAAAAGCGGTCATCTTTTGGATAAAATACTAAATTGTATATCTGTTAAAAGAGAAGATGTTTACATCACTAACATATTACCTTGGCGACCGCCCGGAAACAGAACTCCCACAGATGCCGAAATTGCTGTTTGTTTACCGTTTTTAAGACGGCAGATAGAGTTGGTTAAACCTAAAATTTTATTACTCTTGGGAGCTAGTGCCGCCAATGCGGTGCTTGATAATAATGAACCGATATCAAGGCTTAGAGGTCGTTGGTTAGAATATACGACATCATCAAAAGAAACTATTTTGACTTTAGCGACATTTCATCCGGCATTTTTGCTCCGAAACAGTGCACAAAAAGCAAAAACATGGGCAGATTTTTTAAGAGTGTTAAAAAAATTAAAGGAAAATTAAACAAAAAGGTTTACGATAAACTAAAATTAAACTGTTTTTTAAGGGGATTAATATGAAATTTACTAAAAAAACTTTCTTTTCTACATTGATGTTGGCATTAACCGTGGCAACAGTGCCGGCTTTGGCTCAAACCGAGGAAGATACCACAAAACCTCGTGCCGTGCTGTTTAAGATACATGATATTAAGCCGGTATCAAATGCAGACGGTATGGTTACTCATTGTGACTTTATGACTACATTTTATAACAGAAGTACCGACAGTTTGCGTTATGCAAAACTTGAACTGGGTTGGACGGATAAAGTTTCCGATAAGTATTTTAATAATGAAGAAAATCTTGAAGAAGAACAACCAAAGGCAGAGTCTCGTAACAATAAAAAAGACAACGAAGTGTTGGGAAATGTGACAACGGTTGTTGATATGCCTGCATTGGGGTCATATAAACAAATGTCCGTAAAATCGACATTAAAGAGTGATAAATGTTTCTTATTGCTTGATAATTTGAACTTTAAGGTAAAATCTTGTTCATTGGTAAGTTCTGATTCTGCTAAAACAAACACTCGTGCACGAGCCAATGCCGATGCTGCGCCGGCAGAGTGTGCTCAATTGTTTGAATATGTTAATTTTAACAATCCGGAATATTATGCCGAGTTTAAAAATGTTTCATATTCGGAACAAGAGCGTATGATTGCGGAAGACCAAAAGCAAGATATAAGTGATTTGGAAACATCTTATCAAGGAGTTGTTAGAAATTTTCAAAAAGCTCAATCTGTTTTAGATGACATACAATAAGGATAAAAATATGCAAAGACAGCAAGATGTAATTTTAAAATTGTTTGTACATACATTATTATGTTTTACTGTCTTTGCGTTTTTATTGACATCCGAATTAAAAGCTCAGATGTTTGATTTTGATGAGATGGCAGAAAGTTCATCAAATGAACTTGACGAGGAACTAAAAGAAAAATTACCATCTTTTAACAATCAGATGCCACGAGAAAATGCATTGTTAAGAGATAAAACCATAAAAAACAATATCGATTCGAAGAAGGTCGATAAAATAAATGTAGAGAAAGTTCAAGAAATAAATCCCATAGATAAAGATGAAAAAATTTATATGTATATGCGCAATTTCAGTGTTCAAAGAAACATCAACGGAAGAATAAGTTGCAATATGCGTTTTTATCTCGATTCGAAAGTAAAAGAAAAAATTACAAATATTTCTTACAGGTTAAAGTGGCCAAAAATAGAAACAGCTTTAAGTTTCAGCAATATTGAGCCTGAAGGACAAGAGCACATAGATTATACATTGTACGGCAAAGGCTGTTATGAAATGGACAGTGCCCCTAATATTATTGTCAACAGATGTCGTATCAAAGGAAGGACACAAGAACATTGCGCTTCAATTATTAAGTGGAGCAAATAACGCAAGAGATTGCAACATCTCTAATAAAAATATTGAAAATAAAAAATAATCGGTTATAGTGCAAACAGTAATATCCTAAATTTTGTTCGGAGGATAAAGATATGTGTTTGTATGGTGTTTTTGCGATATGTGCTTTGTGCGGTTATTTGTTGGGCTCAATACCTTTCGGGTTGGTTTTAACTCGTATGGCCGGATATGGTGATATTAGAAAAATAGGTTCGGGTAACATCGGGGCTACCAATGTTTTGCGCACCGGAAACAAATGGCTTGCACTTTTGACGGTTTTGTTAGATGCTTTTAAGGCCGGTATTGCGGCATATGTTGCGGCAAAAGTTGTTCCTTCGCAAGATTTTTATTTTTTTGGTCTGGGAGCAACAACCAATGTTGTCGGTTCATTAATAGCCGGTTCTTTTGGTGTGATAGGTCATATGTTTCCCGTCTGGTTAAAATTTAAGGGTGGCAAGGGAGTTTCTTCGGCATTTGGGTTGTTGCTGATGACTAACTGGCACATTGCCTTAATTGCTTTGGGTGTGTGGTTGTTTATGGCCTTTACATTTAAATATTCTTCTTTGTCGGCTTTAACGGCGGCAATTTCGATGCCGGTTGTATCGTTTTTTATGTTACCTTTGATTTATACAATTTTTTATACCGCAATTGTGGTTTTGGTGGTGGCAAAACATCATGCAAACATTGTGCGTTTATTTAAAGGTCAGGAAAGTAAAATATCATTTAAGAAAAAGTAATCGGCCGTGCAATATCAAGAATTGGTAAATTGGATACAACTGATAAATTCCGGTGGTGTCGGGCCGGTAACTTTTTATAAGCTTTTGGAAAAATATCAAACGGCGCAACAAGCTCTTAAACACATTGATAAAGAAAAAATTTTCCCCGAATATGAGGCCAAAGCTGAAATTGAAAAGGCTCATAAACAAGGAGTTCAAATTGTTACAATAAAAGATAAAGAATATCCGCAAAACTTAAAAACCCTAAATGATGCTCCGCCGATATTATATGTTAAAGGCAGAACGGATATTTTAAATTATCCTGTGGGAGTTTCAATTGTCGGAGCCAGAAATGCTTCCGTTCCGAGAAGAAAAATTGCTTCTAAAATTGCGTTTGATTTAACCAATAATGATGTTTTGGTTATATCAGGTATGGCAAGAGGAATTGATGCTGCGGCGCATAAAGGCGCATTGTATGCAAAAAATCAAAAAGGCCCGACAATTGCGGTGTTGGGCACGGGTGTTGATGTTGTATATCCGGAAGAAAACAAGGAGCTTTATGAACAAATTTGCTTGTATGGAGCGGTTGTCAGCGAATATAAATTGGGCACAACTCCGCAAACTTCAAATTTTCCTCGCCGAAACCGAATTGTTTCTGCATTGAGCTCAGCGGTTTTGGTGGTTGATGCTTCACAAAATTCGGGTTCGTTGATTACGGCCAGATTGGGTTTGGAACAGGGTAAAGACATTTTTGCCGTGCCGTCTTCACCGATGGAAGGAAAATCATCGGGAACAAATTGCTTAATTAAAGAAGGTGCGGTTTTAACCGAAAGTGCCGAAGATATATTAAATGTTTTAAGCTATACGCACAACCGACAAATTAAACAATTTGAAATAAAAGAACAAGATTTGTTTGCAAACACTCTTGACAAAGCCGAAAAAAACGACAATATTCCGATAAAAGTTAAAAATGTTGAAACAAGGCCTTTGGTCAGTATAATTCCCGATGAAGGAATTGATATTGACGAACTCATAAGGCTCAGCGGTCAACAAGCCGGTGATGTTATGGCGCAAATTACCGAGCTTGAACTTGAAGATATAATTGAAAAAATAAACGCAAATACGATAGTATTAAAAAGGTAAACACAAATGAAATTAGTTATAGTGGAGTCTCCGGCAAAAGCCAAAACAATCAATAAATATTTAGGTGCAGACTATAAAGTGCTTGCAAGTTTCGGACATATTCGTGATTTGCCCGGTAAAGACGGTTCGGTTAATCCTGATGATAATTTTGCCATGTCTTGGGAACTAAGCACCGGCGGTAAAAAGCGTTTAAATGACATTATCACTGCAGTAAAAGATTGTGACACCATTGTCCTTGCCTCCGACCCGGATAGAGAAGGAGAGGCTATTGCATGGCATATTTTGGAAGAATTAACGGCTCGCAAAAAAATTAAAGATAAAAAAATTGAAAGAGTGGTTTTTCACGAAATTACCAAAACAGCAGTTACCGAAGCCATAAAAAATCCGAGAAATATTGATGATAATTTGGTTTCAGCCTATATGGCAAGACGCGCCCTTGATTATCTGGTGGGCTTTACCTTATCACCGGTGTTGTGGCGCAAGCTCCCCGGTTCAAAATCGGCCGGCAGAGTGCAATCGGTTGCCTTAAGACTTATTTGTGAACGAGAAACCGAAATTGAAAAATTTAAGGCTCAGGAATATTGGACCATTGAGGCTGATTTGTTTACCAAAGAAAAAGCTTTAATTCCGTCACATCTTATTGAACTTGATGGTAAAAAGCTTGAAAAGTTTGACTTAAACAGTGAGGCTAAAGCGCTTGAGGCCAAAGCCAAAATTGAGGCGCAAGAGTTTTTTGTATCAAATGTTGAGCGCAAAAAGACCAACCGCTATCCGGCTCCTCCGTTTACTACATCGACATTGCAACAAGAAGCCGCAAGAAAACTCAGATTTTCAGCCAAAAAAACCATGCAAATTGCTCAAAAATTGTATGAAGACGGTTTAATTACATATATGCGTACCGATGCGGTAAACTTGTCGCAAGATGCAATCAGTGCTTGCAGAGAGGCAATTTTGAAATATTTTGGTGAGAATTATTTACCTAAAGCACCAAAAGAATACAAAACAAAATCGAAAAACGCACAAGAAGCCCACGAGGCAATTCGTCCGTCCGATGTAATGAATACACCAAAGAAAATGGAAATTAAGCTTGATGCCGATTCGCATAAACTTTATGAACTGATTTGGAAACGCACGGTGGCCTGTCAGATGAATCCGGCAATTATGGACAGAGTTACCATTGACAGTAAATCAAGAGATAATTTGATAACATTAAGAGCCAACGGACAAGTTATAGAGTTTGACGGTTTCTTGAAACTTTATCAAGAAAGTAAAGATGATTCTGATGAAGATGACGATAATCGCATTTTGCCCAATGTAACAAATGGTGATGCGGTTGACAAAGGTGATATTAAACCCGAACAACATTTTACCACTCCGCCGCCTCGTTTTACCGAAGCAAGCTTGGTTAAAAAACTTGAGGAACTGGGTATCGGCAGACCTTCAACTTATGCGACCATCATTGCCGTTTTGCAAGAAAGAAAATATGTAAAAGTTGAAAAACTGCGCTTTATTCCCGAAGACAGAGGCCGAATTGTTACCGTATTTTTGGAAAACTATTTCAAAAAATATGTTGAATATGATTTTACGGCGCAACTGGAAGAATTTTTGGACGATGTCTCCGCCGGTCAAATGGAATGGAAAAAACTTTTAACCGGATTTTGGGCAAAGTTTATTAAAAATGTTGATGCTGTTCAGCCGTTGCAAGTTAAAGATGTAATTGAAAAAATTGACGAGGTTTTGGCTTATCACTTGTTCCCTGAAAAAGAAGACGGTACCGACCCCAGACTGTGCCCCGAATGTAAAAAAGGTAAAATCAGTGTTAAACTCGGAAAGTATGGCGCCTTTTTGGGTTGTTCAAATTATCCCGAATGTAAATATACAAAACCGTTAACCGATACCAAAGAGGAAGAAGAAACCTCCGATAAACCGAAGTTTGAAAAACCCGAAGACAAACTTTTGGGAACACATAAAACCTTAAATGTATATTTGAAAAAAGGTCCGTACGGTTTTTATGTTCAATGGGGCGAAGATGCAACCGCCACAACCGAAAAACCTAAACGCACCGCACTTCCTAAAAATGTAAATCCGGAAGAATTGACCTTTGAACAAGCAGTAAGACTTATCAGCTTGCCGTTTGATTTAGGTGAGGGGGTTGAAGTAAATGTCGGTAAATTCGGCCCGTATATTAAACAAGGCTTAAAATCTCGTTCTTTAAGCGGAAGTGATAATATCTTTAATATCACTTTGGAAAGAGCAAAAGAGCTTTTGCAAGGAACGGTTGAAAAACCGCAAGGACAAGTGCTCGGAAAAGATGATAAAGGAAATGAGATTGTTTTAAACAGCGGTCGCTATGGCCCGTATATTAAATGCGGAAAAAACAACTATGCTATTCCGAAAGAACTAAAAGGTAAAGAGATTACTTTAGAAGATGCCTTAAAAATCATCAAAGCTAAGGGATAGAAAATAGGGGAATATCTTCCCCTATTTTTTAATATATGTATTTAATTAATTTTATTCATAAGCTCCGACAAAGGTAAATGAGCCTTCCAGAGTTGCTGCGGGAAAGTTTTCCGGTATCCATAATTTTCCATTTACATCACCTGTATCAGTAATTACAATATCACTAACCCAAGCTTCTTGGTCGCCGGTTTCTTCGCTACTTCTAGCTCCGGTTAAATATACATTTCCACCCTCTGTTTCAATATCTATTAAATTAAAAGTTGTTGTACCTCCTTTATCTATATCAGTACAATATCCGCCAAAGGCATTTTGTACTGTAACAACATCACCGGTTGTTGTATAGTTAGAACCATCAAGCGATATTGTCGACAAGGCATTGTTTGATTTAATATATATAGTACCAAAGTCTAATGGTGAACAGGTAATTTGATTTACATGTTCAATTTTTGCTTGAATTTCTACATTACCGTTTACATTTGTTGCGGCATTTACTGTGCCTGAAATCATTAAAGCCACAGCGCTCAAAAGAAAATATTTTCTCATATTATTTAATCCTTAAAAATAGTTAAACTTAATTTGAAAGGTGCAAAAATTTACCTTTCACATCGCATCATAAACCGTTTTTTTTTTTTGCAAGTAAAAAGAGTCTGTTTGTAGATTTAAATCAAATTTGAGGTAAGGGTGTGATATAATTTTCTTGACATTTGCGGAAAACAGACCATATAATATCCGCATATTTTGCGGAGATTTTAATATGTACATTTATCAGCACAAAGATTGGCCGAATTTTACTTGGAAAGATGAAGAACTTTTGGATATATTATCCAAAGTGTCGTTTGCACAAGGTAAGTTATTGGGAAAAATGCAAAGTCTTGGTTTTGAGCTTGTACAAGAAGCTTTGTTGGATAATCTTACTGAAGAAATAACAAAATCAAGTGAAATTGAAGGGCAAATATTAAGCAAAGAGCAAGTTCGTTCTTCCATTGCCAAGAGGTTAAATATTAATAATAAACAACAAGTAAACACATCGCATCATATTGACGGTGTTGTTGAAATTATGGTTGATGCGACACATAATTATCATCTTGAGCTAACATCTGAACGCATATGCGGTTGGCATGCGGCCTTGTTCCCGACCGGATATAGCGGAATGTATAAAATTAAAACGGCATGCTTTAGAGATGATTTAGGCGGACCAATGCAAGTTATATCTAATCGCAAAGGCCGAGAGATTGTTTATTTTGAAGCCCCTGATGCAAATAAACTTACAAATTATATGACAGATTTTTTTAACCGAATTAATCAATCTGATAATGTCAATCCGTTGATAAAAGCTGCAATAGCTCACTTATGGTTTATAACCATACACCCTTTTGAAGATGGAAACGGAAGAATTGCAAGAACTATTACCGAATTTATGTTGGCTAAAGCCGAAAAATCTCCTTATCGGTTTTATAGTATGTCTTCACAGATACAAAAACAAAAAAAAGAATATTATAAAATATTAGAATACACTCAAAAAGGCGATATGGATATTACTTCTTGGATAAAATGGTTTTTGCAAACACTGCTAAATGCGGTTTCGGATTCGGAAGTTATGTTCGCTAAAATTATGCGCAAAGCCGAATGTTGGCGAGAGTTTAATAAATATCCGTTAGATGAAAATCAAAAGAAAATGCTTAATATGTTGTTAGATGGTTTTGAAGGAAATTTAACATCATCAAAATGGGCAAAAATGTGTAAATGTTCGCAAGATACGGCAGGAAGATCCATAAACAATCTTGTTAAATTAAAGATATTAAAACAAGTTGGTAATGGTCGCAGTACGCATTATGTGTTAGACTGCGGAGAATAAAACTCACATACTCCGCATAATTTGCGGAGTATGTGAAGCATGAAAGATTAGTAAGCATGTGTAACAGTTATAGAGCCTGTGTATTCTCCAGGTGTTACTTTGGCAGGAATCTGAAGTGTTGTATAATATACTTTATAGTCAGCTATTCCATATACTTCTAACTCCATTGTGTCGCCATTCTCGTTTTCCAGTATTAAAGTATCGCCTGAAGCCGATTCAACAGTACAATCAGGAAAAATATTGGTATTATCGATGGAGATAAGGTCATCACAACCCTCAAAACATTCACCGTCATCTAATGTTATTACGGCATTATTTTGTTTAACAACAATCTTACCAAAATCAATTTCATCACACTCAAATTTGCCGGCCACTTCAATTGTAGCCTTAGCGGTTACTTCGGCGTAATCGGTTGTTGCGTTTGCGGTGCTTATGCTCAAAAGAGCCACAGCGGAAGTAAGAAAATATTTTCTCATTTTTTAAATTCCTTTACAAAAATTAAGTTTAAGTACATTCAAAAGGTGCAAAAATGCCCTTTCAATACACATCATAAACCGTTTTTTTTTTTTGCAAGTAAAAAGAGTCGTTTAAAAGATTTAAATCAAAAATGGTGTAGAGGTGTTGTCTCCCATCACGGTCATATCGGTGCCCAAGCTTTAGCTTGGAATAGACACCGGTATCTAAGGGAATAATTTAGCTATATTACCACCTGGACTCCGGCATCAAGTGCCGGAGTGACAGTTAGGAGGCGGACTTCAGCATCAAGTGCCGGAGTGACAGTTAGGAGGTATGTTGCAAAGTATGAGGCTAAAAACAAAAATCTTGTGTTTTTTACTAATTCGAAGACGCATAAACATTTTTGCTAATCGCAAAAATCAGCGGTAATTTAGTTTTTTAAATTTAATTTTAGGGCAAGATAAACGCTTGCTAATTTTGGAAAAATTTGCTATACTAAATTTGATAAAAAATTAGTGTGGTTGTTTTGTGTGTTAGATTTGTAGAGTTCTTACCGCACTGCAAAAATTATGATTATGTTTTGGAAGGTTCTTATCATAGTGGCATTCATCGGGATGTTGAAGCCACTGGCTGAGAGAATTTGGGATTCTATCAAGCCTTTTGTAAGCCGGATAGTATCCTTATTCTTATTAGGACTTATTCTTGGAATAGGTCTTGCAGCAGTTATGATAATCGGAGAATTTTTGTGCATATGCGATAGTATGTACATTTTCGGTTATCATCCGTTTTGGGTGGGCTTTGTGCTTGGCTCGGGATGGACAATTTTAACTTCATTGATTAGTTGGCTGAAAAGCTAAAGACTAAATGAATGTAGGTAAGATTAAGTCTCGTTATTTCTTTTATAAGAAAAGCGAGGCTTTTTTTTATTATTAATCGAAAATTTAACATTTTGTGATAGAGATTCAAATAACTGTATCTATAAAATATGAAAAGGATAAAAAATGGAAACACAAGAGCTTGCAGATGTTGCTGTAAATGTTGCAAATCAGATGTCTATGTGGGATTTGGTCTGGGCATCGGACACGGTTACAAAAATTGTGATGATTGGGCTTATTGCGGCTTCAATTTGGTCATGGACAATTATTTTTGAAAAGTTTTCAACATTAAGAAATGTGAAAAAAACCTCCAAAAAATTTGAAGAAGCTTTTTGGTCGGGCGGTTCATTGGACAGACTTTATGATGCAATCGGCAATCACCCTCGTGACCCGATGTCGGCGATGTTTATGGCGGCCATGAAAGAGTGGCGTCGTTCAAATTTGCTAAAATCAAAAACCGACAGAGGTTTAAGAGGTGTTTCTTTGCAACAACGCATTGAAAAGGCGATGATGGTTTCAATGGATAAAGAACTTGATGATTTGGACACTCGCTTAGGCTTTTTGGCTTCTACGGGCTCGGTTGCTCCGCTTGTGGGTTTGTTTGGTACGGTTTGGGGAATTATTAACAGTTTTAATGCCATTGCCGCCACACAAAGCAACTCGTTGTCGGCTATGGCTCCCGGAATTGCCGAGGCCTTGTTTACAACCGCATTTGGCTTAATTGCCGCCATTCCGGCAGTGGTTGCCTACAATATGATAACATCTGATATTGACCGCTATGCCAAAAAACTTGAAAACTTTATTGCCGAATTTTCAACGATTCTTTCTCGTGAAATTGATGACAGTACCATAAAGGCCGAAATGGCAGGAGAATAAAATGATAAACACAACAAACCGCAGACTTTCATCAAGACGAACAAGTCGCCGTAATTCAGATATTAATATCACCAATCTTATGGATGTGATGATGGTTTTGTTGGTAGTATTTATGGTGGCAGCCCCGTTGATGACATCGGGTATTGCGCTTGATTTACCTAAAGTCGGCGGTAAAGCTTTAGAGGGTGAAGAAACTTCCATTAATATCAGTGTGGATAAAGACGGCTCTTATTATATCGGAAAAACGCTTATATCCGATGATAAAATTGTGGCCAAAGTAAAGGCTATCAGAGGTGAAAACCAACAAGCATCGGTTACCATTTCAGGTGATACCACATCTGAATATGGCAGGGTTATAAACCTTATGGCCATGTTAAAACAAGCCGGATTTGAAAAAGTGGGCTTAAAAACCGGAGCTCGGCCAATGTTAAAAGGAAAATAGGCTTTAATGAAACAATATCTTTACAAATCTATCGGGCTACACATAACGGCATTTTTGCTGTTAGTTCTCGATTTGCCGTTTTCATCGCCTGATATGACAATGGGACAAGCTCCCATAATTGTTGATTTAAAAGATATAAAACTTGCCGAGATGACCAATCTTCCTCCCAAAGCGGTTTTTGGTAATGAGGATAAGAAGGCAACCGCTCCTGAGGAAAAAAAGCCTCAACCGAATTGGACACGAGAAGAAAAAACTCCCGAGCCCGAGCCGGAACCTGAAGTTAAACAAGAAGAACCGAAAAAAGATTTTGTTGATACCGAGCCTAAGGTTGAGCCTCAAAAAAAGCCGGTACCAAAACCACAGGAAAAACCCAAACCCACACCGAAACCGGTACCAAAACCGGCAAAAAAGCCCGTGCCAAAGCCTGAAAAAAAACCTCAACCTAAGCCAAAACCAAAAGCTGTGGAGCCTAAAAAAGTTGAGCCTAAAAAACAAGAAAAGCCCAAAACCATAGCCAATCCGTTAAAGAGTCTGATGGATTCGGTAAGTGCAATGGAAAAACAAATCGGGCAAGAAGTTGCTCCCGCAGTGATAAAAACCGGTACCGAAGTTGCCAATATGGGAGTTGAGGGAGGAACATCAGGCTCATATTTTAGCGAGCTGACCATATCCGAGACTGATTTAATTGCGAGTAAACTGCGTGAATGTTGGAACTTTGACCCCGGTGGTCGAGGTGTTGAAAATATGATAGTTGAAATCAGAGCCTTTTTGAACCAAGACGGCTCAGTTAAAAATGTTGAAATTTTGGATAAATCCAGATTAAATTCCGATTCGCACTTTAGAGCCGTTGCCGAAAGTGCAAGACGCGCGGTTTATAGTTGCTCAAATAAAAGCGGGGTTAATATTTATAAGATTTTTGCCGATAAATATGCCGATAAATATGATATGTGGAAGACCATAAAATTAAGGTTTAATCCCATGGATGCAAGCATAAAATAATTATAAGATAATTGCTTTTGAAGATGTTACCACAATGACAGATAGGGTAAAAAATTATACAACCTCCAAAGACCAAGAGTGGAAAGCTAAATATTTTGGGGAAACTAAATCAAAATATAGATACTTTTGTTGCCACATATTTTGATAAATAAAATAAGAAAGGATTAAAAATGCAAGCAATGTTAATGAATTTGGTTATGTTTTTTGTATATGGAACTTGTTTTTATTCTTTTGTTGTATTGTTTGTATGTTGTTTATCAGCAGATGTACAGACACCGTTATGGCTAGACACATATACACTTGTTGCTACAATTACGGTTGCATTTTACATTATAAAAAGCTTTTTTATTAAAAACAAAAAGCTTGTAAAAGTTAATTACAATGCTTTGGCTTGTATTATATTGGTCACCAATCTGTTAGCATTACTCATATATAATCCAAATCTTGCCTTGTATGTATTTACATGGTTTATATCTTTACTAACCGGTGCATATTTTAATCAATGACGGATATCGTCAGACATTATACAATTATCAAGGAGCTTTGGGATATAAATAAAGGTAATAATCGAAATTTATTATTTCAAAGCAATCAGGATATGGGAGCTAATAATATAGGTGATTATCTTGGCGAGCATTATCCTAATGAAGATTGCCATGATTTATTAAGGCCGTATATTTCAATTGAATATCCTGACAAATATTGACATAAGATAATTAGCTGTTTATACTCATATTTGGATAAGAGGTAATATTTTATGACAGATAGAACAGAAATTATATATTCTGCATTAAAAATTATAATGTATTGGATAATATCAGCATATTTAATGTTGTTGGCTATACCAATTTTAATTACGGCAATAGTTATCATCAAATACGGCGACTGATATGGAATGGACAATGAAAAACAAAGCAATAACGATTTTAAGTGTGATTGAAAAGATATCAAAATATATAACCTTAACATTGTTTTTGATATCAGTTTTTCTTTTTTTGTGGCTTAGTGTGGAAATTGCTTTTCAGCTGTAACGATATAGATTTATATGTCAAATATCCGGCATTGTGTTGGTAAAATAATTTATGAATATATGGATGTAAATTTAACGGGAAAATTTTTAGGGATAAAATATCCAAAAAGGATGGAACAATAGAATTGAACAATATTGAAATATTATGATTCGTAATATCTCAATATATTATTAAATGCATTTAACAATTCTAAATAATATATTTCAATTATATCTTCTGAATTTTGTTGTGTTGATGTTTTAGTAAAAAATGTTTCCATAGTATCCAAGTTGTTTTCTAACAGTTTTTTGAAATCGGATTTACGATTGTCATATTGTTTTTGAACAACACCATTTATATATACATTGATATATCCTTCAAAAATGTTATTATCAATTATTTCATAAAGAAATTTTTGATAACACTTATTTCTTTTTGCTATATCTTCATTATGACACTGTCGTAAGGTGTTTTTTTGACTAAAAACATGGGATTTTTTTTGTAAATGATTATCTATAATATTTTGTAAATTTTCTCGTGATTTAATTACATATGCACTATATGCATTACCGGGATTACCACCTTTAATAAATTTGTTATCATTACTTAAATTTACTAATAATTGGCTGTGAGAATTTATAAAGTCTTTATAAAGTTTTTGATGTTCAGGTAATTTCAGAATTTTAAATGCCTCATTTTTATAGCAATAATATACATTTGCATTATGCTCATTTAAGTCAGATTCTTTTTCTGACATATTACACTTAGCGTGCACAATGTTACAAAATGTTATTAATGAAAAAATAAAAATCAATACAAAATATCTGAAGATTACCATAACTTTTCTCAAAATATCAGTGCCAATTATTAAATATCATATTGATATTAAAAATTATTTAATATTTTTAGTCATCGGACATCGTAAGACATTTTCGGACATCGTAAGACATTTTCGGACACTTTCGGACATTCTCGTACAAAATCGGACATTTTAAATGTGGCAAATTGTGATTTATTGTGATATATGAATATTATTACATTAACTTTAATTTTAATAAAGGGGAAAATAAAATGCCATATGAAACATATATGGGAACATTTATTGATGAAAATGACCATAATTTACAAAGGAAATTCGGATATAAATATCGTGCGTTAAAAGGAATCTATCCTGATGCGTATAAATTGCCCGAAACGGAAGTTTCAAAAGCGATAGATGTATTTTATGACGGAGATGCCGATGAGGAAGTTACCACAATGACAGATAGGGTAAGAAATTATACAATTGCTAAAGACCAAGAGTGGAAAGCTAAATATTTTGGGGAAACTAAATCAAATTTGGTAAGCGATTCAGAAAATTTGTCATCAAATAAATATTATATTGAACCGCATAAAACATATATTACAAGTGATGAAAATTTGAATTTATCTAAATTTCCTAAACTTAATAAATATGGATGCGCTGTACAAAGCGGATTGCAAGGAAGTTCATTGAATTGGTCTGATGAAATGGTCGGTGCCGGATATACTGCCAAAAATATGATGAATAACACAATCCAAGGTATAAATCCCTTGCCATATATGGTGTATGATTATGCGAATCATCGTAACAATCACCGAGATTATTTGGAGGCCTGTATGCAACAATATCCTAATTTAAGTAAATCGACTTATGCACATGGTAGCGCTTTGACGCAAACTTTACTTGCTCCTTTGAAATACGGACAAATTGCTAATATGTTGCTTCCTGCAGTAGGAAAAGCAAAAGATTTCTCATCTGAGCAAGTAAAAGAAGTTGTAAATAATATAAAAAAAGATATGATGAAAGAAGTTATAAAGTACAATATGGGAATTAATCTTCCACCATATATAGATGCATTTTTAGATACTTACATTGATAATTGAGGTAGCGATGAATACTGTTAAGAATGTTTTAGTTAATTTGTTTTATTTTTTTACATATGGAATATGTTTTTGCTCTTTTTTGATATTATTAATCGGTGGTTTTTATAGATTTAATATTATGCCGTTATGGCTAAATATATATACAATATGCGCTTTGGGTATATATGTGTTTTTTATAATAGCATCAATATTAAGTAAACAAAATAGTAAATTATCGTCTGCAAATTTGCTCAATAAGACGGTTGTTGTTACAACAGTTAACCTTATTATGTTAACCTTATACAATCCCGGACTTGCTTTGTATGTTTTTAAGTGTTTTATATCTTTAATAACCGGTGCTTATTTTAATCAATGACGGATATCGTCAGACATTATACAAGTATCAAGGAGCTTTGGGATATAAATAAAGATAATAATCGAACTTTATTATTTCAAAGCAATCAGGATATTAGAGCAAATAATATAGGAAACTATTTAGGCTTAAGTGATAAATATCCTTATAAATAATTTGCTCGGTTCTTGACAAGTAAGATAAATCAGCATAGTTTCTTGTAAAGGAGATGTATATGAGTATAAAAGACAGCAAAATAATAAGAATATTGTTAAATATTATTTTGTCGTACTTGTGTTTTCTATGTTTTCTATTAGCATCATTTACGATAGTGTTTTGTGAGTTGTAGTAATGTTAAAAGCAATAGAGAAATTTGAAAGTAAGTATGATAAAATATTAAGTATAATAGAACGCATTACTTATAGTATTTTTTGTGTTTCTATGGTGTTGGCAATGATTCCGATTATACTTATTTTGTTATCTTTTACGACACTTATAGATGTTAGTCCAATTATATCTTTTTGGAATAAATTATTTGATTGGGTTATGGTAATTATTTCGTAATCCGGTAAACGGACAGACTGTTATCAAAAATATGTATAGAAACAAAATATAAACAACGAGATTATTGGACGGGCGGCGATCTATCCGTCATCATTAATACATATATATAAATATGGTGGCAGCTGGCCTTTCTGCACTTCAATAATCTCAGCTGGAATATATAATATAATTTTGCTAAAAGTCAATAGGAATAGAACTATGAATATAAACCGTTGCAAGAAAATAAAAATTTACCATGACTTTAAGGGTAAGAAATTATACAACCGCCAAAGACCAAGAGTGGAAAGCTAAATATTTTGGGGAGGCTCCGAAACCAAAACCGCAAGAAAGCTATTCTTCAACCACAATCAAAAAACCATCGGGGTTTGCTCAAGTCGGGGTAATGAGAAAAAGATTCGTTTTCAGCCATATCCTGATGATAAATATCCTTATAAATAATTTGCTCTGCTCTTGACATTTAATATAAAATATCTTAGTCTTTTTATCAGCCGGTAGATTTTATCGGTCAGCATCTAAATGAGGTGCGGAGCTCCCCAGAGCTCAATATACGGTGTTCGGTGTTGGGATATACATCGTGATTGTTATATACACTTTGTATGTAGCAATAAATATATCCCCGACTGTAAAAGGTCGGGGAGGTTTTAGCGGCTTGCTCGCTAAAGCAGTCATTTAATACCGTATGATGTTTGGGGCTCTCCGACCACCTTGTTTGTAAGGTGGATTTTTTTTGACTATGAACTTTTGGAGACTATTAATGAACAAAACAATTTCTTTAGCCTTATTATCAGTTGCACTTTTATCCGGTTGCACAAATTTAACTTATCATGAACAACAAGAAATCACTCGCTTAAGTTATCAGGGTATCAGCATTGACAGACCGTCAGGTCAATGGGAAAAACCGGCAAGTCCGTTGCTTGCGGGTGTGTTAAACATTTTGCCCGGTGTCGGAAATTTTTATTTAGCCAGCGGAAATGCAGGAGATTCTTCACACTGGTTATATGGTTTCGGAAATTTGCTTTTATGGCCGATGTCAATTGTTTGGGCCGTGCCTGAAGCAGCACTTGATGCTAACAACATAAACAAAAGAGATATGCTAAACTATTATCAATATGGTAACGGTTCATCGTATCAGCCAACTTATCAGCCCGCAAGACAACAACATTACAATCAACCGCAACATACATATTACAGATAATTATTTAAGACAGGTTTGCGTCCTGTCTTTTTTAGTATTTATTAATGTAGCTATATTGAATATTTGACTTTGCTTATTATCTATATTTTCAACGCACACTTTATATAAAAAACCCCTTTTCTTTTTCATATTTTATAATACGAAATTCAGCATTTTTAATTTTTTCTTTTACAGTTTCTGGACAGATTTTTAAAAGTGTGAATCTGATAACTGCACCATGTGCTACAACACCTAAATTTTGAACTTGAGGATGTGCATCTAAAAACTGTTTAATCGCATTCATAAATCGCTCACGAGCTTGAGCTTTAGTTTCACCGTTTGGTTGAGCAATATCATCATATTCAGGCAACATCAAATTGTACATTTCTCTTAATTGCTGGCCATTATAAAACACAAAGCCCCCACTTTTATAGGGTGGATTAAAGCAAATTTCATGAAGTTTATCAAGTGCGATACCTTCAAAATCGCCACTGTTAATTTCTTTCAAATCATCAATTTCCATTAGAGAGGTTTTTATATGCTCAGAAATAATTTTAGCAGTATCTTTAGCCCTTTTGAGGGTTGAACATAATATTATATCAAACGACACACCTTGTTTTTTTAGATTTAATGCAGTTTGTATAGCCTGATTTTTTCCTGTTTCCGTTAGTTCGGTTTCAATTTGCCCGGCAATTTTATGTTCTTTGTTTAAGATAGTTTCACCATGTCTAATTAAATATATGTTGACCATTTTATTATCCTTTTTTATTGACAAAAGACGATTGGTACAATATGTTCACCAATATACTAAACATAAACAGGGATATATGCAATGGAAAATTTATCAAATAACAATGCAGAAAAATTATGCAAAACCATTTTGGTTGGTTTGCCTGCTGTCGGAAAGACCACATTAACCGAAGAAATGTCACATTTGGTTAAAGAAAGCACAGATGTTGAGATAGAAGCAGTTTCTTCTGATTTTAAGTTTCGAGCAGTTAGAAAAGATAAAGACCACCCCATAATACAAAAATTTATGAAAGATTATCACATTGCTAAAGAAGATTTTGAGCTTATTATAAAGACCAATGATTTTATTAAAAAATACGGAGAACCTTGTTTTAGAGATTTAGAATCGGCTATAATTATTGATATGCTTGAAAAAGGTGAATTTGATAACAAAATTCCTAATTTAGGCGGTAAAGCTATGTTACATCCTAAAACAGCTAAAGCTTTTAAGGATAGAGGATATCAAGTAGTATATCTTAAGGCCGATTTAAAAACTATAGCAGCACATATTGCCAAAGATTTTGATGCTATGCTTGATGGCGCATCCATAACGCGTTCTCCTGTAAACGGCCCAATTTCAGCAACTTTGAGAGAAAATTTTCCTGAAATAGCAGATACCTCTACTAAGGAATTTATGCTAAACCGTATTGAAAAAATGCGTGCAAATTATAAACAACCTATTGATAGAAAAAAACTTGAAAAAGAAAAAATCTTAAGAGAAAAAGAAAAACATCAATATATGGATATGATAAAACTTCGCAATAAAAAAGCCCTGGAAATTATCACAGGTCGCCATATTTTAGCGGATGATTCATATGAGAATGTATCAGATAAAAGTGTGTTTTTAAAAGGCGAATTAAAAGATGACATTAAGTCTTTGTGTCAAATAATAGGTATACAAGACATATCAGCAAAAGCAAATGAAAATGACACATATACAAACTCTATTCGCAGTATTATCCCAGGTATATCAGAAGTTGTTCCTTACACTTATGATGAAAAGTATAACTATCAAGAAATTTTTGATCCGATTATTGAAAAAGAGCTTCTTAACGCTCCATCATCTGATAATCCTAGACTTGTCCATATGTTAGGAATTCCAGCTGCCGGAAAATCTACATTTTATAGACAGAACAAAGAGCAATTTAAAGATTATCTTTTTATCGGATTCGACTTTATTATGGAAAAAATTCCTCAGTATCACAATGATATTAAAGAATTGGGAAGTGTTCAAGCGTTTAAAAATTGGGAATTACCGGCTCGTATTGCCGGTTATGAACTTTTACGCAGAGCCATTGAAGAAAAGAAAAACATCTTCTTTAATCACGGTGGTACACCCGTTTGTCATAGAGAACTTTTAAGTAATATTCAAAAGATGGGATATCATACAACCATGTATTATATTGATTGTCCGGTTGATATTGCTTTGCAACGAGCTGCTGAGCGTGAAAAAATCACTAAACGTCATACTCCTCCACAAATGATTGTTGACAGATGTTCTTTAATTAAAGAAAACTTACCTGTTTATAAAAATTTGGTAAATGAGTTTAAACAATTAAAAAACAGATAAACTAAATTTTTTAAGGCAGGGAGACCTGCCTTTTTAGCACTTATTAATACAGTTATATTGAATATTTGGCTTTGCTTATTATCTATACCTTTAAGGTCAACTCTTGTGTAAGGTATGTAAAAAAATGGAAAATCAATATTCAAAAAAAGTGTATTCCGGACTGATGTTATTGCTGATTATCGGGGCTTTTTTGCTCGGATATTTTACATTTTATTTTCATCAAAAGTCTTTAATCGAAAAACCGACAAGCACTGTTCCGGTTACCAACTCTTTGGTGCTAAATGCCATGCCGTTAAAAGCTCAAGATATTGAATTTATAAACGAATATATAGGTCATATAACTCCCATACATGAGGCATTTATTCAGCCGTACATAAACGGTTATATAGATAAAATTATGGTAAACGGCGGACAATATGTCAACAAAGGCGACATATTGCTGGTTTTGGAGCAATCTGAATATAAAGCCGCGCTTGATGCGGCATATGCCGACATCTTAAAGGCAACCGCCAACTTGAACAATGCGCAAACATATTTTGAGCGAACACAAAAAGCAAAATCTGCCGTTTCGCAAACCGAAGTTGACAAGGCAAAGGCCGATTTTTTAAGCGCTAAAGCCTCATTGGAGCAAGCAAAAGCAAACTTTGAAACCGCAAAAGTAAACTACGGTTACACCATTTTAAGCTCGCCCATAAACGGCATTGTCGGAGATGTTTCACTAACCAAGGGAAACTATGTTTCGCCGTCATCGGGGGCTTTGTTTTCCGTTGTTCAACTAAGTCCGATACGGGTGGTTTTTTCCGTCACCGATAAAGAATATTTACAAAAATCAAAAAAAAATATGTTTACCAATCAGGAAATTTTATTAAAATTAAGTGACGGTCAAATTTTTCCCAACAGCGGTACATTTAAATATAGCGACAATACGGTTGAAAAAACATCTAACAGCATAAATATTTATGCCGATTTTGAAAACATCGGCAAAACCTTAATGCCCAACGCTTATGTAACGGTTTTGGTAAAAGAAATTTTTAACAATGCGCTTAAAATTTCAAAAGAATTTATAATGCTCGATGAAGAAGGCTCGTTTGTATATCTTATCAGAGACGGCAAAATAGCAAGAGAAAACCTAAAAATTTTGGCAGACGGAAACAATTTTTTTATTGTGCAAAACACCTTTGAGCCAACCGATTTTTTAATTACACAAACCATAAATCCGAAAGACATAGGAGCTCTTGCCAACCTTAAAGATAAGGAAACAAAATAATGTTTGCAAAATTTTTTATTGACCGACCTCGTTTTGCCATTGTTCTATCAATTGTTATGGTATTATTGGGACTTTTGGCCATTGTGGTTTTACCGATTTCTCAATATCCGCAAATTACACCGCCGCAAATTGTGGTCAGAACAACATACCCCGGAGCCAATGCCGAAGTTTTGGTCGATACGGTTGCCGTTCCGATTGAAAATAAAATCAACGGTGTGGAAAATATGCTTTATATGTCATCAACTTCCGATGATAGCGGAAACTATAACTTAACCGTCACTTTTAATGTGGGTGCCAATCCGGACATTTCACAAGTTAAAGTGCAAAACCGTTTGCAACAGGTTACATCTGATTTGCCCGATATTGTAAATCAGCAAGGAGTTGATGTTACTACCCAAAACCCGAACATTTTGGGACTTTTGGTGTTGCGTTCGCCCAATAAGACATTTGATAGTTTATATTTAAGCAATTATGCCTACACCAATTTGCAAAATCCGCTTGCCAGAGTTAAAGGTGTGGGTGATGTGCAAATTTTCGGTCCGCAATATAGTATGCGCATCTGGCTTGATACTAAAAAAATTACTTCGCTTAATTTGGACAGTGAAAGCATCATCAATGCGGTTAAACAACAAAACATTCAAGCCTCTGTGGGCAGTATCGGAACGGCACCGTCAAACAAAGATACCAATATGGTTTTGTCATTGACCGCCAAAGGTCTGCTTAACAGTGTTGAAGATTTTGAAAACATTGTGGTTGCAACCGGTGATAACGGAGCGGTTGTATATTTAAAAGATGTGGCAAGAGTAGAATTAGGTGCCGACATTTACAGCTTAAAATCTAATTATAAAAATGAACCGGCAGTTATCATTGCCATCAATCAAACACCAAATTCAAATTCTTTGGATATTATGAAAAACATCAAAAAAGAAATTGAAAACCTGTCTTACCATTTTCCCGATGATATGGATTTGAGTGTGTCTTACGATTCGACAGCATTTGTAAGCGCTTCCATTGACAGCATTATAGAAACTTTGGTTATTACATTTGCTTTGGTGGTATTGGTTACTTATGTATTTTTACAAAAAATCCGCACGACATTAATTCCGTTGTTTACCATTCCGGTATCCTTAATTGCCACTTTTATCATTATTTATATTTTAGGCTTTGATATCAATATTTTAACACTTTTTGCCATGATTTTAGCAATCGGCTTGGTGGTTGATGATGCCATCATTGTGGTAGAAAGGGTGCAATATTTAATGCTTTATGAAAAGCTCGGGGCTTATCAGGCATCGGTTAAGGCTATGCAACAAATCAGCGGAGCCATAGTTGCCACAACTTTTGTTTTGTTATCTATTTTTATTCCGGTAGGTTTAATGGCGGGCATAACCGGAAAAATTTATCAGCAATTTGCGGTAGCAGTGGCAACATCGGTTGTGTTTTCGGCCATAAATGCCTTAACCTTAAGTCCGGCTCTTTGTTCTGTTTTATTAAAACCGGAAACCGGTGAAAAACCGAAAGGCTTTTTTAAATATTTTGACAATACGCTTGAATGGTTTAAGCAAAAATATCTTTCGGCCGTAACCTTTGTTACACAAAAATTGTGGTTTACGGTTTTGGCGGTTTTGGGTACCATATTTTTAATTTGGCTTTCATTAAAATATACGCCGACATCTTTTATGCCTCAAGAAGACCAAGGAATTATATTTGCCAACATTCAGTTAAAAGATACGGCAAGCATCAATCAGACCGAACAAATTTTGCACGAGTTAACCGAAAAAGCCCTCAAAATTGACGGAGTGGATTATGCAATTACGGTTGCCGGATACAGCATCTTGGGCGGTAAGGGCGAAAATGTGGCTTTGGGTGTTGTCGGCTTAAAAAATTGGAAAGAAAGAGAAACCAAAGAAACCTCTCTTGAAAGTATTACCGAGAAACTTATGAATGAATTTGGTAAAAATCCGTATGCGCAAATTAACTTTTTTGCCCCGCCGGCAATTCCGGGTGTCGGACAAAGCGACGGTTTGTCTTTGGAGTTGTTGGCGGCCGAAGGACAAATTACACCTTCGGAGCTTTATAAATCAATGCAAACATATTTGGAAAAATTAAACACATCGCCCGATTTGGCATATGCATTCAGTACTTTTACTTCCGACACTCCGCATATTTATCTTGATATTAATCGAGATAAACTGCAATCATACAAAGTGCCGGTATCAAATTTGTTTTCGGCTTTGCAAAATAATTTGGGCTCAAGATACATCAATAACATCACCTTAAACGGACAGACCAATAAGGTCATAATTCAGGCCGATTTTGAAAATCGAGCCGACATAGAAGACATTCGCAATTTGTATGTATCCTCGGTTGACGGTAACAAAATAAAAATCGGAAGCTTTGCCGAATTGAAAATATCGGTCAGCCCGAAAATTGTTTATCGTTACAATCAATATACAAGCGCTGCCATAACGGCGCAAACCAAACAAGGTATAAGCTCGGGTACGGCTATTGACAGCATTCTAAACACGGCAAAACAAACATTATCCAAAGGATACGAAATTGCATGGACCGGACTTTCTTTGCAAGAAGTTGAGGCCAGAGGGTTGGCGATTATCTTAATTTCGCTTGCTCTTGTTTTTTGCTATTTGTTTTTGGTTGCCTTATATGAAAGTTGGATGCTTTCGTTTGCGGTAATGTTTTCCACCGTATTTGCCATTTTAGGTGCAATTGCCGGCCTTCATTTTATGGGACAGTCTTTAAGCATTTATGCACAACTGGGCTTAATTATGCTCATCGGACTGGCCGCCAAAAATGCAATTTTGATTGTTGAGTTTACCAAAGAATATCGCCAAAAGGGAGAAAGCATTTTAGAAGCTTCCAAAAAAGGAGCTGCTGAGCGTTTCAGAGCCGTATTGATGACCGCCTTAACCTTTATTCTGGGTGTGTTTCCGATGATTGTGGCAAAAGGAGCCGGTGCCGCTTCACAAATTGCAATCGGCACATCGGTATTTTTCGGTATGATTGCGGCGACCGTTATCGGAATTATATTTATACCATCGCTTTTTGCTTTGTTTGAAACCATAAAAGAACATTTCACACCCCAAAAACCTGTTACAAAGGAACAAAAAAATGCGTAAAATTTTGTTGTTATCCGTATCAATACTGATTGTTTCGTGCACTGTCGGACCAAATTATGTTAAGCCCGAAATTTATGAAGATAAACAAATAGCCGAGGCCTTAAAATTAAACAATGCCAATCTGAAAATTGCCAACGATTGGTACACTGAGTTTGATGACGAAAAATTAAACATATTGATAAATTATGCCCAACTTAACAGTCCCGACATTTTAAGCTCCATTGCAAAATTAAGGCAAGCCAGAAGTTTGGTCTTAATTAACAGAACAAATTTTTTGCCGATGCTAAATCTTAATACCGAATATGATTATGTAAAGCCCAGCAAAAATATCGGGCTTGTAAGCGATACAGATTATTTCCAAGCCGGATTCGATGCCTCGTGGGAACTTGATATTTGGGGAAAAGGCCGTCGCCTAAATGAGCAGACAATGGCTCAGTTTGAACAACAATTGTATAGTTTGCGCAATGTAAAATCACTGATTGCGGCCGAAACCGCCACCACATTTTTTGAACTTAAAAATGTGCACGAAAATTTGCGAATTGCTAAACAAAATTTAAAATTACAACAAGATATATTTAACAGCATAGCCAAAAAATATGATGCCGGCTTAACCGATAAAAGCGATTATAATCAGGCAAAATATATCTTAGATACAACAACTGCGCTCATTCCTTCTCTTGAAAACAATGCAACCAACTTAAAAAACGCATTAGCGGTTTTGTGTGGAACGCTTCCCGACAGATTGCCGGTTGTTATATCTCAAACCGATTCTAATCCGTTAAATCGAGTGTATAAATACAATTTAAACACATTATACAATTTACCGGCCTCAATTATCAGAACTCGTCCCGATGTAAAATCGGCCGAAAGAGCCTTGGCGGCTCAAAATGCAGCCATAGGGCAGGCCGTTGCCGAGCTTTATCCGAATGTGAGTTTAAGCGCCATGTTCGGTGTTCAAGCTCACAATCTGTCAAGCTTGTTTAACTCCGACAGCAAAGCATACGGTTACAATCCGGCTTTGAGTTTGCCGTTGTTTAACTGGAACAAACTTACAAACAATGTAGAGTTGCAAAAACAAATCAAACAACAGGCTTATCAAAATTATCGCAAAACATTACTTACTGCCGTTGGCGAACTGGATAATGCCGCAGTTGGCATAAAAAAAGAAATTGAAAGAAATAAAGCCTTAAAAAATGCGGTTTACAATATGCAACAAGCGCTAAATTCAATGCGCCAAAAATATGACAACGGATTGATAGAATTTTCATCTTTGTTGCAAACTCAGCAAAATTTGCTCAAAGCTCAAACCGATTTAGCCGATTCGAGCGCAAATATACTTAAAAACATTGTGGCTTTTTATAAGGCTACCGGCGGGGGCTACTAGTTTGTTTTTTAAAAAGATAAATTATGTAATCAACCAATCTGCTGTTTATGTTGTCCTTATCCAGTAAACCCAATTTATACATTGTGTCTTTTAAGTTTTCCTCGCTGTAATTGTAAGGTTGAGTTCTTATTTCCAAAACAATTTCCTGATTGTCGCAAACGCTTGTTTCAAATTTTAAATGTTTATTATGCCATACACAAATCGGCTCTTTTAAAATTTCTTCCGAGTCTATTTTTATTGAAACATATTTCACCCATAAAGGAATATGATTTTCTTGATATCTTCTGTCAATACCTCTGAATTTAAGTTGCAATGTGCCGTTTTTAACAATTTTAATTTTAAATTTAATTAAATCTGCCGATATACAGGCTTCAATAATTTTTCCGGAACCCTGTTGATTGTTAAATTGATGTAACTTGGTAATTTGGGCATTTTCCGAAGATACAATTACATTGTTGCCTTTAACACCAATATTTTTAAAGTCAATACGATAAGATAAAAGGTTTTTGCACATATTGTTTGTTACATATCGGAAAAATCTTTTATTTGCGGAATATCGTTTAAGTAAGGTATAAGGGAAAAACACATAATCCTTCCAAGAGTTTTTGTGTTGCAAAATGTTTAAAATTTGCGGATATTCAATTAACATACTATTTAATTGTTTGTCATTATTGTTTTGCAACACATTGATTTTCCATAAGGCATCATCTTGAGAACCTTGTGTAAAAGACAGTCTTAACATGTTGTTTTTAACTATGCCGATTTTTTTATAATTTAATATGCACATTGCCCAGAACCATATATCATCGGCAGTCGGGCATAGTTTCATAAATAAATTTTCGTTTAATACATCTTTATAAAAACACTTTGGCGGATACAAAACACCTCCGCCGGTAGTGCAAAAATTTTTATATTCTGCTAATGTATCATATACATTAAAATTCCATTCTTTATAAGGTTTTAATTGTGTAGTGTTTTCATATGTTATACGATGTGCTCGATGTGCCCATATAATATCTTTTTCTTGCATATAACTTCGATGTAATTTTAAAAGCCAGTCCGAAGGATATATGATATCATCATCGGCGGTTACGATAAAGGCATCGGGATATTTTTTTAATGCCGGAATTAGTTTTTTATAACTTTTTATATCATGATACCAATCTATGGTAAGCCCCTTATCCGTTAAATCCAATAATTGTTGCGGTAAATCTGCTTCTTTGTTTGGAAACTGTTCGGGAGCAAGCCATAAAACAACTTTATCGGCTTTAAATGTCTGATTAAATAAACTTTCTATGACCGAATGTACTTTATCGATTCGGGCCGGATATGAAGTTAAAGAGACAATAACATCGGGAGAATATACCCGATTTAATTTATCTATCGAAGTTTGGTCAATAAAAGACAAATTGGGCTTGATATATTTAGGCATTATTTTGTTTTTAATAAACTTTTTAACTTTTTCATGAGCCGTATTTGTATTATGCAAAGTCCATAACGAAGATGAAATTAAAGATTTTAAAAAGCTTTTTTTGTAAACATCATAAAGGTTATGCTTTTTGAGAAATTTATAAAATGAGGAATAAACTTCATAAAAAGCCAACGGATGTTTGTCTCTGATGTTTGACAACGATTCTTTTCGATTATAGCGATAATTTACCAAACTTTTGTAATATAGGCTGATTTTGTTTGCTTGGGACAATGTACACAAATGAAAAAACACATCGTTTGATACCGGCAATGCTTGAAAATGTATATTTTTTTGTATTATAAAATCTCTTAATATCAGTTTATTCCACGGTACCGGACTGCAAATTGTCAGTAAAGTATCCGTAATGTCGGCAGTTGAAACGGTAACATATTCATCGGTTGTAAATTTTTGGTTTATGCCTATGGGAGTACCGATTTTTTCTTGTAATTTGTCATCAAAAACACAATGTTGATATATCACCACCGGAGATTTTTCTTTTTGCGCAATTTTGTAAGTTTTTTCCAATAAAACAGGTTCAAAAAAATCATCAGAATCCAAAAAACTTACATATTTGCCCTTTGCAACAGAAAGTCCGGCATTTCTGGCTACACCGGCAAACAGATTTTTTTGCGCTAAAACCATAATGCGCTTATCTTTTTTGGCATATTGTTTTAATATGTTCAAAGAATTATCGCTTGAGCCGTCATCAACACATATAATTTCAATTTCTTTTAAGGTTTGATTAATAAGAGAATCCAAACATTGCGGTAAATATTTTTCAACATTGTAAACCGGTACAATAACCGATACTTTCGGTTTAAATTTTAGACGATTTTTAACCACAATGGTAGCAAGAGTATCTTTTTTATCTTGCGCATTTTTAACAACAATTTGATTCTTCATAATATGCTATCCGTTAAATACTTATTACAATCTATACGATATATCGTAACTAAGGTCAAGGAACAATCCGATTTTTAACCATTAAATGATAACCGTTTTTTAGTTTTGCTTGCAATCGGACCGGCAATTTTTTATACTGCTTACAATTTGTATGTGGAGAATGTTATGCAAAAAATAAGTTCAGTAAAAATTGCTCAAATTTTGGGATATGATAAACAAGTTGATTTTGTAGAAATCGAGGGCGTTTCAACCGATAGCAGAACTTGCTCAAAAACCGATGTCTTCATTGCCGTTAAGGGTGAAAATTTTGACGCTCATCAGTTTGTTGCCGATGTTGTAAAAAACGGATGTAAGTTGGTGATTGTTAATCATTTGGTTGACAATGTGCCTTTAAATAAACAAATTGTAGTTGATGACACTTTAGATGCATATGGAAAAATAGGTGCCTATAATCGGTTGTGTTTTAAGGGAAAAGTTATCGGCTTAACCGGAAGTGCCGGTAAAACGACCACCAAAGAAGAAATTAAGTTTTTGCTCTCAAAGTTTGGTAAAACCTATGCCACAATCGGCAATCACAACAATTTTGTTGGTGTGCCGGAAAGTTTGTGCAATTTGGATATGAGTGCTGATTTTGCCATAATCGAAATGGGTATGAGTGCAAAAGGCGAAATTTCTCGCTTAACATCATATGTCAAACCCGATATTGCCGTTGTGACCAATGTATATCCGATGCATATTGAGTTTTTTGATGAGCTTGAAGATATTGCTCATGCCAAAGCCGAAATTTTTGAAAGCCTTAAGGCTGACGGAATCGCCATTATAAACGAAGATACAAATTTTGCCGATATCTTGGAAGAAACCGCAAAAAAATATACATCAAATGTGGTAAAATTCGGCAAGAACAATATCCCTGATGTTGTCTTTGAAACATCTGTTGCCGGTGAACATCACTTATATAATGCTTGGTGCAGTTTACAAGTTGTTTTGGCTTTGGGCTTAGATGTTAAAAAAGCGGCAAGCGAAATTAAAAATTTTGAAGCACTTGACGGCAGGGGAAAACATCATAAACTAAAACTTGAAAACGGTGATTTTTATACCTTAATTGATGATAGCTATTCGGGACAACCTGAGGCTATGAAAATTGCCTTACAAACACTTTCAAACCTTAAAACAACTTCAAGAAAAATTGCCGTATTGGGCAAAATGGCCGAACTTGGCAGTTTTTCTCAACAAAAGCACATTGAAATCGGCAAAACGGTTAATAATTCTGATATAGATGTTGTGGTCGGTGTATGCCCCGAGATGAAAGATATGCTAAGTCAGGTATCGGATAATAAAGAAAAATATTATTTTGAAAACAAAGATGAGTTGGCGCAATTTTTGTTAAATAAACTCTTGCAAAAAGATGATATTGTCCTTATAAAGGGAGCAAGATATTCTTCAAAACTTTATCAGGTAACACAAGAGTTGCTAAATAAGGGAAAATAAAAATGAAATGTCCGTTTTGCGGTAAAGAAGATACAACCGTTAAAGATTCTCGCACCACTGATGACAATTCGGCAATCAGACGCAGACGAGAATGTCCCGAATGCGGTTCAAGGTTTACAACCTTTGAAAGGGTGCAACTTCGGGAACTGATAGTTGTTAAGAAAAACGGTGAAAGAACACCTTTTGACCGAGACAAGTTGTATCGTTCGGTGGAGCTTGCCGTCAGAAAAAGACCTATATCACCGCAAAGAGTTGACAAACTTGTAAACTATATTCAACGAAAGTTTGAAAGCTCCGGAGAAAGTGAAATTTCAACCGAGGCCATAGGTGAAGCGGTAATGGATTCTCTTTCAAGGCTTGATAACATTGCTTATATCCGGTTTGCCTCGGTTTATAAAGACTTTAAAGAAGTGAAAGATTTTGAAGATTTTGTGGAAACAATTGATAAACTGGCAAAACCGGTTTTGGAAAATCAAAATAAGGAAGATTAAAAAATGACTAAATTTGTATCTGAAAAAATTCGTCGCAAATCAGGAGCTCGTTTGGCCTCTGTTCAAGCTACATATATGATTGCGTATGGACAACTGCCGGTTGACAGTGTTATTGAAGATTTTATTTTGGGCAAAGTCGGTCGCTTTGTAATTGAAGAAGACAATATTACTCAAAGTGAAGAAATGCTTGAAGTTTCACCCATTGATACGGCTTATTTTGAAGAAGTTGTCAGAGGTGTACATACCAAAAAGCAAGAATTGGAAAAATCTTTGAGCCTGTTTTTAAATGACAAATGGTCGTTTGACAGAATGAACGGCACATTGCAAGCTTTGCTTTTGTGTGCGGTTTATGAACTTACCAACACCGAAGATGTTGATACAAAAGTTTTGATACAAGAATATGTTGATTTGGCTTATGCGTTTTTTAACAAAAACGAGCCCAAAATGGTTAATGCTTTGTTAGACCAAATTGCGCATAGTGTCAGAGTTTAAGAAAGTAAAAAAATGAGTGTATTAAAATTATACGAATATCCGCACCCGATTTTGGAACAAAAAGCCGAAAGTGTTTCAAAAGTTGATGCCGAGATACAAAAATTTTTGGACGATATGCTTGAAACCATGTATGCCTCAAGAGGAGTAGGGCTTGCAGCTCCGCAAGTGGGTGTTTCCAAACGCATAATTGTCATTGATGCCGAACAAAAAGAAGTTGACGGTGAATATAAGCGTGGAAATCCGATATGTCTTGTCAATCCGGAAATTGTTTATAAATCGGAAGAAACCATATTGTTTTGCGAAGGTTGTTTGTCGGTTCCGAAACAAAGCGCCGATGTTGAGAGGCATTATGCCATAAAAGTTCGTTATCTTGATTATAACTCAAAACCACAAGAAATTGAAGCCGAAGATTATTTGGCAGTGGTCCTGCAACACGAAATTGACCACTTGGACGGCATTTTGTATATTGATAGAATCAGCCGTTTAAAACGCAATATGCTCTTAAAAAAATTGGAAAAATATCGCCAAAGCCTGAAATAAAATATTGACAAAATAAATAAAAGTGATACTATTTGAGAGTTATCAAAAATTATTCACTTTCTAAATTTATGTCATATGAGTAAAATTTTAAGAAGCTTGCTCAAAGCAAGAAAACGGGAAGAAAATATAAAAATCCCGACAAAGCTTGGCATTGTCTATGCAAAAAAGAACGGAACTTATGAATCTTTGCCATATCTTGATGTGGCAAGAAGACATCGCATTTTCGGAATTTCCATTCCGGCCACACTCGGCGGTAAGGAAATTTTCTGGATAGCTTTGGAAGATTCCGGCAAAGACCTTACAGACTTGGGCGAATACAGAGGGCTTTCAATGGCCAACGAGGCTTATGCCAAAGAAATGAGTTTGCCTTGTTATGATGATATGCTCAGAATGTATTTGAGCATTGATGAAATCAACGAGGTTATTGATTTGCTCAAAAAATATGGTGTAAGTGCCGACAGACTTAACGGTCCTTATATCATACACGACAAGTCGCTTGGTTCGGACATATACTCTTGCGATGATGTGCTGATTTTTCATCTCAAAGGAGAAAGAGCCGCCACTTATCAAGAAGTTGGAATTTATGAGCCGAACTGTACTCGTTTGGTAAAACAGTGGTAAAAAGTTTGCTTATGGATAAACCAAAATTACCCTTAATGGTTTTGTATGACACGGGTGAGTCGTGGTATGTACAAGAAAATGCCGAGCCGATTGCGATTTTTATAGAGTCTGACAATGAGGCCGTTTATGTTAAAGACATAGAAAAGACCGATTATATCAAAGCAAGACAGATGTGTGATGAAATGGATGTTGCCAATTTGTTTTGGAGCATTCCTAAAGATAAACAGATTCAAAAATTGCTTAATGTGGTTGATGAGTTTAACAAAACCGCCGAGATGATTGGAGCTGAGCCGTTAAAAAATGCCAAATATTGGACAACTAAAAAAATTTTTAACGGTGTCAGATTGGGAGTGAACTTTGCACTCGAAAAAGAAGTTGCAATCTCGGAATGTGAGTATGCATATACAAGACCGTTCTTGAGGCTCTCAAATTATGGATGTTGATTAAAGCCGGAATTTCTTCCGGCTTTAATAGGTTTAAAGGGTTTAGTAGGTGAGTGTAATGGTAAATGTTCCCGTATATGTACCCGGTTGAATATTGGCAGGGATTTCAAGGAACGGCTCATACCAGAACGAATTTGCCATTCCTAACAACAAATTAAGAGTGAGTTCATCAGAATTTTCATTTTTTAAGGTTATATCAGTAATCGCGGCATTATAAATGCCAAGTGGCAATTCACAATTAAAACTAATATTACTTGCAGAAATCAAGTCTTTATGTGTATAGGTTCCTGTGCCAAAATATCCATCTACACCGTAATTAAAAGCCTCATTACCTTGTTTAAAAACAAGTGTACCAAAATCTAAATCAGTACAAGAAAAAGTGCCTGCTACCTCAATTGTAGCTCTTGCGGTTACTTCGGCATAATCGGTAGTTGCATTTGCAGATGTTGCAGCCAAGAGTGCAACTGCGCTCAAAAGAAAATATTTTCTCATAATTTTACTTCCTTTACAAAAATTAAGTTTAAATGTACTTGAAAAGCTAAAAATCAGCCTCTCAATACGCATCATAAACCGTTTTTTTTTTTTGCAAGTAAAAAGAGTCTATTTGTGGATTTAAATCAAAAATGAGGTAGCGGTGTTGTCTCTCATCACCATCATACCGGTGCCCAAGCTTTAGCTTGGAATAGACACCAGTATCTAAGGGAATAATTTAGCTATATAATTTAACCTGGACACCGGCATCAAGTGCCGGAGTGACAGTTAGGAGGCGGACTTCAGCATCAAGTGCCGGAGTGACAGTTAGGAGGTATGTTGCAAAGTATGAGGCTAAAAACAAAAATCTTGTGTTTTTTACTAATTCGAAGACGCATAAACATTTTTGCTAATCGCAAAAATGAGGTGTGACTTTGTTTTTTTAAAATTTAGATCTTATGCATCGACCTGCACTGCGTGTCAGGTCGAAAAAGCACCTTTCGAATTTTTAAATAATCGGAAAGCAACTTGACTTTGCTCCTGTTTTTTCAAGCAACATCACCCTTTGGCGACAAGGTTATATAAAAATTTTGCAAAGATAAATTATAGATGAGATGATTTAACATCAAAAAACAAGGTGCTAATAAACCACCTTATTTAAGTACAATCCCGAGGCCGGTGCCGTAACTCCGGCAAGTTTTCTTTGTTTGCTTTCCAAAATGGTTTTAACATCTTCGGGTGCAAAGTGTTTATCTCCTACCATTTTTAATGTTCCGACCATATTTCTGACCTGATGATATATAAAAGATTTTGCCTCAACAATAAAATCTATTTCATCACCGTTTTGGATTATATCAAGTCTGTCAAGAGTTTTTATCGGTGACAAAGCCTGACAACCGGCTCCTCTGAATGCACTAAAATCATGATGTCCTATAAGATGTTTTGCTCCTTCTCGCATAAGTTCGACATCTAACGGAAACGGTACCCACCAAACTCTGTTTTCAAGTAACACGGGTCTTGCTCGTCTGTTTAAAATTTTATAAACATACCCTCTGCCTTTGGCACTGAAACGAGCATGAAAATCATTACTTACCGGTTCAATGTCCAAAACTGCAACCGGATATTTCATATCTCTTAAATGCGCATTAAATGCTTCTCTTAATCGAAACAGTTCCATTTTTGTATCTAAATCAAAATGCGCAACTTGGGCAGTTGCATGCACACCGGCATCTGTTCTGCCGGCGGCCAAAATTTCTATATTTTGGTGTGTAAAAGCAAACAACGCATTTTCAAGGCATTCTTGCACACTTAAACCCTCAAGTTGTTTTTGCCAACCGATTAAGTTTGTTCCGTCATATTCTATTGTAATTTTAAATCTTGTCATAGCTCACTTATTAGCCGATTTTTTACATCAATGCAAGTTTTTTATTCTTGACAAAAACAGCTCTTTGTTATATTTTAAGGCAAATTCAAATTTTTATATCATGATAGCATTTATTATTTTTCTTTTGGCTTGTGCTTCCGGTTTTTTGTTAGCCTTGAAGCCCAAAAAAGACCCGCATTGGCAAGAAGACCTCAGAGCCGAACTGGTTTATTGCTTGGAAGACGAAGGCAACAAAAACAAGTGGCTGGCAAAAATTGTCTTTGATGATGAAATCTTTTATGTAATTGTCAATGCCGCAGATGAACATTATCCGCTTGATGTTGTTGATGTTCAGTCTGATGATGTATCTACGGAGTTTATGGTTTATACTGAACTCAAACGGTAATAAAAAAGGGAGCTACACACTCCCTTTTTTGGTTTTTATATCATATTTTTTACCGCTTCAAGCGCTTGTTCAAGCTTTGACGCATCAGGACCGCCGGCTTGAGCCATATCCGGCCTTCCGCCGCCACCTTTACCGCCGACAACTTCAGAAGCTGCCCTTACCAAATCAACCGCCGAATATTTTTCGGTTAAATCAGGAGTAACACCTACAACAATTGAGGCCTTATCATCTTTGTCAGATGCCAAAACCACCACTCCGGACCCGATTGTTTGGTTAATTTCATCAATAAAAGCTTTAAGTTCTTTCGGATGAACGCCATTTACAATTTTGCTTACAAACTTAATGCCGTTTACCGTGCCGATTTTATCCTGATTGTCAGCACTTTTATGACTTACAAAAGATTTCTTTAAGTTAAAAATATCAGCTTCAAGTTTTTTCTTTTCTTCAAGTAAATTAGCAATTCTTGCTTCTAAATCATTAACATTGGTTTTAAGCAAATTGCACACATCATGAAGTTTGTCTTCAATGCTCTGAACAAACTTTTCGGCACCAAACCCTGTTACACATTCAATGCGTCTTACACCGGCACCGACTGCCGATTCGGATACAATGTTAAAATATCCGATATTTCCCGTATTTGTAACATGAGTTCCGCCGCAAAGCTCGGAAGAATAAATCTCGTCACCGTTTTGCATTTGCACAACCCTGACTTCATCGGCATATTTTTCGCCAAACAAGGCCATAGCTCCCGATTCCACCGCATCGTCTTTGCTCATTATAACAGTGTTCACTTGCATATTTTTACGAATGGACTCATTTACCATATTTTCAACTTGCAAAATTTCATCAGCGGTGATTTGTTTATGATGCGAAACATCAAAACGCATTCTGTCAGGGCCCACAAGTGAGCCTTTTTGGGCAATGTGGTCACCTAAAATCGTACGCAATGCTTTGTGTACCAAGTGCGTAACCGAGTGATTTGCTCTGGTTTGATTTCTTGTTTTTTCATCAACCTCAAAAGATGCGTTTGTTCCAACCTTTACCACACCTCTTGCAAGTTTGCAGACATGAACAATTAAACCGTCAAGCTTTTTCTTGGTATCAATAACTTCGATTTCAAAATCGGGGCTGATAATTTTTCCGATATCACCGACCTGACCTCCGCATTCGCCGTAAAAAGAAGATTGATTGGCAACTAAATAAAACTCACCCTCGCAAACTTCTTGAGTTTCTTTGCCGTCTTTTACCAAAGCCAAAATTTGAGCATCGGTCTTTAAGGTGTTATAACCCAAAAATTCGGTAACACCGAGTTTTTCTTGCAATTCAAACCAAATTTTTTCAACTCCGGCATCGCCTGAACCTGCCCAGTTTTTGCGGGCTTCGGCTTTTTGTTTTTCCATAGCCTCATTAAAGCCTTTGGTATCAACTTTAATGTTTTTGAGCTTTAAGGCATCTTCGGTTAAATCAAGAGGGAAACCGTATGTGTCATAAAGTTTGAATGCGGTTTGTCCGTTTAACTCATCACCGTCTTTTAAATCTGCGGTTTCATCTTCAAGAAGTTTTAATCCTTTTGACAGAGTGCGACCGAAACGGGTTTCTTCAGCCTTGATTGTTTCTCTGATTAAGGCTTCATGACGATAAAGTTCGGGATATGCCTCACCCATTTCTCTTTGTAAAGACGGCAACAATTTATACATCATCGGTTCGTGACAACCAAGCATATAAATATGACGCATTGCTCTGCGCATAATACGGCGCAATACATAGCCTCTGCCTTCATTAGACGGCAAAACGCCATCGGCAATCAAAAACGATGACGAACGCAAATGGTCGGCAATTACATTGTATGACGATTCAAATTTTTTGTTTTCGATATCCGTTCCGGCAAATTTGCAAACATCGGCAATTAAGTTTTTGAACAAATCAATGTCATAGTTAGAATGAACACCTTGCAAAATGGCCGAAATTCTTTCCAAGCCCATACCGGTATCAATACATTTTTGTTTGAGTTCAATGCGTGTTCCGTCGGGCAAATCTTCAAATTCATCAAACACTAAGTTCCAAATTTCAATCCATCGGTCGCCGTCTTCTTCGGGTGTTCCGGGTAAACCGCCCCAAACTTCGGGGCCGTGGTCATAAAAAATTTCGGAACAATATCCGCAAGGGCCGGTATCACCCATTTGCCAGAAATTATCTTTGGTTGCAATGTTTATAATTCTGTCATCGGGAAGACCGGATATTTTCTTCCACAAATTGCGTGCCACATCATCGGTATGAAAAACGGTTACGGCCAATCTGTCTTTAGGCAAACAAAACTCTTTTGTAACCAACTCCCAAGCATATTTTATGGCTTCTTCCTTAAAATAGTCACCAAAAGAAAAGTTACCGAGCATTTCAAAAAATGTGTGGTGACGAACATCATATCCTACACTGTCAAGGTCATTGTGTTTACCGCCGGCACGAACAGATTTTTGGGAAGATGCCGCTCGAGTATAATCACGAGTTTCATTGCCGGTAAAAATGTTCTTAAATTGAACCATACCGGAGTTGGTAAACATCAATGTCGGGTCATTATCCGGCACCAAAGAAGATGACGGAATAATTTTATGATTATTTTTAGCAAAATAATCCAAAAAAGTTTTTCTGATTTGTTTTACACTGGTAGTCATTTTTTCTTCCCAAAAAATTATTTATCTTTAGCCGCTTAAAGATAAAGCAATCTTTGGGCAAAGTCTAGCAAAATTTTAATTTACATTCAAATAAGCAATCCCAAGGTTTAAATATGCGGCATAAATAAGCCATAAAAGATACGGATATTGCAAATTTCCGGCAGTTTCATTGATGGTTTTGAAGCGTTCAATCATCTTATAAACCGTCCATATCATCAAAGCCATAACTACCATTGCCGAACTGTAAAAGCCAATGCCGAAAAACATATATGACCACAACATTTGTAAAAACAGTTGTCCTAAAAACAACAAACTTGCACTTTGAACTCGCATTGTGTCTGATGAATTTAAGACCATATAATATGAGATAATCATCAAAGTGTATAAAATCGACCAAACCGGCGCAAATACCATATCAGGCGGTGAAAAAGGCGGCATATTTAAACTCGGATAAAAAGTCTGCATGGCTTGATTTGAAAAAAGTGCAGCCACAAATGCGGTCACTCCGACTGCGGCAAAACTGTATGTAAATCGTAAAACTTTGTTCATGTTTTTTCTCCTTTGAAATGCAAATATGCTTTATCTGAAAAAATTCAAGGTAAAATGTAAAAAATAGTTGTATTTTGTCAAAAAAGGTGTATTATCTGTGACATATCAAATTTAAATCGAGGATTAAAAAATGGCAAAAACTAAAAAAGCGCAAACGACCGTAAAATTTATCGGTGGTGTAAACAAAGACCGTATCGGCGGTAACTGCTCGGTAATTGAACATACAGACAAAAACGGCAATACCGATGTTGTTATGTTTGATTTGGGCTCAATTTTTACCCCGTATGAAACCGGATTTGTCGCTGCAATGCCCAATGTTGATGAATATTTTGACCGCATTGACCCTGACACAAAGGTTGAAACCAAAGCCTTAAAACCGGTCAAAGCTTTGTTTATCACTCATGCGCATGAAGACCACATCGGAGCGCTTATCAACTATGCCAAAATGGGTTACAAACTCCCCCCGATTAAAACTAGCGGTTTTTCACGCAATTTTATCCGTTTGGCCTTTAGAGAAGAAGGTGTTTCCGAACCCGATATTGAAAGAATTAAAGGCGGTGAAACCGTAAAAATCAGCGAAAATATGGAAGTTAAAGCGGTTGATGTCAGCCATAGCATTATCGATTCGCTTGGCTTTTTTACCAAAACATATGATGACGGCAAACCGTGTTCGGCCATTATGAACAATGGTGACTTTTTAACCGAAGAAGAAATGCCGGTAGGAAAATCTTTCAACAAAGACAGTTATATTAACACCTTAAAATCGGCTAAATCTCCGGTGTTAATGTGTTTGGATTCTACTTCAACATCGCCGTTTGGCAAAGAGCGTATCGGTTTTGAACAAGCGGTTGAAAACACTTATAATGCCGTAATGAAAAACAAACAAAAATCGGTAATTATATCACCGGTAATTTCAAGAAGCGTGCAAAACATCGCCATTGATATAGAAGTTGCCAGAAAACTCGGCACTAAGGTCTGTTTGGACGGTAAATGGTTGACACTTGTTAAAGATGCAATGTTTTTAAGCGGATTTAATGATTTTGAAGATGTTTTATATAAAGGCAATTTAAAAGCATATTTAGCCGATGATAAAATCAAGAAAAAATATGTTGTTTGCACCGGCGCTTTTGCTCAAGGCTTGGAAAACTATGAGTATAATGTCGGAGTTGATGAAATTTCGCCGATTCCGATGTCTTCGGCTACTAAAATGGCGCTTGATTTACACCCTGTGCTCAGAGTTGACCAAAAAGTTTTGGTACTGGCTCGTCAGCGCATAATTGATGAAATCAACGGCAAAACCGGACCTAAAATGCTCCAAATGTTGGCTGCACAAGGTGCAACCGTGGTGATGAGCCCGTCAGCACAAAAAGTGGGTAATTTTGAAGAAGTGCAAATGCAAGATTCAGGACATGTAAACGCAACTGCCTTAAAAGCCCTGATGAAAGATGTAAAAGCTTCGGTTAAAGATGTAACGGTTGTCCCGATTCACGGAAATCCCGACCAGTTGGGTGACACTGCTCAAGCTATGAAAGAAGTTGGTGTAGAATCACATTTGGTTGGAAATAAAGAGGGTGTTCATGTTGTTGACGGCAAAATTTCAAACATTGAGCCCAAACTCACCCCGCTTACCTGGTATGCAGTTCGTTCAATCAGCCCGAATCCGTTTTCCGAAAGAGATGTGCCATTAGAAGGCTTAAGAGAGTTTTGGGAAGTAACCGAAGACTATGAGCCGATTCGCAAAATTTGTGAAGTGGCAAATGTTCGACGCTTTTCCCCTCGTGATGAAAACTATTCTAATTCGCATAAGTTGTTGGAAAAAGCTGATGATATGCCAAGAAAAGAAAAAATGAAATCTAAAAAATTAAAGAAAAAATCGGTTGATATGGCAGATATCGTCAAATATAAAAAAACCAAAAGAAGATAAAAAAATATCGCCTCTATTTAGAGGCGATATTTTTTTAAAGTATTAGTAAGTAAATGTTACAGTAAATTTAGCTTCATAGTTGCCGGCTGTAACCTTTTCAGGAACATCTAAGTAAGTTGGTGCATAGAAGCGACCATCTTCATCTACAACAGCACCACTAAAAGGTCTAACAGTTAGAGGTGTGTTGCCGTTTTCAGCCCTTAATGTAATAGAAGATGGAATGTTTGCAGTGGCATTTGCACCAATTCCTTCACACACAAGAGTTCCATAATTGCTGATATAGCCGTAATCACTACTTATAACATCTGTCGGAACTACATCAGGGTATGTTGAATCAATAGTAAAAGCTTTATTGTTTTGTTTAATAACAGTTGTAGTCCAATCTATGTCACTACAAGTAATAGTATTAGCCACTTCAATGGTTGCTTTAGCTGTTACTTCGGCATAATCGGTGGTTGCATTTGCAGATGTTGCAGCGAGTAGTGCAACAGCGCTTAAAAGAAAATATTTTCTCATTTTTTAATTCCTTTACAAAAATTAAGTTTAAATGTACTTGAAAGGTGCAAAATTGACCTCTCATGTCACATCATAAACCGTTTTTTTTTTTTGCAAGTAAAAAGAGTCTAAATGTGAATTTAAATCAAAAATGAGGTGATAGCCAAACAAAGTTATGATTTTTTACTAATTTGAAGATTGGTTTAATTTCTTAAATAAATTAAAAAACGCATCAGTTTAAAAAGTTTTTTAGATTTTTCTTAAAAACTTATTGAAAAATATATTTTTTTGATTATACTTAAAATAAAGGAGATTGCCATGACAGAACAGAATTTAATAGAAAGACCGTTATATTTAGAACGATTAAGAGCTTGGAAGGATAATTTTGACACCATCAAAGTTATTACAGGTATCAGACGCTGTGGAAAATCTAAAGTTTTAGAATATTTTGCAGAAGAATTAACAGCAAATGGTATTGCTAAAAATTCGATTATCTCAATAAATTTTGAAGATATGCAATATAAAGATATGACTGCAGAAAAGCTTAATGAGATATTGGAAGAAAAAATAAAAGCCAATAAAGGTAAGCCAACTTATATCTTTTTAGATGAAATTCAAAAAGTTCCATCTTGGGAAAAAGTAGCCGCTTCATTACGATTAAAGCCAAATGTAGATTTGTACCTTACAGGTTCTAATGCTTATATGCTTTCTTCTGAACTGGCAACATTTCTTTCCGGAAGATATATAGAAATTAAGATGTATCCTTTATCTTTTAAGGAATTTCTTACATTTTATGACTTTCCAGAAAATTTGAGTGTAGAGAGAAAATTTGCACAATATATGAAATTTGGTGGAATGCCTCCATTAATAAACTGTAATTTTGATGAATTAAGAGTTTCTGAAACATTAGACGGAATATATAATACCGTATTGATTAAAGATATTTTATCACATTCAAATAATAAAGATGTTAATGTGCTTAAAAGAATAATTCGCTTTATGGCTGATAATATTGCAAATCGCAGTAGTACAAACAGCATAACCAATACCCTATATTCAGATAAAAGTATCAGCAGTAAAAACAATGCCTTTGTTGAAGAATATCTGAATTTACTGGAAAAAGCATTTATTTTTTACTCTGCACAACGATATGATATAAAAGGAAAAGAACTATTAAGAAGCCTTGAAAAATATTATATGGTTGATACCGGATTGAGATATTACACATTAAGTAAAGTATCTGATACCGGAAGAATTCTTGAAAACATTGTATATTTTGAACTTCTTCGTCGTGGGTATAAGGTTTATATTGGTAAAATAGAAGATAAAGAAATAGATTTTATCGCAATCAAAGGTGATGATAAAATATATTATCAAGTTAGCGAAATGATTACTAATGAAGCAACTCGTGAACGGGAATTAGATGCTTTAAGAAATATCGGAGATAGTTATCCAAAAGTAATTTTAACAACAGATGTTTTGCAAACCGGAACATTGGAAGATGGTATCAAAATTATAAATGTTATAGACTGGTTGTTGGAATAAAAAAATACCGCCTCTGTTTAGAGGCGGTATTTTCTTGTAAATATAAAACCACCGGCTAGGCCGGTGGTACGGGAAAGCTTATAGCTTTACATAATAAAAATCCTTTCCTATAGTAGAGGGGACAACCTGCAAGAAGTCACCAAAGATAGGAAAGGATTTTT
>SUUV01000045.1 GCA_015062345.1 Alphaproteobacteria bacterium | reverse complement strand
CTCCCATCACGGTCATACCGGTGCCCAAGCTTTAGCTTGGAATAGACACCGGTATCCAGGGAATAATTTAGCTATATTACCACCTGGACTCCGGCATCAAGTGCCGGAGTGACAGTTAGGGGCGGTTTTTGTTAACTTAAAAAAAACAGGAGCTAAAAATATGGAAAAAACTAAACCAACCGAAAACTTTGAAAAAGAATATTCACAAAATTTAAGTATCAGAAGAAATTATCGCAAAAAATTAATCCAAAGTGTGGCAAGACAAATCTGCCGTATCAGTATCGAAGAAAAAATCAGCTTGGAAAAGTTGGCCGAAATGGCAAATGTATCTGAGCTGAAACTCAAACGATGGATTATCGGCAAAGGCGAAATGCATCTGGATAGTTTGTGTAAAATCTGTTTGAGGTTTAATAAACGGCTTATTATCAGTATCAAAGATATTCAGGATTTGTAAAAAACAAAGTCACCCCTTAAGAGCATTTTCAATGTGAGGTTAAGCGATCTTCAAATTAGTAAAAAACACAAGATTTTTGTTTTAAGCCTCATACTTTGAAACCGCCCCTAACTGTCACTCCGGCACTTGATGCCGGAGTCCAGGTGATAATATAGCTAAATTATTCCCTTAGATACCGGTGTCTATTCCGAACTAAAGCTTGGGCACTGGTATGACGGTGATGAGAGAGACACCTCTACCTCATTTTTGATTTAAACCCACAATTAGACTCTTTTTACTTGCAAAAAAAAAAAACGGTTTATGATGCGTATTGAAAGGTAAATTTTGCACCTTTCAAATTAAGTTTAACTATTTTTAAGGAATAAATTATGAGAAAATATTTTCTTTTAAGCGCAGTTGCACTCTTGGCTACAACATCCGCAAATGCCGCAACCGATTACGCAAACATGGATATATCAGTGAATATCACATATGCAACAAAAATAAATTGCACGCAAGACCTTTCTTTTGGTCAAGTTGTAATTGATGCTAATGCTACCGGTGAACAATATGTTGACATGATTGAGGACGGATTTATTTCTGACAAATCATCAGGTGTTGTAAGTGTAGAAAACTCACATGCTGGTTCATGTGATTTTAATCTTCCACAAAATCTTAACGGCAAAACAATAGAGCTTGATGGTGGTGTTGATGGCGATCTTTTGCCATCAGTAACTTTACACGCATTTGATAATTATCTTAGCGGTCGTTTAAATATTCCAGAAAATTATGTATCTGGAGGTGATTATTCCGCAACAATTACAATTATAAAACCAAATGAATAATCTGATATCATTCTACAAAAAAGGGAGCTTAAAGCTCCCTTTGTTTTGTTTACCTGACATTTGCCTTTCTTTTGCACAACTCCACACGGTCATTGCCGGAGGCTGCAAAGTAGCTTGCAAGCTCTGCATAGGTGATGTTCTCATCAAGATATGCCAGCGGACACATAAAGACATCGTCGTTATTCAAGAGCTCCTTGCCGGTAACCTGCTCAAGATCCTCAACCAGTGACTGCAGATACGGTATATTAATTGTTCCGTCGCCTATGGTTGCCGCAGCAATTCTTTCTGCCGAAAGTCCGGTCTTCTCTGAAAAGAAGTTCAGGATATCGTGTTGCTGATAGGCTCCCAGTACATCTGTTACCCACTGTCTGAATGTCGGGTCCTTGTAGAGCATCTTGTGTTTCCTGATGCGATAGCGGCGCATAATGGCGGCTTTTGCAGGTTCCAACAGCTCCGATGAGAACATACTTGCTCTCTTGTTCATCACCCAGAACAGATACTCGGTCTTGCTCATTGTGTTCTTTGCATGTGCAAACTCAGGATGGCGCATTGCTACTTTCTTCGCAATGTAGCTCTGTGTAAGAATTTCATTCATATAAATAATTTTTGGATAATTTTTAATACTCCTAAGTTGTAACACACTTGATTTTATAAATCAAGAACTTTTTTGACAAAACCATAAAACATTCACAAAAAAACCTCTCAAGCACCAAACTTGAAAGGTTTTTTTTCTTTTAACTTAAGCTTATTCGCCCAGATGCGGCATTGTTGCCTCGCTTACAAGAGATGCAATAAACTTATCTAAAGGCATAACCTCTTGTTTATCCGAGCCCAAACGACGAACTGTAACCGTTTTGTTTTCTTGCTCTTTGGCACCGACCACCGCAATTACCGGAATTTTTGCTAGCGAATGTTCTCTGATTTTATAGTTGATTTTTTCATTGCGCAAATCAGCCTTTGCAGTTAAACCGGCTTTTTTCAATGCCTTAACAACCTCAGTTGCATAACCGTCAAATTCGCTAACAATCGGAGCGACAACAACTTGTTCGGGCGACAACCACAAAGGCAACTTGCCGGCATGATTTTCTATCAAAATGCCCAAAAAGCGCTCTATTGATCCGAACAACGCACGGTGTAACATCACCGGACGATGTTTTTCACCGTCTTCACCGATATATGAAATGTCAAACCTTTCAGGCAAGTTCATATCAACCTGAATTGTTCCGCATTGCCATTCACGACCGATGGCATCTTTTAGGATAAACTCTAACTTCGGACCATAAAATGCACCTTCTCCGGGGTTGATTTCATATTCGTATCCATGCGAAGTTAACGCATTGGCAAGCGAATTTTCACATAAATCCCAAATTTCATCGGAGCCGATTCGATAAATGCTGTCGGGTCTTGTCGAAAGATAAATTTTTACTTCTTCAAAACCAAAGTCTTTATAAATGTCCAAAATCAGCTTTAATGTTCTGATGCATTCTTCTTCCATTTGCTCAGGTGTGCAGAAAATGTGAGCATCATCTTGCGTAAACTCACGAACTCTCATTAAGCCCATTAATGCACCTGATGCTTCATAACGGTTTACTTTTCCAAATTCGGCCACACGCATCGGCAAATCACGATACGATTTTATACCTTGCTTAAAGACCAAAAGTCCGCCGGGGCAGTTCATCGGTTTAATGCAAAAACATCTGTTATCTTCGGTTGTACCCGAATAGTTATGCGCTCCATATTTGTCCCAGTGACCGGAAGTTTCCCACAAACATCTGTCCATAACCGACGGAGTCGAAATTTCGGTATAACCGTTATTTTCTTGGCGATTGCGCATATATTCAATCAACTTACGATAAACTTTGTATCCCTTATCGTGCCAAAAAACAGCACCGGGGGCATAATCAGGCTCAAAGTGGAACAAATCCATTTCCCGACCGAGCTTTCGGTGGTCACGCTTTGCAGCTTCTTCAAGCATCTCCAAATATGCTTTTAAGTCTTTTTTATCAGCCCAAGCCGTTGCATAAATGCGTTGCAACATTTCATTTTCGGAATTGCCTCTCCAATATGCGCCGGCAACTTTCATCAACTTAAAAGCATCTCCGATTTTGCCTGTTGACGGCACATGAGGACCGCGACACAAATCGGTAAAACTTCCCTGTTTATAAAGCGATATAATTTCCGATTCGGGCAAATCATTGATAATTTCAGCCTTATAATGCTCGCCTAAATCTTTGAAAAACTTAATTGCCTCATCACGAGGTAACACAATGCGTTCGATTTTTTCATCTCTTTTTACAATTTCTCGCATTTTGGCTTCAATAATTTCAAAGTCTTCAACCTTAAACGGCTCTTTGCGAGCAAAGTCATAATAAAAACCGTTGTCAATGGCAGGACCGATTGTAACTTGAACATCAGGCCAAAGTTCTTTCACGGCTTGAGCCATCACATGAGAAGCCGAATGGCGCAAAATGTGCAATCCGTCTTTGTCTTTTGCGGTAATAATGGTAACTGTTGAATCGGTAGTTATCGGTGTTGTCAAATCTTGCAACACATCGTTAACTTTAACCGCAAGAGCTGCTTTTGCAAGCCCTTGGCTGATTTTGGCAGCAACATCATAACCGCAGATATTGCCTTTAATATCTAAAACACTGCCATCAGGCAAGGTAATTTTTACCATTATTTTTTCCTTCTTTCTTTAGTTTAAAAATTATTTAGCTGTTACATATTAACCAATTCGTTATAAACTGCAATAGTTTTGTTGCACATAATTTCTTTTGTGAAATTGTTTTTAACATATTCAATTGCATTTTTACCGATTTTTTCTCTTTGGTCGGTTGAAAGCTCTAAAGCCCAAGTTAAAGCTTCTGCCAAAGATTGAGCATCACCTGATACAAAATGTTTTCCGGTTTTGCCGTCAACCAAATTTTCCAAAGACCCGCCAATGTTAGAAGCAACAACAATTCGACCCATAGCTTCGCCTTCGGCGGCAATGCGTCCAAATGCTTCAGGCTCAATTGAGGCCGATACCACAACATCTGAAATCATCATCATTGCAGGTACATCTGAAATGTGTCTGATAAACGAAAATCTGCCTTCCATACCTTTTTGCACAATTGTTTCTTTCAGTTCTTCGGTATAATAAGTTCTTCCTTGGTCATCACCGACAAACACGCAGAAAAAGTCTTTTTCTTTGATTTTTTCTAAGGCCTCAATCAAAAGTTTTTGTCCTTTCCAACGAGTTAGACGACCGATAAGCAAAATTATCGGTTTGTCTTCGGGCAAATGATGTTCTTCCATCAATTTAATCATTCTTTCGGCGCTGATGTTGTTTATATCAAAATTTTCCATATTAACGCAACGATGAATGAGTCTGATTTTGCTTTCATCACATTTATAATTTTTCAAAATGTGCTCTTTGATATGGTTGGAAATGGCAATCACCAAATCACCGTATGTCATAACTTTGTTGTAGGCTTTTTTAATGCCTTTAGGACCCAAACCGTATGTTCCGTGAAATGTGGTTAAATATTTTGCACCGGTTTTTTTGGCTGCCCAATATGCACTCCAAGCCGGAGCTCTTGAACGAGCATGCACAATGTTTATGCCGTTTTCTTTTATGATTTTAACAAGTCTGCGATAATTAAGCCACAACTTAATCGGATTTTTGGTTTTTAGCGGCAATGTAAAATGCGGCACTTTTATCCTGTCCAAATTGTAGGCCATGCGACCGCCGGCAGAAGCTACAAAGTTTTTAATCCCCTGTTTTTGCAATTCGGTTGCAATTTCAATGGTGCCAAGCTCAACACCACCCTGATTAAGTTCAGGTAATACTTGCAAAACCACTGGCTTTTTTTCTTTTGTCTTTTTCATTTTAAGATTTTTAACCTCATTTATTTACAACAAATCGGGTATCAATTTAATGCAAAACAGAGCAAAACTCAAAGTTTTACTCTGTTTTATACACACGGTTTTAATTGCTTTTTAGTTTATGGTCTCGGTTACATTATCTTCAATTATCATTTCCGCAGGCGGAGTTTGCTCCAAATTCGGATTTTGCATATTACTCTCAATCGGTGCAACTTCAACACCTTTATCTTCGGGAAGTGGCATAAAACCGCCTTTGTGGTTTGGTTTATTCATATCATTTACCGCAGAATCAGACATCGGATTTGCTCTCTTTTGCTCCATTGGCTTATCTTTAGGAGAAATCCTGTAAACAACTTCTTCTACCATATATTCCGAGCCCTGATTTTGCATCATCTTGTTTCCGGCTTGAGAAGAATAAATGCCCAATCCGCCCAAAACCAAAACCATTGCACCGGCTGCGTAATAAAACTTTTGCATAATTTGAACTCCTTTGTTGTTAAACTTTCAACCTGTCAAATATATGCTTTTTTGATAAATTCAATCTGTCATAATTAACTATTTTGGCACCACAGGTTTAAAAAATTCAACCATATAACTGATTGCATCAAAAATATGCCCCAAGTAAAGTTTGTCGTTATCATCGGCAATTTGCGAAGGTGTAGCCTCGTCAATAAGCGATGTACCGTCTTTAAATTTTAGGTTTTTCATATTATAAATCAGCCACTTACATTTTGGATGCACCAAAATATTGCGTTCCCCTTCATCTGAAAAAACTTGTTTGTTAAACGCATTAACCCTTGCCAAAATCGGCGGATTAAAGTTTCTCAAATTTAGCTTGTAATGATAGCCCGCTTTGGCAAGTGCGTTTATTATAATGGCATAATCCGAATATCTTGATTGAGTTTTTCTGTATTTTCCCGATGCATCACCGCATATTTGCACAATGCCTTTAACTTTTTCCGGAGGATACCTGCGAATGAACTCATCAACAACATCTTGAGTAATAACATTGTTTAATACCAACTCATCAAACACAAAAAATTTGTCGCCGTCATAATGCGATAATGTGCTCATTGCAGGATTCACATTAAAATCTAAGCTCCAATAAATGTCTAAATCTTCGCAATAACGAATATCATCGTTGATGTTTTCAAAGCTCCAATATTTGACAACTTTTGCCGCATCGGCAACATCAGATTTGTTAAGATAATCTTTTTTATATTCTTCGGGCTTATTTTTCTTAATCAGTTCGGCATATTCCAAAAACTTATCGGATAGCACCCCTAAATGCTTAATTTCCGGATAGTTTACCTCAACAAAATAGGTTTTAAGCGGTGCTTTTTTGTTTTCATAATCTAAAAACAAAGCACTTTCAACCGGCAAATCATCACTGATGCGATTGTAAATTACAATCAAAACAACTCCTTGTTTTCTGATGGTTTTTAACAAAATTTGCCACACACCTTTACTTATCATCTGCGCTTCGTCAACAATTAAGATGTCAACCTGCGCCAAGCCTTTTAAGTTTTCTCTTGCGTTTTGGTTTTTATCTTGCAAACCCATAAAGAAAAGCTCTGAGCCGGTTTTCACATTTGAAATTTTGTTTTTTGTATATTCAAATCCTCTGTGCTTAAATTCGGAATTAACCAGTTCCTTAAACTCTATATATAAACTTTCTTCGGTAGAAATTTTGGTTTCTCTGAAAACCGCTACCCGTTTTTTTGATTTTAACATTTGGCACAAAACGGCTCGACAAACATGTCCTGTTTTTAAGCTTCCCCTTCCGCCGGTTAGGGCAAAAGTGTCATACTTTCCGCTATCCATTTGTAAAAGAGGCAAATATTTTTTATAAAATATCATCTTACCTCCTTTTTGTTTTCGTTTTGCTTATTAAGAACATGTCGCAAAATTTTTTTCAAATAAAACACATATTTACTATGAAGTGTACTTCGTGCAAAATTAAGTTTTGCGGTCAACACTTTCCAACTGTATCCGGAGCAACGCATTATAACCAAATTGCGCTCATTATAATCCAAGCATTTCATCCAATCGCCCAAAACTTCGTCCATATCATCAATTTCTTCAGGCAATATTTTGGTATATTTAATCGGCCGAGAACTTACAAGTTCTTCCACTTCTTCACTTAAACACATCGGCCAATGCGAACGAACTTTTTTCGGACCGTCCGTCGGCATATGCTTAATTATAATCAATGCTTTTTTAATTTCTTCCTCAACATCTGCTATATTTTTAATCGGCTTCATACTACCTCCATATATTAAAATCAATATACTTGATATTTAGTATGATAATTCATAAAGTCAATATGAAAAATAATATTTGCACAATTATTCTTTTTAATATATGTTTTTTAGAGTAAGAAAAGGAGAAAAGCATGGCAGATATTGAAGAAATCAGAAAAAAAATCGATAGTTTAATTACGCAAAAAGGTTTTAATTATCGTGACGCATCGTTAAAAATAGGCAGAAAAGATTCATATTTGCAACAATATGTAAAATACGGATATCCTCGTCGATTAAAAGAAATCGATCGTATGCGTTTAGCCAAACTGTTAGGTGTTGACGACACCGAAATTATGGACGATGAGGTCATTGCCTCAAAAACAATCGGTGAGCCGAATTCAAATCTTGATGCCATATCGGATATCATAAAGGTTGCACAAACACCGTTAAATGATTTGGTTTCGGTAGATGTGCTGAATAACAAGTTTGCCGATTCTAAGCAAGAATTCTTGGCAAACACCGAGGGTCGTCATTTGTTATGTCGATCAATTTTTGAAGATACTGATGTTGATGACATAAAAAATGTTAAGATCGTAAAAATCACCAACGATATTATGAGCCCCACCATAAATCCCGGCGATTATGTATGGTTTGATTGCTCATACAACTATCCCGAATCTGACGGCTTATATTTGTTGCAAAACGGCAGAAATCTATGCGTCAAAAGAATTCAAACCTCACCCGTAAGCGGCGAAATCGAAATCGGTTCGGACAACCAAAATTATAAACCGTACCACACCAACGACAAAAACGCAGTTCCGGTGTTAGGTAAAGTCGTTTTTGTATTTCATAAATTATAAATAAGTTATCCACAAGCCTTGTCTTTGAATATCAACCGGATAAGGCTTTTTTTCGCCCTTCCGAATATTAATCTTGATATATTAATAAGATATAGTAATATCAATATCAGGAGGCAATATGAAGACACTTGATGAAATTGAAAAAGAGATAAGCATATTAAAAGAGCACATTTTATGCCAAGAGATAGGCAACGATTCGTATTATTTATCACCATTGTATCACGAGCAGTTACTCACACTTGAAGCATTGGAAAACGAAGCCGATGTATTAAAAGGAAAATCGCTTCCGATTAAGCTTGATTTTGAAAAATATCCACCTGATAAGCAAATATTTTTAAAAAATATTGTAAATGAAAAAGGATTATCTTTTGCACACAATTACAAAGACTTAAGCGCTGATGAACTAAATTTTTTATGGAATCTGATTAAAAAAAGCCATAAAAATAAAAAAAACACTGGACATTGAATTTTTTTTACATTATAAGAGAGCTCAATGTCGATGCTCGGGTAGCTCAGTTGGTAGAGCAGAGGACTGAAAATCCTCGTGTCGGCGGTTCGATCCCGTCCCCGAGCACCATTTTATTAAAACGCCTTAGGGCGTTTTTTTTGTGCTCTGACCAATCAGGCTACGCATTTTCAATGCTTGCCTGATTGGGGACGGGACCTCGCTTGGGGATGTAGGCTCGCCTGCGATGTCGCTTCGCTCTCATCTTGCCTTGCCAACATCTTCCAAGATTTTGCAGACGAGAACAACCGGAGCAACGGTTGTTCTCGCTTAGCAATCCCTACTCGCACCATTTTATTAAAACACCCTTTCGGGTGTTTTTTTTGTGCTCTGACCAATCAGGCTACGCATTTTCAATGCTTGCCTTCTTGGGGACGGGACCTCGCTTGGGGATGTAGGCTCGCCTGCGATGTTGCTTCGCTTTCATCTTGCCTTGCCAACATCTTCCAAGATTTTGCAGACGAGAACAACCGGAGCAACGGTTGTTCTCGCTTAGCAATCCCTACTCGCACCATTTTATTAAAACACCCTTTCGGGTGTTTTT
>SUUV01000044.1 GCA_015062345.1 Alphaproteobacteria bacterium | reverse complement strand
TTTTACTTGCAAAAAAAAAAAACGGTTTATGATGCGATATGAAAGGCTGATTTTTAGCTTTTCAAATTAAGTTTAACTATTTTTAAGGATTAAAACATATGAGAAAATATTTTCTTTTGAGCGCTGTGGCTTTGATGGCTGCCTCCACAGCCAATGCAACCACAGAATATGCCGAAGTAACAGCTCGTGCTACAATTGAAGTGGCCGGCAGTTTGGATTGCTCGGATATGGATTTTGGTACAATTGTAGTAAAGCAAAACAATGTTGCTTCTAAGGTATGGTCTGAATTGAATGGTGATTTTCCGGACACTCAGTATTCCGGTGATGTATTATCTATATCTGATGCCAGTACCTGTCGGTGTAACCGATCTTCATACCAACAGAATATATACGAATCTGATGCAACAAGCGCTATTACCCTAAAAGGAACTAAAGATCCTTCAAAAACCATCGAAGTGTCTAATATACATACTGTTCGTGGTGGCAGTGCAGGTTTTAATGTATTTGCTGATTTAGATATTCCGCCCAGTGTGGCAGCAGATACTTACACCGGTACATTTACCGTATCTACTGTTTATGAATAGATATTTCCATTAAACCGAAGGTTACTATCCTTCGGTTTAACCACACTTGTTGGTATGGAAACTCTATCTAACTATACCTTTGGTGGCTCTGTAAGACATATAATAAAGTATATACCAAGGCTTGTTATCAAGCCTTGGTATTGTTTTACACTAAGCAAAAACATTTAAGGCGATAAAAAATTGTTTCTTTTTTAATAAATTGTGATATAATCTTTTAAGTCAGTATTTATTTTAAGGGGTACAAAATGAAAGTTATCGGCATAGAAACAGAAGGTTTAGGCTATAACAACCAAATGCGTGGCATTATACTTACCGGTTCAAAAAATCGTAAATCGGGGCAAAAAGTTCCGGTCTCTCGTAAAGATTTGCTCAAAGCCGGTGACGGGAGATTATTACACCCTAAAAATTTTGAATCTGATGAACAATTTGACATTGCCGTTAAAAAGGCGGTAGCTGATTATTTGGTTAATGAATCAGCACCTGATTTTGTTGTATTGCCGATTGACCATGCTCATGGTAAAAATGAAAATGCAGATGTTGATAAATTGGCTCTAAGTCTTAAAAATGCGTTTAAGGAACAAGGTGTTAATATAAAAACCTTAGCCATGGGCAGTAATTTGTATAATTATCAAAATGTTGATATCATTCATATCGGTAAACACCTTTTATCTGCCGAAGATGAAAAACTCTTGGCGCAAAATTTGTCATTAAAAGAAAAAGTTGTTGAAACTCTCGGAGTTCCGAGCAACATTTCATGGGCATCTATCAAAAACTTGGCACATCAGCCCATAGCCGAAAAAATATTACACAAATATAAATCATTTAAAAAAATTTTAAGCTCTAATTTGCTTTATCAAAAAGATTTTATTTTGCAAGAACAAAAAGGCAAAAAGAATGCGCTGTTTTCTCTTGGCGGCATAACCGATAACGGAGCTATCGGTTTTGACATTCAAGATGCGCAAAATTTGTTTCAAACTGCCATTAAACTTAAGTCAAAGGGCTATAATGTCATATTTACAAATTCTCCGAGAACACCATCTGATGTTACCGATTATTTGTTTGAAAAATGTCAGGCTTTTCATATGGATTTTTATAATTCGAAAAAAATTGCTCAAGATGAAAATGAAGCCAAAAATTTCAGAAATTATAACGGTAAATATAAAAAAGAATTTGAAGACCAAGCCAAAAATATAGGCAATATTTATCCGGCTGTTTTAGATGTGTGCGATTTTGTGGTCAACACGCATGACAGTTTCTCATACACATCAGATGCTGCGGCTTTAGGAATCCCCAGTGTGGTATATACCGGCAATTTTATTGACAAGCAACGACGCCCTGATTGTTATAAACTTTTTGACTTATGTCACCAAAAAGGATATGTGATTTCTCTTGATGAAGCTATTGAAAAAATCAATAAAGAGGAAAAACTCACCACTAAAAAAATGGACGATGTATCCACTCAATTGGTTAAAGCCATGAAAAAATCTTTAAGTTTGGAACATGAACATATAAAGAAACATACCGATTGTAACAACTTATAATATCAAATTAAAAAAACTTGCTCATAAGCAAGTTTTTTTTAATTTTAATCTTTGTGACGGAAAGTAATGCGTCCTTTGGTCAAATCATAAGGTGTCATTTCAATATCAACCTTATCGCCAACCATAACCCTAATGCGAAACTTACGCATTTTACCGGCTGTATGCGCCAAAATTTCCACTCCGTTTTCAAGTTTTACACGGAACATTGCATTGGGCAATTTTTCTACCACTTCACCCGTCAATTCAAGCAATTCTTCTTTACTCATAAAAAACCCTTTGTAAATATTAAATAAAACTTTTTACCTGTATATACTTAATTTTTTAATTTTGCAAATTATTTCTTTTGTTTTTGGGAAATTTTATTATAAACGAGCTTCCTTTTCCGATTTCGCTGGAAACCGAAATGCTCCCCTTAAACTTATCAACCAAAGATTTTACTATCGCCAAGCCCAAGCCTGCGCCCTGATGACGACGACTTTTACCGTCTGAATAAAACGGCTCAAATATGTGATGCAGTTTTTCTTTTTCTATACCGACGCCGGAATCTTTAACCTCAACCATAACATTGTTTTTATCCTTACTGACATTAATGGTAAGATGTCCTCCCGACGGCATGGCTTTTATGGCATTTTGAGTTAAATTTAGCATAATCATCTTAAAGTCAGTTTCATTACCGACTATTGAGCTGTTGATTTTTTCAAAATTTTTATTAATTGTCACTCCGTTATGTTTTGCCTCATAATCCAATAATGACAACACCTCATCAACATTGCTCTCAATATCAATTGCTTCTTTTTCATCGTTTCTGTTTCTGGCTAACTTTAACAATCTTTCAGGAATTTGAATGCTCATCAATACCTGATTATAAATCATATTAAGATATTTTTTTTGAATATCATTTTCGGCATAATTCTCAAGCAAGCCCTCAAGTATTATCCTAATTGAGCCTAAATTATTTTTCATTTCATGCGCAACCGAAGTGGCCAAAAAGCCCAATGAGGCAATTTTTTGTTCATGTGAAAACTTCACATCTTCGGTTAAATCACGAATAGATTCAATTACATAAAAATTATCTTTGTTATCTTGTCCCAAGTTTAACGGTGCGGCATTAATTGACAACGGCTTGTTGTCAAAATTTTGAATGATATTAACTCTTTTGGATTTTGCGTTTTTAAGTTCTTTTAAAATGTCATAATCATATGTGTACAAATTTTCTGGCTTGATGTCATAATTTTTTTTGCCTATTTGCTTAAAATAAGCCTTGTTTGCCAAGATAATATTATTGTTTTTATCAATAACTTTTATGCCGTCGGGAATACCGTCTATCAAAGATTGTAAAAACAACTCTTTGCTCTTAATTTCAGCAATATTTTCTTCAATATTATCAAGCATATCGTTAAATGTTTTAGCCAATGTATCAAACTCATCATAAAACACTTGGTTTTTATCAATTTGAGCTCGTTTTGAAAGATTGCCTTTAGCCACTTGTGCGCTTAATACGGTAAGTTTTTTAATTGGATTTGCCACCCATTTTTGTAACAAAAATCCTAAAATTATAATTGAAATCAGTGATAATAAAAAGCCGTATCCGATAATTTTTGAGCCCTCAATAATTGCCACATGTTTTTCATTATAATTTTGTATTAAATTATCATTAATTTCTTTTTCTTTTGACAATATTTCCTGTTTTTCATTTATAATTTGCCCCAAAAACGGTTTATTTTTCAATCGGCCCAATTCTCTTTGCAATTGAACATTTTCATGCAACAAACTGATTATATATTGATTACGCATAAGTATTTGAGTTTGATTTTTTGTATATTTTTCTCCAAACAGGCCTAAAAACAACATTAAAAACAACATAGATGTAAAAATCATCAACCCGAAAATTGTGTAAAATATTTTTTTATTCAAACTAAAATACATTTTAGCTCCTTAAAACAAACGAACAAAATCTTTTAATGAGTCAATTTTTAAATACGGATTACACTTTTTTTCAAGTCCTAAAGCAATCGGTGAAACACTTTTGCCTTGTTGCAAACGATTAACCGCTAATCGCAAATATTCCATATTTTCATCTGTCGGATTATTTAACAGTCTTTGTAACCCATATTCGGTATATTCGTGCCCCGGATAAAAATTGACATCATCGGGAAGCTGTTTTATTTTTTCAAGCGAAGCAAACATTTCTTCAGGTGTGCCTTCAAACAAACCGCCAATTGCCAAATTAAACAACACATCACCTGTGAACAACACTTTTTCATCGGCAAAATAGTACAATATATGTCCTTTGGTGTGCCCTGATGCCAAAATAATTTGAATTTTGCTTTCTCCCAAAGCAAACTCATCACCGGACTTGAGCGCTATGTCAACCCCTTCAATTAAATGTTTTTCCATGTCCGGTGCTACAATTTTTAAGCCATATTTTTCTTTTAGCTCCATATTAGCACCCACATGGTCAAAATGATGATGTGTAGTCAAAACATATTCCGGTTTTATCTGATGTTTCTCGCAATATTGAACAATGGGTTCGGTTTCAGAGGCATCAACAACAGCTGATATTCCCGATTTTTTATCGGTTATAACATATGCGTAGTTGTTCATTGTGCCTTTGTGGCACAATATGGGCTCAATCTTCAAGGTCATATCTGGCATCAATTATTGCTCCGTCTAACAAGTGCATTCGATAATATGTTAAAGTATAGTCCAATAAACCGGCATAATTTTTCAAATTATTATCCAACACAAAAGACCAATCCAAGCGCTTGCCCAAAATGATATCATCATATTTTTCTTGTTTTTTTCTGGCATATTGACGAGCCTGCCAAAATGCCTTGAAATTGACATTTTGATTGACCCGAAGAATATAATCTCGGATACTGTCTTCCAAAGAGTTATATACTTTGTAACGATAGTCTTTGTCATCACTTAGCGGTTTTAATCCCTCATCGGAGTACCAGTTTTTGGCTTTATACAAGTTGTTGCCCTCAATTGCCAAACGAGATGTTCCCCAATCGGTATAAATAGCTGCGGCTGCAATCAAAATTGAGGGTGGAATGCCGTCAGCTCTTAACAGCAGTTCTTCTAAGAGCATTATATGCTTTCTGGTGTCTTTATACGGAGTGGCAATTTCATATTTTTGCGCCAACTGCTCTATATACAAACTATCGTTTTGATTAAAATCTTTCTGCTCGTTAAACCGTTTTTCAATGGCTAATAATTCTTTGTGCTCATCTTCATATTCTTGGTTTATTTTTAACACCAACGGCATCAAAATTTTAATAAACATTTCATTACGATAGGTTTTACTTTCTAACTCAACATAACCTGACGGAAATTGTTGCACGAAAATTCTGGGATATATATTATCATCAGGGTCTAAATATTGCGGAAACTCAAGCCTATCAAACAATTCTTGCAAATTTTTAACATCGGTTTCTTTTACATATACCCCCGAGCTGTCAATAATAAAATCTTTTGCATCAAAAGCCCGAACTTGCGCTACTAACAAAAACACACCCAAAAATATTAATGTAAAAAATGTCTTTTTCATGCTCTACTCGTTTTGATATGGTTTAACTTCTTTAATTTGCACAATATAGGCTTTTAATATTTTTTCAACGCCGTCTTTTAAGGTGCGCATTGCATACGGGCAAGCGGCACATCTTCCGGTGAGTTCTACTTCTAAAACTCCGTTTTCAAAATTTTTAATTTCAATATCCCCGCCGTCTCTGTGTAATAACGGTCTTATTCTGGCATCAATTAAAGATATTACTTTTTGCAAAATATCGTCATCATTTTCCGTTTTTTCAACCAGCACCATCGGAGCACCGGTAACAATAAAATCGAGAATTTCTGATATAATTTGCGGTTTTAAATCTTCCCATAAAGCATCTTTATTTTTTTTAACCGATATCATATCTTTGGAAATTAACACTCTTTCAATGCCTTTGATATCAAACAAAGCTTCCGCCAAAGGCGATTTTTTTATTGTCTTGGTATCAAAGCAATCCAAGGCATCACCTTCAAACATATTATTTTCAGGATAAAAATTGCAGACATTGTCATCAGATGTTTTTTCAAATTCAATAATCATCTAGTTTTCTCTTATCAAACCGTTTTTTACCAAACTCAAATAATATGTAGCCTTAACGATGTAATAGTTTAAGCTCATTAAATGGTTTGCCGAAGTCAAATTGTCAATTTCACCGTTTCTGACAACTGATGGTTCAAACTTTAGAGCATCTTCTAAGGCCTTAAACATTGAAGTTAAGTTTTCATACTGTTTTGCTTTAGTCACTAACGGCATTATATCTTGTGAAAATGCCTTAAGCATAATGTAATGAGCATAAATTTTTCCCTGATTGAGATAAAACACTTCATCAGCCTTAAAATCAACCCAATCGGAACTAAACTCAAGCACTTGTTTTTCTAAATCAGCCGACACCTTATTTAAGTTTTTCTCAACCATATTTAACTGATTGTAAGCAAAATCGGTATCCGGCTTACCGTATTCGGCTTGAGTATTAAATTTTAAGAGTTCTTTTCTGGCTTTTCTGTATTGAGCACCCGATGACGGAGCCAAAGCCAAATTTTCTCCTTTGGATAAAATCCAAATGTTTGGAGGATATTTCAGCAATTTATATGCACTTTTAAGTTCTTCCGATTGCATATAATTGTTAGTGTTTTTAACCCACACTTTCACTGCTTGCATAATTCCTTTTTGATATGAGGGCATATTGTCTAAGACCACCCCCGGAAAAATAAACGGCAAGTTAGATGTCCACATATTGTCATCAACTTCTTGTTTAATTAAATATGCACCTGCATTTATAAAAGAAAAATTTGATTTTTCATCATTAAATTCAACTGTTGTTTCCTTGCTGATATTATTTGTTACATATCCGCCGATGCCGTAATACAACATCAAAAACACCGGCAACACAACCGCAATAGACTTCCAAGAACGGCGCACATATCCGGCAATAGTTTTGAACCGCTGTCTGATAAACGGATTATTTTTTATCACAAACTCCCAAAACCTTACGAGTATGTCTTTAATTTTTATCCATAATTGTTGCATTGTCATCATTTCCTCTTTTTCTTTTAAGAAGTTTCAACACATAAGAAATGTCCAAGACTTTCATCATTGTAACCGAAAACAAAAAAGTTGCAAGTCCGAAAACACTCATAGCCCCCAAAATAAACAATTTTATTATAATATGTTTGGCAAGCCAATTATCTAAAGACCAATTCAGCACAAACAAAACAGCACCCATTATAATTGACGATAAAATAATTTTTCCGATTTTTTTAAGCAAATCAAAAGAAATTGACCAAAACTGCCTTGTTTTTAAGCCATATACATATTGTCCCAAAGATACAAAAGCCGAAATTGTTGTTGCAATGGCGATTCCGACATGTCCGAACGGACGCATCAAAATTAAGGAAAACACCAGATGGGCCGTAAATACAACGGCACTGAATTTAACCGGTGTTATTGTGTCGCCTCTGGCAAAAAAGTTTGGCATTAAGGCTTTTACAATTACATAACACGGTAAACCCAAAGAATATGCCATTAAAGCAAGTGCGGTTTTTGTTGTGTCCGCTTGTGAAAAAGCCCCATGCTCAAACAAAATGTTTATCATCGGTTTTGCTAACACAATCATCAACACAGCCGCCGGAAACGACAAAAGCGCAGCATATTCCACCGCTTTATCTTGAGTTTGTTTACTTTGAATTACATCACCGGTTTTGAGTTGTTTGGATAAAATCGGCAACAATGCCACACTGATAGCCGCCCCGACCACGCCCAACGGCAATTGTTGTAGCCGATTCGCATAATATAACCAAGAAATGGCACCTGTTCCGACCAAAGATACCAAAATGGTATCTACTACCATATTAATTTGATAAATGCCCGAACCGACCACTCCGGGGGCGATTCTTTTAAACAACATCTTAATTTCTTTATCTTTTAAAATTTTGAACACCTTAAAACAGGGTTTCAAATTTGCATTTTGCTTGTGCAAGAAAAATTGCAACCACAAAATTTCTAAAACTCCGGCGACTGTAATGCCGACAGCAAAGCCGTGTGCGGGGGTTGGGGTAAACGGTACAAACACAACAGATGATGCAATCATGGTCAAATTTAATATAATCGGTGCCGATGCCGGAGCGGCAAATTTTTCAAACGAATTTAAAATTCCGGCCTGAAACGAAACAATTGAAACCAAAAGTAAAAACGGAAATGTAATTTTGCAAAGGGTGGTTGCAAGTTCAATTTTTCCGGCATCGTTTACAAATCCCGGAGCCAAAACATTTACGACATAAGGCATAAAAATTTCAAATAAAACCACGAAAATCACTAAAAAAAACACCAGTACCGACATTGCTTTTGAGGCAAAAAACAATGAGCTTTTTTTGCCTTGGCTGACCAACTTTTGTGAAAAAATCGGTACAAAAGCACTTGTAAAAGCCCCCTCGGCAAACAAACTTCTAAACAAATTCGGCAACTTAAACGATACAAAAAACGCATCGGATAAAACACCGGCACCCAAAAAATTGGCAAGTATAATATCTCTTACAAAACCCGTAATTCGGCTTATAAAAGTAAATCCCCCAAAGGTTGCAATAGATTTAAACAGTGACATATCTTTAGTTTCCACAAGCTACTGATAATTTATCTTTACAGATTAATACAAAAATATTATATTTGCGTTAAGATTGTAAAAATAAATTTTGCATATTTTTTAAAGAAAAATACTTGACAAAAGTAAAAATATGTGTATATGATAGACAAAAGCCAATTAATTTAGGGTAAAAGAAAATGAGTAAATATACAGAAAGATTGGATAAAATAAGCGAAAGTCATTTTGTTGGTGCTTCCGGTTATGACAGACAACCTTCAGGGTTGTTACTGGCTATGGCGGAAATGAGCTATGCAAAAAACATTGCCAACGGTTTTGATAAGACCGGAAATGTATCGAGTGCCTTATTAAAAGAAGTAAACAAGGACAATGCAAAAGTTCTTGATGCGGCATTGTTGAAAAAATCTGCGCAAACATATAGTTAGTATATTTCATAGTAGCTCCTTGATCGCTCTGTTAAACTGAACTGTACCCCGAAAGTTGGACAGTAAAAAAAAAGGGACCCACGCGTAAAACGCGTGGTTCTTCATATGCGGCTAGAAGCCTTTACCACTGGCAACCCCTGAACGGGGCACTCAAAATCTGCCAGACGCAAATTGTTACTACTTACCCGTAAACG
>SUUV01000043.1 GCA_015062345.1 Alphaproteobacteria bacterium | reverse complement strand
ATTAAATAAACGCAGTTGGATCCCTCTAATTGGTTGGATTTTGTGTTATGGATTTTTGCATAACTGCGTAATTGCACCATATTTTGCGGTGGACTTAGTGGATTGGGAGCAATTGCTTACCAGTCTTGGAATAATGCTAGGTATCAGCGGTGTACGTGATATCGGAATGAATCGGAGAAAAAAAGATGATGGAAATTCTAAAGAAGTTTAGAGCGGTGGTTTTTGGAGCTATCGCTTTATTTTTATACTTGTTTGGTTATCGCCAAGCAAGAGAGACAGCCTTGAAAGAACAGTTAGAAGGAGAAAACAATGCAGTCAAAGTTGCTAAAAAAGTGCGCACTAATCTTTCTGATGACAGAATTAAGCGCTTGCACAACAAATATAAACGGTGATTTTTGCCTAATCTATGAACCAATCTATGCTGATTATGAACAAGATACACCAGAAACCATCATTCAGATAGATAGAAACAACGCAGTTTATGATGAAATGTGTGTCAGTATATAAAATTTCTAATTCTTGGGAACAGCGTAAGCTAGAAGATTGTGCATTTTATAGAAGAGGATCATTTCCACAGCCCTATGGGAAAAAAGAGTGGTATGATGGCGATGAAGCTATGCCTTTTGTTCAAGTTGCCGATGTTACAGATACAATGAACCTGGTTGAAGATACCAAACAAAAAATTAGTAAAATAGCACAAAAGATGAGTGTGTTTGCAGAAAAAAACTCTGTGCTAGTTACGTTACAAGGAAGTATAGGACGTGTTGCAATAACGCAATATGGTGCGTTTGTAGATAGAACAGTATTAATTTTTGAAAAATATAAGGTACAGACCGATGAATTATTTTGGGCCTATACAATAAAAGAAAAATTTATTGATGAAGCTCGTAAAGCTCCGGGAGGAACTATTAAAACCATTACAAAAGAAAGTTTATCAAACTTTGAATTAAACTTAGCTAACTTTTCAGAACAACAAAAAATTGGGGCTTTTTTCTCTAACCTTGATAACCTTATCACTCTTCATCAGCGTAAGTTTTATTGGTTAAAAAAGAAAAAAAATGCAAAAAATAAAATTAGCACTAATTCTTGGGAACAGCGTAAGTATAAGGATTTAGGCGATCCGTCATCAGGAGGAAACCTTAATTATGATTGTTTGGATGAAAATGGTGAATATAAATGTGTTCTTTACGGGGAACTTTATACACGTTACGACTGTGTAATAAAGGATGTTTTTTATCGCACTAATAAAAAGGGAAATACGATATTTAAGAATGATATTCTCTTTCCTCAATCAACTACTGTTGATGCTTTGTCGTTAATTTCTCCGGCTTGTTTAAATGATGAAACTGCAGAAACCAGTGGTGTTTTTGTAATTCGTCCCCAAAAAGAGATTGATGGAAATTTTGTTTCTTATTATACAAAAGGTAATCCTAATCAAAGATCTAAGTTATCAAAAAAAGCACAAGGCCTTACAATTGTACATTTGTACTATCAATCAATAAAAGACGAACAAATTTGCATACCTTCTTACTCTGAACAAAAACAAATTTCTTCACTTTTTCTGAAACTTGATAACCTTATCACTCTTCATCAGCGTAAATAATATAGGTTACATAAGTGCAGAAAGCGATCGCATGACAATATCCACGTCTTTGTTTTCTAATTCATGAATGATATGTAAGTACGTTTTTTGCGTAGTTGTCATACTTGCATGTCCAAGTCTACGTGCAACACTAGCAATAGAAACGCCCGCAAATAGGAGCAACGAAGCATGAGTATGTCGAAGTCCATGAATTGTAATTATCGGTATTTTTAGTGCAGAACATCGTCTTCGCAATATATTATTGACTGTAGAATTATATACATTCCTATCTGTAAAAATTGGTTTATCATCAGGTATACCTTTCAAAAGTTCAGAAAACTGAACAACAGTTTGCCAGTCTATTTGAATTTTACGAGATGATGATTTGTTTTTAGTCGGTAAAAAACCTCCATCGCCTTTATAGTTCCAAGTTTTTGAAATTGATAATTGCTGATGAGTAAAATCAAAATCCTTTGGTGTAAGAGCAAGAGCCTCTGAAAATCGCATCCCAGTTTTTGCAACCAACAGAATAAACCAATCCCAATTCAATTCCGGACCAAGTCTTAAATTGCTTAATAGCGTGTGCAATTCAAACTGACTCAGAAATTTAGGTTTTTTATGAGCAGGAATTTTTCCTTTTATTATTACTTTTCTTGTTGGATCTCGATCTATAAGCCCTTCGTCAACAGCATCGAGAATTGCTCCTTTTAATTGATGATGAAAATCCATAGTTGTTTGTCTTTCATGATAAATTGCATAATCATTAATTAATTGCTGATATGTAATTCTATTTAATTGATATATTTTTAAGTTTGGAATTAATTTTAATAACCATTTATGGCTCATTAAATATTTATCCATTGTTATTTTTCTAATTGAATCCTTTTTATAAACATTTATCCATTGATAGTAATAGTTACAAAAAAGGTCATTTTTTTTTATTTTATTTAGCATTGTAAAATCTCCGTTAAAAATGTCTTAGAATTATTACGCTGATGAAGAGTGATAAGGTTATCAAGGTTGGAGAAAAATGTACCGATTTTTTGTTGTTCTGAAGTGTTTTTTGGAGAAGATACTTCGATCTTCATCATTACCTCAGCATTTAATTTTGCTCGACCTCCACCAACAAGAAATGGCTCTATATTTGTTTGTGAGATATTATATTTTAGAAATTTGTTATCGTTTGAATTTTTTCCTTGAAGAACGTGTGCATGGTTGTTTACCCATATTTTTCCGCTTACATACTGTACTGGATAATTCTTTAAATCATTTGCTCCATCTTCTGCAACAAGGACAAATTCTCCATCATGGGTATATCCTTGAACATAGTCCTGAATACCATTCGCTCCATAGTACGGAGTTTCTCCTGATATGCGTTCAGAGGCTGCAACGGGAATTCGTAGATTATCATATCTGTTGGCAACATCTTCTAACTTACGCTGTTCCCAAGAATTAGTAAAAGCAAACACAAAAAAAGCCAAGTTAACTTGGCTTTTTAGATTGTTAAATTTTGTTATTAATATCTACTCCACCTTTTATGATGAATTCTCTTAAAAGATTATACGTTTTTATATTAACTTTTGGCAGAGGGATTTTTTTATCTTCAAGTTTTTCAAAAAAATCTTTAGCTTTTTGTTTGTCGACTGTTCCAAGCAATTCATCAAAACGACCAAACTCATTTAAGTTTGTTTCATTTACATTAAGAGACATAATTGTACGTAGTTTACTTTCATTTAATCCTAATGCTCGAGAAATTTTTGAAATTTGATCATTTTTGGCAGCTGAAATATATTCAGTAACATAATCTCTGAACTTTTTTCCTTCTTCCATAGTGATTTTACCACTTTGAATATCGTGCAAGAAAATGTTTGCATATTTTTGTTCTTCCTGAGAAAGAGTAGCAAATGATTTGTGCAATTCATTTAAAATTTGTTCTTTTTCTTCGGCGGTTATATTTGTTTGATTAAGTGATTCACGATATTTTTCAAACCGAGTGTTCATATAATCAGCATCAATTGTATCCGTATCAATCTCAATTAAATGCGTGTCAATATCATACGGTGCAGACCCACCACCTCCGGATCCAGGACCTGTTTGTAATTCTTTGTAACGTAATGCAAGTATTTTGTATGTTGTTTCATCAAATTTTACAGTCACAGTCGTTTTTGATTTACCAGTTCCAAAATTATAAGTTAAATTTTTCCAGTTGAACCCTTGAATACGTGCTGCATCTAAATATTCGTTAAGTTCCTTAAAAAGTTTTGCAAATTTAGCACATTCAGATAAGTCCGCCGGCAATTTTTCAAAATTCTCAATATTGGCTCTCTCAAAAAGATAGGAAATATCATCAAAAATTGAATTCATTTTATTTAGATTGAACTCAAGTCGTTCAACAAATAAGCCAAAGGGTTTATCTCCTGAATACAATTTAATTGCTTTTTCGATGTTTTTTTCCATTGTGTGGGGGTAGCGATAATAACGAATAGTACCATGCGGTTTATCGGCACCAAAAACACGATTTGTTCTAGAAAATGCTTGAATTATGCTTTCGTATTCAATTTCTTTATCCAAGTATAAAGTATTTAACCATTTAGAGTCAAAACCTGTTAACATTTGATTTACAACAATTAATAAATCTAGCTGTTGTTCAGGAAAACGCTCAATAATCAAATAAGGTTCTTTATGAGCTAACCTAGAAGCAACATCTTTTTTGAATTTATCATGAGTTGGAATGGTAAAGTTTTGATCAAACAACTCATTATAATCGGTAATGATTTCAGCCAACCCATCCTGTTTTTCAATTGTTGTTTTTTCATTGTTTTCATTAGGATCAAACAAAGCGGTAATTTTTAATCCAGAATTTGCTTTCTTAAACAGTCTATAGTATTTTATTGCTTCCATAATACCGCTTGTGGCAAAAATGGCGTGGAATTTTTTATTGCAGCTAAGCGTGGTCCAATTGTCTATTATATCTTTTACAACCTTTTCTTTATGCTCTAAACGAGAGTATTGTGACGTTGGAATATAATCTTCAATACCTTTAATGTATTTACCTTCAGGAGTTTCATGTCCCACCATTGGTAAACGCATAAATTTATTGAAAATGTTTTTTTTCTCGGGATTACTCAAAGCTTCCTCGGGAGTACTTGCTTTAGCTTTTTCTAAGGCAACAGCTTCTCTTAAATCTCTATCTCGATGTGTTAAAATTTTATAAGGGTCAAAGCCTAAAACGTTTTTATCACGAATGCCATCTGCAATACTATATCGATGGAGTTCATTTCCAAAAACAGTTGCGGTAGTGTTTTTATCCTTTTCATTTTCATCTAATATAGGCGTTCCTGTAAAACCAAAGAATGTAGAATGAGGGAATGTTTCCTTAATTGTAATCAGCATATCTCCAAAAGTAGAGCGGTGAGCCTCATCAACAATAAACACTAATCTTTTATTGTTTATTTTACTTATATCGCTACTTTTCAAACCACCTTCTTCTTTTATGCGGCTCATTTTTTGAATAGATGTTACAATTAGCACTTCAGCTGTTTTATCACTTTTTAATTTAGAAACCAAAACACCAGTATTTTCTGTTGCTTGAACACTTTCGTTGGCTCTTGCAAAGTTTCTGTATTCATTTAAGGATTGTGTGCCGAGTTCTTTTCTATCAACAAGAAAAACCACTTTATCAGCATCGCCTGAATCAGCAATTAATTGTGCGGACTTAAAACTGGTCATTGTTTTACCGGAACCGGTTGTATGCCATATGTATCCACCCAATAAATTGTTTTCAGTCCAATCCATCTTAGCAACTTTATCAGAAATGGCTGAAGAAGCATAATATTGATAGCTTCGCATTACTTTTAATATTCCATCTGTCGCATCGGCTACTGTATAAAAACCAATTAATTGGTGAGCCATAGGGATGGATAATAATGTTGCGGCTATATCTTTCCAGTCATTTATTGGATCGTTATTAAAATTTGCCCAATGGAAATAAAATTCTTTTTTGAATTTTCCATCCGGTCCGGGATTAGAAAAATAAACTGTTTCTTCCGGATTCATTGCAACGAATATCTGCACAAGAGCAAATAATCCGGTAAAAATGCCTTCATGAGCATATTTTTCTATTTGGTAACATGCTTGACTAACAGGAACACCAGTACGTTTCAATTCTATGTGAAAAACCGGCATACCATTTATAAGAAGCATCAAATCGCCTCGACGGTCTCTTAGAACTTTTGATTTACTCTTAAATTGTGGTTGTCGAGCTATTTGATACCGGCTTTGTCCAGCAGCAATTTCCATTCTATCATAAATTTTTAAGCTGATTTCTTTTCCAAAATGCAACTTATCATTAGGATTATCCCGAGTGATAGATACGGTTTTTCCATTTATAAATTCATTTAATCTAAATGGGGTTCTTAAATTCGTAATTTGCTCAATAAGTTGTTGCATCTCTCCGTTTGTTAGGGGATGGTCGTTTAATCTATTAATATCTCTGTTGTTTTCAAACAAAATATTAGCCCAATTTTGGATTAAATCTTCCTCAGTTGGGTAGTTTAATACTTCAGCTTCCCATCCTTTTGTTGAAAGCATCTCAATTAATGCATCCTCAAACTTATTTTCCTCTGTAAACGACATTTTATTGAGTTCCTTTCATAAAAAATTACACAAACATCTTTTCTAAGCAAGATTTTTTGATATTTTTGAGTTTTTCTAACTTACGCTGATGAAGAGTGATAAGGTTATCAAGGTTGGAGAAAAATGTACCAATTTTTTGTTGTTCTATTTTTTGTGGTATGGTTATCTGTGTGTTTAAGATGTTTTCATTATACAGCCGTTTAATTGTACTTCCTTCAATTCCACTCCATTTTACAACGGTATAAAAATATCTTAAAAATGGATTATAAATGCTATTACGATGATTTAACCAAACAATGTTTGAGTCTTGAAAATATGCTTCTTCACCTTGATATTCTACGGTTCTTCCAATGCTTCCTGAAGCTGAAATTAATATATCTCCACAAATTGGATATGGATATTTCAGTTTATACTCCTCAAATAATGATCTCGAAATAAATGCATCCGGTTGTCCACCAAAAGTACCTATTTTATAAAAAGGAATTTCACCTTTTTCTGAAGTTTGATTCTTAAAAATTCTCTTATTCATACAAACAGAACCAAAATCTCCCAACTTACGCTGTTCCCAAGCGTCAGAAAATCCCTTAAAACGGATTTCAGGTACATTTGAATCATTTTTAGGGAACATCTTTTCCAAAAGAGCCTTTTTCATGTTACCTAATTTGTCTAACTTACGCTGATGAAGAGTGATAAGGTTATCAAGGTTAGAGAAAAATGTACCGATTTTTGATTGTTCTGAAATATTTTCAGGAAATTTTATTTCATGTTTACCTAACTGTGGAACTGTAAGTTGAGGAACACCGGTTGACTCAATAACAATATTTAAAGTGTTAATCGCATTTTCTAAAAAAACAGGATCATGTCTACTAATAACTGTTAAAAGCCTTACAACTGGCGTAAAATTAACACTTCTCGCTTTTGCATGTCCAACATCTCCACGACCAGTTACCGTTACTGCTGGAGCTTTTATTCTGTATGAATTATTATAAAATCCAACAATTCCATCGTTAGTTAATGCATTAGCTATAACAGGATATGTACCGCTTGAAAGAAGTTTTTCTTTATCAACGTCTCCACCAGCAACTATTTCGTCGGTACAATTATCTAACTTACGCTGTTCCCAAGCGTCAGAGAATCCCTTAAATCTAAGCTGTGGTTTTAGTGATTTTTCGTCCATTCTATGCACCTTTCAACAAAGATTTAAATTCTTCAAGACCTTTCATATCGAACTCATTACCAACAAGTTCGTCAATCATTGATGATAAGGTCGCTTCAGTATCAACAATTTCTTCCTCTACTTCTGAGAATGTAACGGCATATTTCTCTGCAAGTGCTTTTATTTTTATAGACAATTCATGAATAATACTGTCAGGAAGTTTATCAAGAGCAGAAACAAGCGGATTAATCCATTTTATTTCAAGTAATTCTAAAACTTGCTCGTCTGTCAAATTCTCAATAATATCTTTTGTTTTCATTTGAAGATCTGCAGTTTCTTTTTTGATTTTTGATTTAAGATCTTTTTCTTCTGCGATTAGATCAGCTACCTTAAGAACTTTATATTCATATGTATCTTCTTCAAATTTTACACCTTTATATTCAGCTTTGATTTGTTTAACCGCCTTAGTAATTTCAGCCGCTACAAATGCATCCTTGTCATCATTTACGATACTATTTTCTTTTTCATCTTCAGATAATGAATCTAAGATTTCTTCATATAAAGATGATATTTCTGCTACTCGATTATTTTTTGAGACAAGAGCATCTGTTTCTGTTTTCAAGATAGTTTGTTGAATTAAATCAAATGGAAGTACTCTGCCAATCCAACCTTCTTGAACTTCTTGCTCTTTTCCATCCTTTTTCTTTATAACAATGTTGGGATCAACTTTTTTAGTAGATGTGAAGCCTTCTGTTTGAATAATTTCAAGGTCGATAGCAATTTTAAACCATTCATCATCCAAAATTTGATATGCATTATATTTATCAATCAGCGGAATATTTTGTAAACGAGAAAAAATATTTTCACTCAATACATTTTCTTCTTTTGCAACATTTACGGTGTTCATATTGCTAATCAAATGTTGTTTTAATATGTTTTTAAGATCAGAAAAAGCTTCCTTATATTTGTTCTTAAAACTTACAATATCTACATTTTCATTTGTTACAGATTTTACGTCTTGATGTAAAACAGAGTAATAACCACTAGAGTTTTGGGCAAAAATATTTTCTTGTAAACTAGGGAACGCCTTCCAGTATTTATTTAACTCTAAAACTTCATGCGGTGGAATACCCCCAAACATCGAAGCATATATATCCCATGTTTCAGGAGCTTCGGATGAATCAACATAGCGAGGAATATTCAAATTGTAATCATTGGCTCTGATTTCATCACGACTTACAACCCTAGAATATTTATCAACATCAAGTCTGTTTACAACGGTATCAACCATTTTTTTGATGTCAGAAGCTCTGAGTTTGTTATTTTTTCCAACCTTAACAAATCCTTTTGATGCATCTACAATTAAAACATCATTACGCTCACGTTTTTGACGTAAAACCATGATGATTGTTGGTATGCCTGTTCCAAAGAAAATATTTGCTGGAAGGCCAATAATTGCATCTATATTGTTTTTCTCAATTAAATTCTTGCGAATTTCGGCTTCTTCACCACCTCTAAATAAAACACCATGCGGTAAAACAATCGTCATAATACCATCAGGCTTAATATGGTATAAATCATGTAATAAGAAGGCATAATCTGCTTTACCCTTAGGAGCAAGACCATATCCCTTAAAGCGAGGATTGTTTTCTTTATTTGATGGATCCCAATTTTGAGAATAAGGTGGATTTGATACAACAGCATCAACGTAAAGAGGATTATATGTAGAAATAGGATCGCTTTCGTCAAAATAAGGCCAATCTTCTTCTAATGTGTCACCATTTCTAGTAACAATGTTATCCGGTAAAATTCCACGCATAACAAGGTTCATTCTTGTAAGGTTATAAGTATTTTCTTTTAGTTCTTGAGCAAAGTATTTAATATTGTTTGCATCATCAATATGTTTTGCCACAGAACGACCTATATTAATCAATAATGAGCCTGAACCACTTGTTGGGTCATAAATTTGGATTTCTTTTTTATCTTTTAGGTGATGTGCTACAATTTCAGACATAAATAAGGATACTTCATGAGGGGTATAGAACTCTCCCGCTTTTTTACCGGCATTTGCTGCAAACATACTAATCAAATATTCATAAATAAAACCAAGAACATCGTAGTCCTGTTTGCCATCCATTGGAATGTCTTTTATTAAATCAAGTAAACCAGCAATGGCTTTTGTTTGAGCTCCTGAACTATCGCCCAATTTACTCAATCCTGTTTGAAGAGTATCAAATATTTTTTCAAATACTTTTTTATGTGTGGGATTTATTAAACGACTAAATGCAGAAAGAGCATCACGAACATTTGAAACATCAAAATCATTTCTTTTCTTTAGCCATGTTGAAAACAAGTTATCATATGAAATGAAATAACCAATGTTTTGTTGAATAAAGCTTACAGTTTCTTCGTCATCTTCAACTATGCTTTCTAAATCTTCATCTGTATAATCTTGGCTCTTCAAAAACTTGATTTCTTGATCAGATAAGTATTTATAAAAAATAAAACCTAATATATAGTCTTTATATTCATTAGCTTCGATTTTGGAGCGCATTTTATTTGCGGATTCCCAGATTTTTGTAGCAAGTTGTTGTTTGTTCATTATATTCCTCGTTAAATTCGTTTAATTTAATTTATATTAGAGCTTTATTCTTGCTATTTTATTAATTTACAATATTTTTTTATTAAAAAACATAGAGTTCTTTTGTTTCAAATACTTATCTTAATAATAAAGAATATGCACATGTGTTATAGCATATTTTTTTGCTTTAAACCATAATTTTTGCATTGATTTTTATTTTTTATTCTAAATATCTATTATAAAATCTTTCTTGAAACCGCTTTTTTCACTATATTTAGCATATCCTCTTGGGTTGCAGATGATACGGCAGTCTCCGATTTTATAGTCGCAGAAAGTATGAATATGACCATGGCACCAAAGTTTTATATTTGGACGATCTAATATAAAATCTTCAAGGCTGCTTGCATAACAAGGTGTTGATTCACT